>NZ_QTLR01000012.1:0-26248 GCF_003602765.1 Veillonella sp. AF36-20BH
CGCGACCCCCGCCTTGGCAAGGCGGTGCTCTACCGCTGAGCTATTCCCGCATACAGAACCGATAATTACTATAACATAATTATCAATCTGTCGTCAAGGATGAATTAAGTCCGTCCTGACTGCCATATAATAATATCAATTTACACATATAGTGTCAATGGTTTTTCCATAAAATGCTAGTAAATATTGGTTTAAAGACCATCGCCCACATAAGAAAAAGGGCGATGGTACAATCCTCCTTTAAAACGGGTTATTCTTTATTCTTTTGTCTACCTTTACCAGCCCCATCTTCGGCTACACTCACCTCCGCTTCAACGAAGGTTTTCATGTCATTTAGCATATGCATAGATGCATTGATAACAGATAGGCCCATGGTAGAACCTAAGGCTTCATCAATTAGCAGTTTATAGTCTAAATAAGGCTTTACCCCTAAGAAGCGACATTGTTCCTTATGTATAGGTTCATCATGTATAGGCTCATCATAGGCAGCTGACGGGAACACATAGTCCTTAACTAGCGGTTCAATGGTAACCGCCGCTAAAATAGCTGCACCAGTTACTATATTATCAAAGACTACAGCCATGCGATAGCTAGCAGCTCCTAAGATAAAGGCCGTTAAAAATGCAATATCTAAACCACCCGCTATGTGAAGCAAGTGCAATACTGCATCACGGCGCTCACTTTCACTAATAGTAGACCAATCATCCACAGCAATATTAAATCGATCTACAAAAGAATGAATATGAGCAGCGCGTTGCTCTATCGTAGGGCCATATTCATTATGAACGAGAATATCCTCATAGACACAACCTGTGATTGACGCCGTCGTTACAAGAGAGTCCAGAAAGGCCCTCTCCCCTATATTGCCAATAGCCACCACTTGTAATCCATCTCTATATAACTTATCTGCATAAGTAAACCCAAGCTCAATAGCACGGTCTAATTCATCGCGAGAAATAGCAGGTTCTACGCCAAAGAAATGGGACCCATTCCGAATCACCTGTTGCTCAATATTTGTTAAATCAGAAGTGTCTTGTTCTAGACCTACATTCACCACATGTACCGTAGCATTTAATTTAGCTGCAGCCCCTTGTGTAGCTGTTCTTCCCTCATTAAAGCGTTTTATAGCAGCATAACTTTCACTACCATGTTGATCATTTTGCGGTCCATCTACCAAGTGATCAGCTGCCACAACGAGCACACCTTGACGCAAATGATTTGGTTTAGGGTCTCCTAAAATTCCTGCAAAATGCTCCGCTATAGTTTCTAACGTAGCCAGGCTATAGATAGGCTTTGTCAAATTATCAATACGGAATCGACATGTTTCCATTGCTTGTGTATCTAACGGCTCAACTTTGAAAGTTCTCATTTATTACCTCCTGTAATGGCCATATACATATGCACCGCAAGATCTAGCATCCCCATTTGTATGGATCCACCAGAAGCCTCACCTAAACAAAGGCCTAAATCTACATAGGCTTCAAGGCCTAAATTTTCTAAGGAAGATTTGGCCGCTTTTTCAGCAGATAAATGTGAAGCCATCACATAATCCATCGCTTTTGGAGCCAATGTTTTAGCCACCAATGCACAAGCCGATGTATTAAATCCATCGATAATAACTAACCCATGATTTGCTGCAGCGCCTAAGATAACACCCACAATACAAGCAAATTCAAAACCGCCTACAGACGATAAAATACCAAGAGCATCATCCTTACTAATATCCTTATATTTTTCTAGCACATCATGAACGATCCGCTGTTTTAGTTTGAGTCGTTCATCGGAAATATTCGTTCCTCGTCCCGTCGCCTCTTCCGCTGTAAGTCCTGCAAACTTAGCCGTCATAAGGGCACTAGCTGTCGTATTTGATATGCCCATTTCACCTACCAAAAATACGTTAAAGCCTTCATCGATTTTTTCTTTTACTAGACGAATCCCTGTTTCGATGCCCTCCACGGCTTGTTCGCGCGTCATGGCGGGCTCTTCTACAAAGTTTTTTGTACCCATCCCCAGTTTATGACTTCGAAGGCCTGGAACCCAACTCATATCCGCATCGATCCCCATGTCGATAACTTCCATTTGGGCCCCACAATAATTAGCTAGGGAGTTAGCACCCGCCCCTTTAGGGATTAGATAATTTTGTGTCATCCCAACAGTTGTTTCCTTAGGATACGCACTGACACCCATATCAGCTACGCCATGATCCGCAGAAGCAATAATCATACATGGTTTTGGCACGGTTACCTGCTCTTGATTCGTAGCCGCCCCATATTGAGCCACAACATCTACAAGACGACCATATAGTTCCACCGGCGATTCTGCATTCCAGCTATTAAATATATGTTGTTCAATCTTTAAGCTGCGACCTGTAATAGCGCCACAAGTTTCTTGTAACAAACTCATAAAAGCTCCCTTAACATAATATATTTACATACTCATATCGATATATAGTATACACGATTCTAGATATATGTCATGTTTTTTCAGTTACATTTACACTCTTATAGGATACAAAACCACGCCATTTTAATTATCCTTGATTTGACCAGTTAAATACGGTAACTTTCCTCGAATCTCGCGACTTCGTTCAAGATAGATTTCTAATTCTTGACCGTCATCCTCTTGTAAAAGTATCTTTTTTACACGTTGAATTTCTGCTTCAACCTGTGTGAGCCCTTCAATGACATTACGACGATTCCCATAAATAATTTCACGCCACATCGATGGTAATCCACCTGCAACACGGGTGCAATCACGGAAACCGCCAGCAGACAACTTCATGCGTAATTCGCCCAATTCATCGCCTCCCGAAACTTGTGTTAAAATAGAGGCCAATAAGTGAGGCATATGACTAACCATAGCCAGATATGCATCGTGAGCATAAATATCGACAAACTCGATACGAGACCCTAAGGCACGACCCATGTCAGCTAATTCTTGAGCTACTTCTTCACTATATACATCAGATGCCTTATCTTCTAACACAATCCAGCCCATACCTTTGAATAGGTTTTTATGAGATACTTCATACCCACCCTTTTCGGATCCTGCCATAGGATGGACAGATACGAAAACGGTCCCCTTAGGAATCGATTCATAAACGGCTCGTACAAAATTTTCCTTCGCACTAGATACATCGGTTACGACTTGTCCCGGTCTAAATAGATGAGCCGTTTCAGTAAAAAGTCGTGCATTTGTATCAGGTGGCAAGGAGAACACAACGATATCTGAGTTCTTAATCAATGGCTCAACTTCAGTCCACGCAGCTTTTACCACACCATCTTGAATGGCCGCATCACAGACCTCTTGACGACGTGCATAGCCTACTACCTCATAAGCTGTATATTCCTTTAAGGCCTTTGCCAAGGATCCACCTAATAGGCCTAAGCCAATAATGCCCACTGTCTTACTCATATAAACCTACTTTCAAGTAAAACTAGCAATGTCTATTCTCCAATATAATGCTAGTTATATTACATTATTATTTAGTTAATTGTAAATCAAAATTAGGGAGAATGAAATTAAGCTTCGATAAGATGCTTGTTTCTCCATTTACCGCTATACCAACGATATATAAACAATAAACCTCGCAAGATTTCATCAGCGGCCATGGCAATCCATATACCAACAAGGCCCCAACCCCAGTAAATACCAAATAGATACGATAATGGCACGGCGCATAACCACATGCCAAAGATTCCCACTAGCATAGGCGTACGAATATCACCGGCAGCCTGCAAACAACCAACCATAACGATATTTACTGCACGTCCTAACTCAAGAAAGATCTCAACCAGTAATACATTATGTGCTAACTCTAGGATTTCCGGATCCGAAGTAAACACAGATACAACAAAATCACTAGTCACATAGAAGAATGTAGCAAGACCTACGTTAATAGCAATCGCTAAATACATGGACTTCCATACACGACTAGTAACCTCCTCTTGGCGTTTAGCGCCCATTAGGAAACCTACGATAACTTGTGAAGCATTGGATAGCGCTATGGTGTATACATAACAAAGCATGGCGATAACAGATACATACACCTTTGTGTTGATTACTGCGAGTCCCAAAATATTGACCATTTTCATGATCGTAGTTTGAGATAATTGATAGCTCAATGTTTCTCCACCAGAAGGAACACTGATATGCAATAAAGATTTAACCGTATGCCACGGAAATGGTTTTAAGAATTTAAAGTTTACCTCTAAGGTTAATAATTTCTTAAAAGTATATCCAATAATCACGAGCCCTACCACTTTAGATAGCCATGTTGAAATAGAAACACCTAATACACCAAGGCTTGGTATTGGACCATGTCCAAAGATTAATACATAGTTTGTTAGAATATGAATGATATTCATTACAAGGGCAATGTACATGGTAACACGTGTTAATGAGTGACCTCTAAATACGGCTACTAACGCATAATACATCGCTTGTATCGGTAGCCCTGCAGCAACGATAGTAGTATATATCGACGTATCACTCATCGTTTCTGGTGGTATACCTAGCCATGTAAAGATCCATTCATGGCAAGTAATAAAGAATACTGCCGCTATAGATGAAAAGAGAAAATTCATCATTAAGCTGACCGTACATACCTCTGATAGCTTGGATTGGTTCCTCGCTCCTAAATATTGGGCAATCAAAATCGTCGTAGCTGTACTCATGACGATGATGAGCATAATAAAGATATTTAAAATTTGATTGGCATTAGCTACCGCTGCTACCGCTTGAGGCGAGTAGTGACTCATCATCAATTGGTCTATATTACCTACTAGCATCTGTAGGAACACTTCAATAAATATAGGCCAACTCAAAGTCCAGATAGATAGACTAATCCCCTTTTCGTATGCTTTCATAAAAACCTCTGCAATGAATACGATACAATTGCAATGAATATCATACAATGTCCTTATTATATCACGTTATATAACCACATGGGACAAATCGCAGAAAGCAATATACTAAATAGTTTTTCATAAAATAGTACATACAAAAACGTGCCACCCGAAGGTGACACGTTTCTTTAATCAGCATCCTACCTAATGGGTACGATACCAATATTATTTAAATTGATTGCAAAGACTATCAAATAATGCTTGGTCAGGTTTTACAACATCTTCAGTCAATGGACGAGGATGTGGTCCGCCATTTGCTGCAGCCATTGCTTTTTCAAAGGAAGGTTTAGATGTATTTTGATAGATAAGGCCTGTAACCAAACCATCAGTATCACCCAAAGTTTTAAGCGCTGTTGCACGATCTGTTGGGTCATAACCTTCAGGCAATGCTACTAAATGTTCTTTAAACCAATCATAGCTATTGCGTTTGTTGTATGTAACACATGGGCTAAATACATTGATGAAGGAGAAGCCCTCATGATCCATAGCTTGTTGAATCAAATCAACGAGCTCTTTACGATTCACCATATAGCTTTGCGCTACAAATGTAGCACCTGCTGCAATCGCAGTTTCACAAACGGACAATGGAGACTCAAACGCACCATGAGGAGTTGTTTTTGTAACAAAACCGATGTCAGAACGAGGGGATGCTTGACCTTTAGTCAAACCATATACATGGTTATCCATTACTACGTATGTCATGTTTACATTACGTTTGAAAGCATGAATGGTGTGACCCATACCGATAGCAAACGCATCGCCATCACCAGAGAATGCAATAACTTCTAGGTTTTGGTTAGCAAGCTTAACGCCTTGCGCATAAGGAAGCGCACGGCCATGAGTTGTATGCGCACCATAAGCGTAGAAATAGCCACCGATACGGCTAGAACAACCAATACCGGAAATTACGGCTAATTTTTCTGGTGGAATATTTTTCGCTACTACAGCGTCAGTAATCGCCGCTTGAACCCCATAATGGCCACAGCCTGGACACCAGTTAGGACGAATATCATTTCTGTAATCTTTAGCTGTTGTCATATTATAGGACCTCCTTAATCGCATTTTTCACATAACTTTTTGTGAATGGATTACCATCGTATTTCAAGCAGCTAGAAATCTTATGTTTCTTATGCATGTTGATTTTAAATAAATTAGCCAATTGACCAGTTTTATTGTGTTCTACAATAACTACTTTTTTCGCCACATCAAAGAACGGTTGTAATTGCTTTGCTGGGAATGGTTTAATCAAGCGCAATTGTAAATGGTTAACTTTAACACCTTCTTGATCGAATTCAGCAACAGCTTCTTCGATAGCACCACGACTAGAAGCCATACCTACAACGAGTACATCCGCTTCATCGTATTTAGCATTGTTCAAGAATGGTTCATAATTGTCAGCTACAGTTTCCAATTTACGGAAACGTTTATCAGTTTGCGCTACGTGCATTGTAGGCGCTTCTGCTGGTTTACCTTCTTCATTATGCTCTAAACCTGTGGAAAGGAATAGACCATTTTTCATACCTGGAATTGTACGAGGAGAAATGCCATCTTCAGTCAATTCAAAGCGTTTGAAATAGTTAGGTTGTACCAATTCAGGAAGCTCAGCTTCTTTCATCATTTTACCTCGATTAATAGGTACGCGGTTCAAATCGAAAGAAGGAACGGATTGTTTATTCAAACCTTGTTGTAAGTCAGGCATAAAGATAACTGGACATTGGTACATTTCTGCCAAGTTGAAAGCTTTTTGAATTTCATAGAAACATTCTTCAATAGATGTTGGAGAAATTACGATACCAGAGTAGTCACCATGTGCATTGTAGCAAGCTGCATCAATATCGGATTGTTCAACTTTTGTAGCCATACCAGTGGATGGGCCAGAACGTTGAACGTCAATAACAACCATTGGCAATTCAGCCATGGAAGCCATAGACAAGGATTCTGCCATCAAGGAAAGGCCTGGACCAGAAGTACATGTAAAGCCACGAACACCTGCGTATACACCACCCATAGCTGTCATACATGCTGCGATTTCGTCTTCTGTTTGAACAACAGTTGAGCCCAACTTATCCATAGTTTTAATCATGTATTCCATAACTTCGGATGCGGGCGTAATAGGATATGATGCCATGAAACGGGAGCCCGCAGCAATAGCACCAAGAGCACATGCTTCGTTACCTAATAAAAACATTTGATCTTTCTTACCAGGCGCTGGCAATGTATCGATCTCAACATCGCCTAACTTTTCCATTACAAGGCTATGACCATCATCGAAAGCAGCCAAGTTTTTATCTATAATCTCTTGGGATTTCTTTGCAAATTTCTCAGTAATAGCATCTTTAAACATCTTAGTATCAAAACCAAGAAGCGCTACGGACATTCCAAGTGCTACGATATTACGCATCAACAAGGAGCCTTGTTTCATTGCTGTTTCAGAGATAGGCAAAGATAAACAATTAATCTTTGTACCTTCAAATTTAGAAAAGTCTGGATTAACTTTGCTATCACAGATGATATATCCACCATCGCGTACTTCGGAACCGTGCATATCAACGGTTTCTTGATCAAGGGAAAGTAAGAAGTCTACCCCTTCACCAATGGACATAATTTGTTCCAATGCTACGCGCAATGCGAATGTAGTATGACCACCTTTGATGCGAGATGCAAATAAACGTTGGCTATACAAAGAGTAGCCTTCTTTAGCAAGGATTGTGGCCATGATTTCGCCGCAACTCTCGATACCTTCACCTTGTTGGCCGCCCATTTTCCAGATAAAATCTTTACGTTTTTGCAAGAGATTCACCCTCCTTAGGATAAAAATTACACTGCTGACAAGAGTCTACCTTACTATTTTAATGTATGTATAGTACGAACCTGTCTTATATCGTCATTGTATCATGTATATTTTAGGTTTACAATGTATCATTTCACATAATAATAGGTATATATTAAGGTATTATAACTAAAAATTATAAGAGAAAAAGGATACCACTTTTTAAGTAGTATCCTTTTAGTATTTATGCTTATCGTTTTATATTCAGACGGCAAAAAAAGAGTCTATATAAAATTATATAGAATATTTATTCTCGAATCATCTAAAATATTTATTTCGTAACACCTCTTGTTGTCGCTCCTCAGTGAAGAATATTTCTTCTAAACATAAGCCTTGAGCGGGTGCAGTTTTCCCTATAGCACGCCGGTCTTTAGCGGCTAAATATCCTTTAATATCCTCAACCTTGCGACGACCAAGACCTATATCTACAAGTAAGCCTGCAATATTGCGGACCATATGATATAAAAAACCATCACCAATCACAGAAATCGTTACGTGAGCCCCCTTTGCCTCAACATGGATTCCCAGGATTGTTTTTACAGGATCAGCAGGGGTTGAATTCGTTCCCTTTAAGGTTGTAAAGTCATGCGTACCTAATAGTTCATTACCTGCAGCCTGCATCCGATCAATATCTAAGGGCTTTTTCACATGCCAATGATATCGCTGCGTCAAAGGATCTGCAATGAGCTGATTATGAATCGTATATACATACTCTTTACCGTATATATTCCATCGTGGCTTCCAATCTAGCGGAATTTCTACCGCTTCTAGAACGACTATATCCTTAGGAATATGAGCTATCATAGCACGAGGAATATTTTCTACTGGTATAGTCCCCGACGTTTGAAATGTACAAACTTGAAATTTAGCATGCACACCCGCATCCGTACGAGAAGCACCATAAATTTGGATCGGTTCATTACAAATACGTGATAAACCATATTCCAAACAACCTTGTACCGTTAACCCCTTATCATTAGGTTGCTTTTGATAACCTGCTAAATCTGTACCATCATAAGCCACTATAATCCGTATGTTTCTCATAGACCTAACCACCACAATGCGATAAGTACAATAGTTACCAAAATAACAGCGCCAACACCAATATAATCGACATAGGTAACTTGTAATTCTTTCATACGTGTACGATTGACGCCACCTCTATAACAACGTGCTTCCATAGCGATAGCTAATTCATCGGCCCGTCGAAACGCACTAATAAATAATGGCACTAAAAGTGGCACCATATTTTTTGCACGTTGAATGATAGAGCCTGTCACAAAGTCTGCCCCACGAGCAGATTGAGCTTTCATAATACGATCCGTCTCGTCCAATAAGGTAGGAATGAACCGCAGCGCAATAGTCATCATCATAGCCAGCTCATGAGCAGGAACACCTATGCGACGAAACGGATTGAGCAAGTGCTCGATGCCATCAGTTAAGCGAATTGGTGATGTAGTATAGGTCAACAAAGAAGAAAACAAGATTAAGAAGATTAAGCGTGCCGCCATTTGAAGGCCCATTGCCACGCCATGGTCGGTAATATTAATAATCCCCCATTGAAAAATTGGATTGCCTGGTGTCGTAAAAATATGAATCCCCATAGTAAATACGATGATAATCCAAAGCGGTTTAATAGCAGACCACATCAGACGTAACGGCAAACGTGATAACAACATTGCAAAGATGGTGAACCCACCTACAACGCCATATGCCAATGGAGAATTCGCCAAGAATATGGCTACAACGAATATGGTAGTAGCAATAATCTTTGCACGTGGATCCATGCGATGCAAGAAAGAGTTTCCTGGGAAGTATTGACCAATAGTAATATTATTTAACATGGTTACCTCCTTCGAGAATTGCTTGTACCGCATCATCTACAGATAGTACGCGATTAGACACATCAAGACCTTGTTCGCGCAAATATTCCATGGTAACAGACACTGGCGGTACATCTACACCGACAGCCTGTAATTCATCACGATGATTATTAAAGATGTCCATCGGTTCACCATCGAGAACGATACGCCCTTTATCGAGTACTACAAGACGAGAAGCCATGCGAGAAATATCTTCCATATTGTGAGATACAAGAATTACAGTGATACCCTTTTCTTTATGAAGTCGAATGATTTCTTCAAAGATTTCTTCCCGTCCAAATGGATCAAGACCAGCAGATGGTTCATCGAGCACGAGAAAATCTGGATCCATAGCTACTACGCCGGCAATAGCCACGCGACGCATTTGACCACCAGATAAATGGAATGGAGAACGTTCTGCATATGTGTCATAATCGAGCCCTACGAACTTCATCGCATCTCGCACACGCTCGTCTACGTCATCAGCACTAAGCCCTAAATTTTTAGGACCAAAGGCGATATCTTGAGCGATGGTTTCTTCAAACAATTGATGTTCTGGATACTGGAATACCATCCCCACCTTATGACGCATTTTTTTTGCTTCCTCTGTAGAAGCGCTAATATCTACACCATTGACGGTAACTGTACCAGTTGTAGGATGTAATAGCCCATTTAGATGTTGTACAAAGGTGGATTTACCGGAACCAGTATGACCGATAACCCCTAGAAACTCCCCATTTTCAATGGTAAGAGATACACCCCGAAGTGCAGTCTTTTCAAAAGGGGTGCCCACGCCGTAGGTATATGTAATATTATCTAGTACGATTGCCATTAGTGGGTTGCCTCCCCTCTTGAAGCATCTGTTGAGTGTATAGCGGATAATTGTTTACCTAACTTTGAGCCTTTAAGGCCCTTTGCTAACTCTTCATTATTAATGATACTCTTACCCACTTCATAACCTTTAGCATTCAATTTGAAAGCAATCTCAGAGGCTACCGGTACATCGAGGCCCAGCCCTTTTAAGGTATCTACATGGCTAAAAATTTCACGAGGCGTACCATCATGTAATTTCACACCATTTTTCATAACCACAACTCGGTCTGCCGTAACAGCTTCCTCCATGAAGTGCGTAATATATACAATCGTAATGCCCTCTTCCTTATTGAGTTTGTGAACTGTTTCAAGCACTTCGCGGCGACCTTTTGGATCGAGCATCGCTGTTGGTTCATCAAGAACGATGCAATCAGGCTTCATCGCTAATACACCTGCGATAGCAATACGTTGTTTTTGTCCGCCCGATAATAAATGGGGACCATGTTCTCTATATTCAGTCATATTAACAGCAGCTAACGCTGCATTGACACGTTGTCTAATTTCTACACTAGGAATACCTAAGTTTTCTGGACCAAAGGCAACGTCCTCCTCTACAACGGCCGCTACGATTTGGTTATCAGGATTTTGGAATACCATTCCTACATGTTGGCGAATATTCCAAATATGCGCTTCATCCCGCGTATCAAAGCCACATACATTGATATGACCTTCACTGGGTTGTAATAACACATTAAAATGCTTGGCAAGCGTACTTTTACCACTGCCATTAGTTCCAATGATACAAACAAATTCACCACGCTTAATGGATAGATTCACATCATCCAAGGCACGTACATCATTGCCGTTTTCATCAGTATAAATATGACTCATATGATTGACCTCAATCATAATGTCTTGTTCATTCATGGATAACCTCATATCTTTCTAGTCAATTTCGTTTCTATGAAAGTAGAACCATTTGCATCATCTATCATACTCATGTGGTGCATAATCCCCATATTTTAATTTATCCTATTTAATAGAACTTGAATTTAATAATGTCTTAGATATTATGCAAAAGGTTGACAATACATATTCATTTTTTACGATAACTGCTAACATATTACGATATTATACTAGTCGATTGTACCATAAAATTGACAATAAAAAAACGGTGCTGCAACATAAGTTACAACACCGTATGAGTTTGATTAAACTAACTCGATAATAGCCAAAGGTGCAGCGTCACCTTTGCGAAGACCAGTTTTGATTACACGAGTGTAACCACCTTGACGGTCTGCATATTTTGGAGCAATTGTATCAAACAATTTTTTTACTACACTTTCATCCATGAGGTATGCAAGAACTTGGCGACGTGCATGAAGATCACCACGTTTAGCCAAAGTTACCATTTGATCAGCTAAAGAACGAAGTTCTTTCGCTTTAGCTTCAGTTGTTTCAATACGCTCATATTGGAAGAAAGATGTTAACATGCTACGGAACAACGCTTTACGAGCGGAGCTGTCGCGGCCTAATTTTCTGTACATTCGTCTTCCTCCTTATTCGCCTTTTTGTTTAAGTTGAAAACCACCTGGATGATTATTGAGTTTTTCCTCAATTTCATCGATAGATTTTTTACCTAAGTTGCGAACTTTTCCTAAGTCATCAATGGTTTTGTCTAGCAAGTCTGCAATTGTATTAATGCCAGCACGTTTCAAGCAGTTATACGCACGAACAGAGAGTTCCAACTCGTCGATGGAAATCTTTGCTGGGCCGTCATCTACAGCTGGTTCTTCATTATCGGAACCTACTGGATCTATAACGATACCGCCTTCACCAGTGTTTACATCTACTACATCTGCAGAATGCGCTAATTTAGTGAAGTTCCCTAAATAACCAATCATAATGGCAGCAGATTTTGCCACTGCATCAGCAGCAGTAATGGAGCCATCAGTCCAAACTTCTAATGTAAGTTTGTCGAAGTCCATTTCATTGCCTACACGAACATCACTCACTTCGTATTTAGCACGAAGAATTGGAGAGAAGATGGAATCGATTGGAATACAACCAATAACATCAGTATCTTTTTTATTCTTCGTTGAAGGAACATAGCCTTTACCTCGTTCGATTACTACGTCCATTACGAGATGAGCTGTCTCATCCATTGTCGCAATCACGAGTTCAGGATTCAATACTTCTACCTCTGGTGGGAATTGTTCAGCCAAATCAGCAGCTGTCAATATTCCATCCTTTTGGAAGTCAAAATGAACTTCCAAAGGTAATTGTGCTTCTTCTTCAACTTTGATGCACAATTGCTTTAAGTTAAGGATGATATCCGTAACGTCTTCGCGAATACCAGGAATAGTAGAGAATTCATGAAGAACTCCATCAATTTTGATAGAGGTGATAGCTGCCCCATCCAAGGATGAAAGCAAAATTCTGCGTAAGCTATTACCGAGAGTGATCCCATAACCACGATCTAATGGTTCACATACGAACTTACCATAACGACCGCCATCGGCGATGTCCACTTTCTCGATTTTAAGTTTCTTTTCTTCGCTCATCAGGAACATCCTCCTATATAACACACGTTCATAGTTAATTATAGCACCGTATCATATCGGTCACTATAAATTATACACGACGGCGTTTTGGAGGGCGACAACCATTGTGAGGAATTGGAGTTACGTCTTTAATGGAAGTAACTTCAAGACCTGCAGCTTGTAAAGCACGGATTGCAGCTTCACGGCCGGATCCAGGACCTTTTACGAATACTTCAACAGTGCGAAGACCATGTTCCATTGCAGCTTTAGCAGCTTGTTCAGCAGCCATTTGAGCAGCAAATGGGGTGGATTTACGAGAACCACGGAAGCCCAAGCCACCAGCGGAAGCCCAAGACAACGCATTACCGTTTGTATCTGTCAAAGTTACGATAGTGTTATTGAATGTAGAACGAATATGAGCCGCACCGGATTCAATATGTTTCTTTTCTTTTCTTTTAGTTCTAACAACTTTTTTAGCCACGCTTTATCCCTCCTTTATCTTATTTCTTTTTACCAGCAATTGCTTTTCTAGGACCTTTGCGAGTACGTGCATTCGTTTTAGTACGTTGACCACGAAGTGGTAAACCCATACGATGACGTTTGCCTCGATAGGAGTTGATTTCAATTAAGCGTTTAATGTTAAGAGCTTCTTCACGACGAAGGTCACCTTCTACTTTGTAATCAGCATCTAACAATTCACGGATTTTCGCTACTTCATCTTCAGAAAGATCGCGAACGCGTGTGTCAGGATTGATGCCAGTTTTAGCAATAATTTCAGATGCTAAAGTTGGACCAATACCATAAATATAAGTTAAACCAATTTCCACTCGTTTATCACGAGGTAAATCTACACCGGCGATACGTGCCATCTAATCATCCACCTCCTATCAGATTATCCTTGTTTTTGTTTATGTTTTGGATTTTCGCAAATAACCATTACACGGCCTTTGCGTTTAATGATTTTACATTTTTCGCATATCTTTTTAACTGATGGTTGAACCTTCATTAGTACCTCCTTTGTGGACCCTATGCTTATTTAAAGCGATAGGTGATGCGACCACGATTTAAGTCATACGGTGTCAGTTCCATAGTAACTTTATCACCAGGAAGAATACGGATAAAATTCATACGCATTTTGCCTGACACATGAGCCAATACGATATGACCATTTTCCAATTCAACTTGGAACATGGCATTCGGTAATGCCTCAACGACCGTACCTTCCACCTCAATAACGTCTTCTTTTGACATATCTTTTCCTCCGGTTACCTGTTTATTTAATTAACCGCGGTTCTTCCCGCATAGTTAATATTTCAGGGCCGTTTTCTGTAACAACCACTGTATGTTCGAAATGAGCAGCAGGTTTACCATCTACTGTAACTGCTGTCCAGTCATCCCCTAATACACGAACACGATGTGTCCCTAGAGTTATCATCGGTTCAATACACAATACCATACCTGGTTTCATAAGAGGTCCTTGTTCAGGACTACCATAGTTTGGTATTTGCGGATCTTCATGCATTTCGCGGCCTAAACCATGACCTACGAAGTCGCGTACGACACCGTAACCATGTTTCTCACAATACGTTTGAACAGCGTGACCGATAGCACCAATACGGTTACCGACTTTCACTTGTTCAATTCCCTTGAACAGACTTTCCTCTGTAACTTTTAACAATTTCATCACATCGGGTTTGACGGGACCAATAGGAATCGTCACAGCCGAATCGCCGTGATATCCATCAATAGATGATACTAGATCAATACTGAGGACATCGCCGTTTTTAAGCTTACGCTTAGCGCTCGGAATACCATGAACGACTTCTTCGTTAATAGAAGCACAGATTGTAGCGGGGAATCCATAGTACCCTTTACAACTTGGTATACCACCGTGGCTGCGAATATATTCTTCGGCAATTGTATCTAACTCAAGCGTCGTGATGCCAGGTTTAGCCTTTTTTACTAACAAGGACAACGTGTCTGCTGTAAGCTTACTTGCCTTGCGGATACATTCAATCTCATGGGGCGATTTTAAAATAATCATAGATTATTTCTCCAACGCCTTAATGATGTCAGCAAATACTGCGTCTACATCTTGTAAACCATTGATTTCTTGATACAATCCGCTATTGCGATAGTAATCAATTAATGGTTTAGTAGATTCTTCGTACACAGCTAGACGTTTCTGTACTGTTTCAGGGTTATCATCAGCACGATTTTCTAGAACAGCTCGTTCGCTAATACGTTTAACCAATTCCTCGGAAGGAACATTTAAGTTAAGTACAGCGTCCAAAGAAATTCCTAATTCTTTAAGGATTGCATCCAAGGACACAGCTTGTGCTGTAGTTCTTGGGAATCCATCAAGAATAAATCCAGATTTGCAGTCATCTTTCACCAAGCGATCACGTACGATACCAACAGTTACACTGTCTGGTACCAATTGACCAGCATCGATGTATTTCTTAGCCTCAACTCCAAGAGGTGTTTCGTTCTTAATCGCAGCGCGGAACATATCACCTGTTGAAATTTGGGGAATACCGTATTTTTCAATAAGTCGAGCTGCCTGAGTGCCTTTACCAGCACCAGGAGGTCCCATTAATAGAATATACATATTGTTTCCCTCCTATTTCACAAAGCCTTTATAGTGGCGTGTTACCATGAGCGACTCAATTTGTTGCATTGTATCAAGTGCTACACCTACAACGATGAGAAGAGCCGTACCACCAAAGTATACGCCTTGGACGCCGGTTATACTACCGAGGAAATTCGGTATAATAGCAACGACAGCTAAGAATACAGCGCCAGCCAAAGTGATCTTGGTCATCACGTTATCCACATAATCAGCAGTTGGTTTACCCGCACGAATACCTGGGATAAAACCACCGTATTTTTTCATATTATCTGCCATATCTGTAATGTTGATAGAGATTGCAGTATAGAAATACGTAAAGATAAAGATCAATATCGCATACAATGCCGTTTGTAACGGCGTCCCCCATGTAAATAAATCAGCAACTTTATGAACAAATTCATTGTCAATAAATTGTGCAATTGTTACAGGGAACATCAACACAGATGACGCAAAGATAATTGGGATTACACCTGCCTGATTGACTTTCAACGGCAAGAATGTAGAGTGACCACCGTACATTTTACGCCCTACTACGCGTTTTGCGTATTGGATAGGAATGCGACGTTGGCCTTGTGTAACTGCCACTACGACAGCGATCATCGCAAGTGCAATTACAGCAAATAAGAATGCTTGGAACATGTTAATGGTTCCGTTTTGGATATATTGATAAATAGTTTCGAGACCATCTGGCAATCGAGCTACGATACCAGCAAAGATGATCAAGGAAATACCATTACCTATACCATATGCTGTGATTTGCTCACCAATCCACATCAATAAACATGTGCCTGCTGTGAGGATGATGGCCACAACAAATACGCTAAGGAAATCATTATTTACCAAAGCGTTATTTGCTCTAAGAGCAAATGCCATACCAGCGGCTTGTACAAAGCCAAGGACTACGGTGCCATAACGAGTTACCTTCGCTATTTTCTTACGCCCGTCTTCACCATCTTTACTCCATGCTTCAAACTGAGGAACTACAGACTGAAGCAGTTGCATGATGATGGAAGCATTAATGTAAGGGGTAATACTCATCGCAAAGATAGAGAACTTACTTAGCGCACCACCAGCAAACAAGTCTAATAGACCAAATAGGTTACCGGATGTAAACAAGGATTCAATAACAGATGCATCTACACCTGGTACTGGGATGTGAATGCCAGCTCTAAACACAGCAAACATCATCAATGTGTACAAGATCTTGTTACGTAACTCAGTAATCTTAAAGATGTTCGAGAGGCTATCTAGCACCCTAGATCACCTCAACTTTTCCGCCTGCTGCTGTGATTTTTTCTTCAGCAGCTTTAGTGAAGCCATTAGCGATAACAGTCAAGTTTTTAGTTTCCAATGTACCGTTACCTAAAATACGAATACCATCGCGTACATTTTTCAAAATGCCAGCTTCAATAAGAGCTACTGGATCAACTGTTGCACCATCTTCAAAGCGATTTAATTGTGCTACGTTAACTTCAGCATATTGTTTAGCAAAAACGCTGTTGTTGAAACCACGTTTTGGTAAACGACGATAAAGAGGCATTTGGCCGCCTTCAAAACCGGAGCGAACGCCACCGCCAGAACGGGAGTTTTGACCTTTTTGACCACGACCAGATGTTTTACCCAAGCCAGAACCTAAACCACGGCCTACACGAGTACGAGTTTTTTTAGAACCAGCTGCTGGTTGTAATTCATGAAGTTTCATTCAGTGCACCTCCTTATCAGTATTAAACTTCTTCAACTTTTACTAAATGTCTAACTTTATGAAGCATACCTTCGATTTGAGGTGTTACTTCTTTTACGACTTGAGAATTAGTTTTTTTCAAGCCCAAAGCTTTAACTGTCGCGCGTTGATCTTCAGGACGACCGATTAAGCTTCTTGTTAATGTTACTTTAACTTGTGCCATTTCTTGTCTCCTTATTACGCGTTATAGATTTCTTCAACGGTTTTACCACGAAGCTCAGCAACTTCGCTAGCGCGTTTCAAATCTTTCAAACCTTCGATTGTAGCGCGAACCATATTGTTAGGGTTAGAAGAGCCCAAAGATTTAGTCAAGATGTTACGAACACCTACTAATTCCAATACGGCACGAACAGGGCCACCAGCGATAACGCCAGTACCTTCAGCAGCTGGTTTCAAGAATACGCGGCCTGCACCGAATACGCCTGTTACGCTGTGAGGGATTGTACCATTTTTAATAGCTACGTTTACAATATTTTTCTTAGCATCATCGATACCTTTGCGAATTGCTTCTGGTACTTCCGCTGCTTTACCTAAGCCAACGCCTACATAACCGTTGCCATCACCAACAACTACAAGAGCGCTGAAGGAAAAACGACGACCGCCTTTAACTACTTTGGCTACGCGGTTGATGAATACTACTCTTTCTTTAAGATCAAGACTGGTGTAGTCAATTCTCGCCATGTCTATAGTTCCTCCTTCTTAGAATTTTAAGCCTGCTTCACGAGCACCTTCTGCAAGGGCTGCTACGCGGCCGTGGTAAATGTAACCACCACGGTCAAACACTACAGTGTCAATGCCTTTAGCGATAGCTTTTTTAGCAACTGCTTCACCAACAGCTTTAGCAGCAGCTACGTTACCACCATAGGATAAGTTCAAATCTTTATCTAAAGAGCTAGCAGCAACCAAAGTTGTACCTGCTACGTCATCGATTACTTGTGCGTAAATGTTGCTCAAAGAACGGTAAACGTTCAAACGTGGGCAAGTTGCCGTACCAGAGATGTGGCGACGGATACGAAGATGACGTTTTGCTCGAGCGATATTTCTACTAGATTTACGAGGCAAGATATTCACTCCTTTCATTCATATAGATGATATTACTATTTACCTTTTGCACCAGCTTTACCAGCTTTGCGACGAACAACTTCGCCTTCATAGCGGATACCTTTACCTTTGTAAGGTTCAGGTTTTCTCCATTTACGGATATCAGCTGCTACTGCACCTACAACTTCTTTGTCTGCACCAGACACAACGATTTTGTTAGGAGCTGGAACATCGATTGTAATACCAGCTGGAGCTTCCATTTCTACTGGATGAGAGAAGCCAAGTGTAAGAGCTAATTTATTGCCTTGTTTAGCCGCTCTGTAACCAACACCGTTGATTTCAAGAGTTTTTGTAAATCCTTCAGATACGCCTGTTACCATATTAGCAACAAGAGCGCGAGTCAAACCGTGAAGGGAACGATGGTTTTTATCGTCGGAAGGACGAGTTACTGTGATTGTGTTACCTTCTACAGTGATATTCATATCTGGATGCAAATCGCGAGATAATTCACCTTTAGGGCCTTTTACGTTCATATGATGGTTATCATATGTAACAGTAACGCCTGCAGGGATCTCGATAGGCATTCTACCGATACGTGACATTATTTCTACCTCCTATTGCTACTATTACCAAACGTATGCGATTACTTCGCCACCAAGACCTTCTTTACGAGCTTGTTTGTCGCTCATAACGCCTTTGGACGTAGAAATAACTGCGATACCCAAACCACCAAGTACACGAGGAAGTTCTTCCTTTTTCGCGTAAACACGTAAACCTGGTTTGGAAATACGTTTAATTCCTGTAATAACTTTCTCGTTATTGGAACCATATTTCAAAGTTACTTTTAAAGTGTTTTCTTCTTTTTCAACGTTCTTTACAAAGCCTTCTTGTAAAAGGATGTCAAGAACGGCTGCTTTCATTCTAGATGCAGGAATGTTTACCGTTTCATGAAGTGCAGCGTTTGCATTACGGATGCGCGTAAGCATATCCGCGATAGGATCGGTCATTACCATAATCTAAAAACCTCCTCTCGTCTAATATTACCAGCTGGCTTTTTTAACACCAGGAATTTGTCCTTTGTACGCCAATTCACGGAACGCAATACGGCTGATACCGAATTTACGCATATAGCCGTGAGGACGACCAGTTAAGTTGCAACGGTTGTGCAAGCGTGTTGGGGATGCATTTGCTGGTAATTTGGATAAGCCTTCATAATCACCTGCTGCTTTTAACGCTTCACGTTTAGCTGCATATTTTTCAACGATTTTAGCGCGTTTCTTTTCGCGTTCAATCATAGATTTTTTAGCCATCTATATGTTCCTCCTATTATTTTTCAAAAGGCATACCGAATTGAGTCAACAATTCACGAGCTTCTTCATCTGTCTTAGCACTTGTTACGATAATGATGTCCATACCAGTAACACGTTCTACCTGATCATATTCGATTTCAGGGAAGATGAGCTGTTCTTTAAGACCCAAAGCGTAGTTACCACGGCCATCGAATGCAGTAGCGCTGATACCGCGGAAGTCACGTACACGAGGTAATGCCGCATTGATCAATCTATCAAGGAATTCATACATGCGTTCGCCACGAAGAGTAACTTTTGTACCCAACGCCATGCCTTCACGAACTTTGAAGTTCGCAATGGATTTTTTAGCTTTTGTGATGACAGGTTTTTGACCAGCAATGATAGTCAAATCATTAACTGCTGCTTCCAATGCTTTTGCATTGCCTACTGCATCACCTACGCCGATGTTGATAACGATTTTTTCCAATTTAGGAATTTCCATTACATTGCCGTATTGGAATTTTTCTTGCATACTCTTTTTGATTTCAGAGTTGTATTGTTCAAACAAACGAGACATTTATGTAGCTCCTCCTTTCCTGATTATTTAAGTACTGTACCGGATTTAACAGTAGCGCGAACGAATTTACCGTCCTTGCCTTCTACCTTTTTGATACGAGTAGCTGTTTTAGTTTCTGGGTCGACAACCATTACGTTAGAAACATGAATGCCAGCTTCTTTAGTAACGATGCCGCCTTGTGGGTTAGCTTGGGAAGGTTTTGTGTGACGTTTTACAGTGTTAACGCCTTCAACAAATACGCGTTCTTTTTTAGGTTCAGTTGCAATAACTGTACCTTGCTTACCTTTATCTTTACCGGAGATAACAACAACTGTATCGCCTTTTTTGATTTGTAGCTTAGCCATATGCTGCGTTCCTCCTTCTTATAATACTTCTGGAGCCAAAGAAACGATTTTCATGAAGTCTTTTTCACGAAGTTCTCTAGCTACAGGTCCAAAGATACGAGTACCACGAGGGGTCTTGTCATCTTTAATAACTACTGCTGCGTTTTCATCGAAACGAATATAGGAACCGTCTTGACGGCGGATACCTTTTTTAGAACGAACAATAACAGCTTTAACTACGTCGCCTTTCTTGACAACGCCACCGGGTGATGCATCTTTTACAGAAGCAACGATTACGTCACCGATATTGCCGAATTTGCGATAAGAACCGCCCATGACTTGGATGCACATAATACGTTTAGCACCAGTGTTGTCGGCAACATTCAAAATTGTTTGTTGCTGGATCATCGTCTATTCCTCCTTACATCACTCTTATTTTTGTCTTTCAAGAATTTCAACAACTCTCCAACATTTATCTTTAGAAAGTGGACGAGTTTCTACAATTTTAACTGTATCGCCAATTTGACACTCATTATTTTCATCATGAGCTTTGAAGCGTTTTGTGCTAACCATTGGCTTGTTATATAATGCGTGAGGTACTTTACGTTCAACAGCAACAACAACAGTTTTGTCCATTTTGTCGCTAACAACTTTACCTACGCGGACTTTACGTACGTTTCTTTCTTCTGCCACGATTTTAAGCCTCCTTTTCAAACTTTAACAAATCTGTTATTATGCGTTTTCAGATTTAAGTTCAACTTCACGTTGTACAGTTTTAATACGAGCGATTGTCTTCTTAACTTCACGAATGCGCATAGGATTCTCTAATTGACCTGTTGCAAGCTGAAAACGGAGGTTAAATAACTCTTCCTTAAGACCGGAAACTTTTTGTTCCATTTCGGCAGCGCTCATATTGCGAATGTCATTAACCTTCATTTACGTCACCACCCAATTCTTTACCCTTAACAACAAATTTGCATTTGATTGGAAGTTTATGGCTTGCAAGACGCATAGCTTCACGAGCTGTAGCTTCTGGCACACCGTCCATTTCAAACATTACACGACCTGGTTTAACCACTGCTACCCAGTATTCAGGAGAACCTTTACCGGAACCCATACGAGTACCAGCTGGTTTAGCTGTGATTGGTTTGTCAGGGAAAATTTTAATCCATACTTTACCACCACGTTTGATATAACGAGTCATAGCAATACGGGCAGCTTCGATTTGACGGTTAGTGATCCAAGATGGTTCGCATGCTACCAAGCCGAACTCACCATGAGACACTGTATTACCGCGCATAGCACGACCTTTCATACGGCCGCGGAATTGCTTACGATGTTTTACGCGCTTTGGAATAAGCATTACTTGCCACCTTCTTCCTTCTTAGCAGGTGCTTGTTTTGCTTCTGGCAAAACCTCACCTTTGTAAATCCATACTTTAATGCCGATACAACCATATGTTGTATGAGCTTCAGCAGTACCGTAGTCAATGTCTGCACGAAGTGTATGCAAAGGAATAGAACCTTCACGGTAGGATTCGCTACGAGCGATTTCAGCACCGCCAAGACGACCGCTTACCATTATTTTGATACCTTTTGCACCTAAGCGCATTGTACGACCTACAGCTTGTTTCATTGCACGGCGGAAGCCGATACGACGTTCCAATTGGCCCGCAATGTTTTCAGCAACTAATGTTGCATCCATATCTGCTTGTTTAATTTCTGCAATGTTAACATCCACTTGTTTATCAGTGAAACGAGTCATTGCTTTTTTGATATCTTCGATACCAGCACCACCACGACCGATAACCATACCTGGTTTCGCAGTGTGGATAGTCAATTTAATACGTTTATTTGTACGCTCGATTTCAATGCGGGAAATACCAGCAATGAAAAGGGTTTCTTTCAAGAAGTTACGAATTTTTACGTCTTCATGAAGATTAGCAGCGAAATCTTTATCTGCATACCATTTTGCGTCCCAATCTTTTACGATACCGACACGCAAACCGTGTGGATTAACTTTTTGACCCACTCTGTTTCCCTCCTTCTTAAGCTCTTTCTTTAACTACTACTGTTACGTGGCTAGTACGTTTCAAAATTTTGAAAGCTTGACCACGGGAACGAGGATGAATGCGTTTTAATGTAGGGCCTTGATCAACGAAGATCTCGGATACGTAAAGATTGTCAACATTCATATCGAAATTATGTTCAGCGTTTGCGATTGCAGAACGCATAACTTTTTCTACTACATCAGCGCCAACTTTCGGAGTGAACTTCAAGATGGCAAATGCTTCGCCGATGTTTTTACCGCGCACTAAATCTGCAACGATACGGATTTTACGAGGCGCGATTCGGATATGTCTAGCGATTGCTTTTGCTTCCATGTATTATTTCCTCCTATTTTTTGCCTGTAGATTTTTCGTCCTTACCATGACCTCTATAAGTACGTGTAGGAGCGAACTCACCTAATTTATGACCTACCATATCTTCTGTAATGAATACAGGTACATGTTTGCGACCATCATGCACAGCAATTGTGTGGCCTACAAAACTTGGGATAATAGTAGAGGCACGGGACCAGGTTTTTACAACTTTCTTTTCGTTAGTTTCGTTTAAAGCTTCAACTTTCTTAAGCAAATGATCTGCTACGAAAGGGCCTTTTTTAATAGATCTGGACACTATTTTATCTCCTTTCCTTTATCCTATTTTGTACGACGTTTAATGATTAAGCTGTTAGAAGCTTTTTTCTTGTCGCGAGTTTTAACACCATGTGCTGGTTTGCCCCAAGGTGTAACAGGATGTTTACGACCAACAGGAGATTTACCTTCACCACCACCATGTGGATGGTCACAAGGGTTCATTACAACACCACGGTTGCCAGGGCGAACACCCATCCAACGATGACGACCAGCTTTACCGATTACAAGGTTGCTGTGGTCAGCGTTACCAACAACACCAATTGTTGCACGGCACTCTTGACGAACACGACGCATTTCACCAGATGGTAAACGAAGTATAGCGTAGCCATTATCTTTACCCATCAATTGAGCAGATGTACCAGCGGAACGAACGATTTGACCACCTTTACCGATTTTCAATTCGATATTGTGGATTTGTGTACCGTCTGGAATATTAGCCAATGGTAAGCAGTTACCAGGTTTAATATCGGACTCAGGACCGGAGAATACAACGTCACCAACTTTTAGACCGTTAGGAGCTAAAATATAGCGTTTTTCACCATCAGCGTAGTTAAGCAAAGCGATGCGAGAAGAACGGTTAGGATCATACTCGATTGTTGCTACTTTAGCTGGAATATTATCTTTAGTACGTTTGAAGTCAATAATACGGTATTGACGTTTGTGACCGCCACCTTGGTGACGAACTGTCATTTTACCAGTATTGTTACGACCACCTTTTTGAGAAATCTTAGCGAGCAAGGATTTTTCTGGTTTGCTTGCTGTGATTTCGTCGAAGGCGGATACTGTCATAAACCGGCGACCAGCGGAGTACGGTTTAAATGATTTAATTGCCATTAGTGGGCCTCCTTACAACTAGACTCTTAGACACCTTCAAAGAATTCAATGGATTCGCCAGCTTTTAAGGTTACGATAGCTTTTTTGTAATCGCTACGTTTACCTTGTGTACGACCCATGCGTTTAGTCTTACCTAAAACACGAATAGTAGCTACTTTTTCTACTTTTACATTGAAGATTTTTTCAACTGCTTGACGGATTTGCACTTTATTTGCAGTCAAAGGCACACGGAAAGTGTATTTGCCTTCTTCCATAAGCATAGTGGATTTTTCGGTAATAACCGGGCGGATTAGTACATCATGTAATTGCATTATCCGAGCACCTCCTCGATTTTTGCGACAGCGCCTTTAGTAATGAAGAGCTTATCGTAATGAAGAAGATCGAAAATGTTCATACCTTCGCAAGCCAAAGCTTTAACACCTTGGATGTTACGAGCGGAACGTTCAACATTTACATCACCTTCAGTGATGAACAATACTTTTGCATCACCAACGTTGAAGCTGTTAATAATGTTCAACACTTCTTTTGTTTTAGGAGCTGCTAATGTGATTTCTTCCAAAACGTATAATTCGCTATTATTCACTTTATCGCTAAGAGCAGATTTAACTGCTAAACGTCTAGCCTTACGAGGCATAGCTTTGTAATAGCTGCGAGGTTGTGGGCCAAATGTAGTACCGCCACCGATCCAGATTGGGGAGCGGCTGGAGCCTGCACGAGCACGGCCAGTACCTTTTTGTTTCCAAGGTTTGCGGCCACCGCCACGAACCATACCTCTAGTTTTTGTTGCATGTGTGCCGAGACGTTCGTTAGACAATTGACGAACTACGGCTTGATGCATTACGGCTTCGTTAACTTCAACGCCGAATACTGCATCGTTTAACTGTATTTCACCGACTTTAACGCCGGATTGATTATATGTTGCTACTGTAGGCATTACATAATCCTCCTTTCGACAAATGATTATTTAACAGGTTTAACCGTGTTGCGAACCATAACCAAGCTACCTTTAGCGCCTGGGATACCACCTTTAACCAATAAAAGGTTACGTTCAGCATCAACTTTCACAACGGATAAGCGTTGTACGGTAACTCTGTAACCACCCATTTGTCCAGGGAGTTTTTTACCTTTGTATACCTTACCGCCGCCACCGGAGATCATAGGACCGATGGAACCAGGTTCACGGTGAGATTTGGAGCCATGAGTTTCAGGACCACGGGAGAAGTTATGGCGTTTAATTGTGCCAGCAAAACCCTTACCTTTACCTGTACCCACTACGTCCACCAATTCACCTTCTGCGAAGATATCAGCTGCCAGAGTTTGGCCTACTGTGTAGTCAGCTGCATTAGCTACGCGAACTTCGCGAAGATATTTCACTGGAGCTACGCCAGCTTTGTCGAACTGACCTTTTACAGGTTTTGTTAAATGTTTTTCTTTAATGGAACCGTAACCAATTTGTACTGCTTCGTAGCCGTCTGTTTCTACAGTCTTTACGCGCACTACAACGCTTGGGGTAGTTTCCACTACTGTTACAGGAACTAATTGGCCTTCAGCTGTGAAGACTTGTGTCATTCCTAATTTTTTACCCAAAATAGCTTTAGACATTATCGCACCTCCTTATAGTTTTATTTCAATAGATACACCAGCTGGTAAATCTAAACGAGTGATAGCATCTACTGTTTTCGAATTTGGTTCAAGAATATCGATTAAGCGTTTATGTGTACGCATTTCGAATTGTTCACGAGAATCTTTGTTTACGTGTACAGAACGAAGAATTGTGAAGATATTCTTTTCTGTTGGCAATGGAATCGGACCAGATACCATAGCGCCATTTCTTTTTGCAGTGTCTACGATCTTAGCAGCGCTTTGATCGAGAGCTTTGTGGTCGTATGCCTTAAGGCGAATACGGATTTTTTGCTGTTTAGCCATTATTAATAATTCCTCCTGTCGTCCATTTCGTGAATGGGCTGCTCCATAGAAATTCTCCTCCGCAGAGGCAACCTTCTACTTCATAGTTTAAAAACACAACACGAGAGCGGCATTATCTGCCGCTCTGAGTGCTGCATGTATTGTGCTCAACGCATTCTACGATGAGCATAAAAGGTTAAATTAACCTTCGATTTCTGTTACTACGCCAGCGCCTACTGTATGGCCACCTTCG
>NZ_QTLR01000013.1:0-24334 GCF_003602765.1 Veillonella sp. AF36-20BH
TTGTACCGATGTTAACATGCGGTTTCGTACGTTCAAATTTTTCTTTTGCCATTTTAAATTATCCTCCGAGGAAAATAGTAATTCTATTAATCTAATATGAGATTAACCGTTTTTCTTTGCTTGAATTTCTTCAGCAATTTTCTTAGGAACTTCTTCGTAATGATCGAATGTCATAGAGTAGTTACCACGGCCTTGCGTTTTGGAACGAAGGTCAGTTGCGTAACCGAACATTTCACTCAATGGAACATATGCTTTGATATGTTGGGAACCATTACGAGCTTCCATGCCGTCCATGCGACCACGACGAGAGTTCAAGTCACCGATAACGTCGCCCATGTATTCTTCAGGAACGTCTACTTCTACAGCCATGTATGGTTCAAGCAATGCAGGGTCTGCTTTGCGAGCACCTTCTTTGAAGCCCATAGAACCAGCAATTTTGAAGGCCATTTCGTTGGAGTCAACGTCATGGTAGGAACCATCAAATACGATAACTTTAACATCAACCATAGGGTACCCAGCGATAACACCGGATTCCATAGCTTCTTTAACACCGCTTTCAACAGGTCCGATGTATTCACGAGGAATCGCACCACCTACAACCTTGTTTTCAAACTCGAAGCCAGCACCTGGTTCTTGAGGAATCAATTCCAACCAGCAGTGACCATATTGACCACGACCACCAGATTGACGTACGAATTTACCTTCAGCCTTAACAGCTTTACGGATAGTTTCGCGGTATGCTACTTGAGGTTTACCTACGTTACAATCTACTTTGAATTCACGGTTCATACGGTCAACGATGATATCCAAGTGAAGTTCGCCCATACCGGAGATAATAGTTTGACCTGTTTCTTCATCAGTACGAACTTTGAAAGTAGGATCTTCTTCTGCCAAACGAGCAAGAGCTGTGCCCATTTTTTCTTGGTCAGCTTTTGTTTTAGGTTCAACAGCAACAGAGATAACTGGTTCAGGGAATTCCATGGACTCAAGGATTACAGGAGATTTTTCATCACATAATGTGTCGCCTGTAGTAGTATCCTTTAAGCCAACCGCCGCAGCGATGTCACCAGAATATACGCGTTCGATTTCTTTACGGGAGTTAGCGTGCATTTGAAGAATACGACCGATACGTTCTTTTTTACCTTTAGTGGAGTTGAAAACGTAGGAGCCGGATTCCAATGTACCGGAGTACACACGGAAGAACGCTAATTTACCAACATAAGGGTCAGCCATGATTTTGAATGCCAATGCAGAGAATGGTTCTTCATCGGAAGAAGGACGAGTTGTTTCTTCTTCAGTACCAGGAACAACACCCTTAATAGGTGGGATATCGATTGGAGCTGGCATGTAATCGATAACAGCATCCAATAACATTTGAACACCTTTATTTTTATAGGAAGAACCGCAAAGGACTGGGAATAATTGGTTAGCAATAACAGCTTTACGCAATGCCGCTTTCAATTCTTCCACAGAAATTTCTTCGCCTTCCAAATATTTCATCATGATATCATCATCTGTTTCAGCGATAGCATCGATCATCATTTCGCGACGAGCTTCTGCTACTTCTTGATATTCAGCAGGGATATCAGTGATTTCATATTCTTTACCGTCATCGGATTTATAAATTTCCGCTTTCATAGTCATCAAGTCAATGATGCCTTCGAAAGTATCTTCAGCACCGATTGGTACTTGGATAGCTACGGAATTTGCACCCAAACGAACTTTCATCATGTCAACTACGTTGAAGAAGTCAGCACCTACAGTATCCATCTTATTTACATAAGCGATACGAGGTACGCCGTAGTTAGAAGCCTGACGCCATACTGTTTCGGATTGAGGTTCAACGCCACCTTTAGCACTGAACACCGCAACAGAACCGTCAAGTACACGTAGAGAACGTTCTACTTCTACAGTAAAGTCAACGTGACCAGGAGTATCGATGATATTGATACGATGTTCTTTCCATTGACAAGTTGTTGCAGCAGAAGTGATTGTGATACCACGTTCTTGCTCTTGCTCCATCCAGTCCATCGTAGCAGCGCCTTCATGTACTTCGCCGATCTTGTGAACGATACCTGTATAGTAGAGGATACGTTCTGTAGTTGTTGTTTTACCAGCATCGATGTGAGCCATGATACCGATATTACGAGTTTTTGCTAAGGAAAACTCTCTTGCCACAGTTGTCACCTCTTATTACCAACGATAATGAGCAAATGCTTTATTAGCTTCTGCCATTTTATGAGTATCTTCTTTTTTCTTGATTGCAGCGCCTGCATTGTTGAAAGCGTCCATCAATTCGCCTGCCAAACGTTCTTTCATAGTGCGTTCACCACGAAGACGAGCATAATTTACAACCCAACGAATACCGAGGGTTTGACGGCGATCAGCACGAACTTCAACTGGCACTTGATAGTTCGCACCACCGATACGGCGAGCACGTACTTCAAGTACAGGCATAACATTTTTCAATGCTTGATCAAAAACTTCCATTGGGTCTTGACCCATTTTGGAACGAATAATTTCGAATGCATCATATACGATAGTTTCAGCAATGCCTTTTTTACCATCGTACATAACTTTGTTAATGAAACGTGTTACTAATTTACTGTTGTACACCGGATCTGGAAGTACATCACGTTTCGGAACAGGGCCCTTTCTTGGCATGTTCAATTCCTCCTTTATAATGATGTGTGTTAATTTCGTTTAATAGCTAAAATTATTTTTTAGCTTTTTTCGCGCCGTATTTGGAACGACTTTGCATACGATTTTGTACGCCAGCTGTATCCAATGCACCACGAACGATGTGATAACGCACACCTGGAAGGTCTTTTACACGACCGCCTCTGATAAGTACAACACTGTGTTCTTGTAAATTGTGACCAATGCCTGGGATGTAAGCAGTTACTTCAATAGCGTTTGTCAAACGTACACGGGCAACTTTACGAAGCGCGGAGTTTGGTTTCTTTGGAGTAGCTGTGTACACACGAGTACATACACCACGTTTTTGTGGAGATTCTTGAAGGGCAGGAGCTGTAGATTTTTTTGTCAAGCTCATGCGGCCTTTGCGTACTAGCTGATTAATTGTTGGCATTTGGGCACCTCCTTTCCAAATTTGAGATTTATAATTGATCCGTCATAACAAAGTGTTACATCGGATATTACCAAGATTAACGTAGGACACCTACAGCAGTGGCCCGCACCTTAATGCAACACGCACGACCGAGATCATCCATGGTGTGTTTGTCATTCACAGGTATTCCCTGTTCTTCACAAGCAATCCGTAAAGGCTGTACCACACGTTCATCACTATCACAACCCAGGAACACGTACTTCACAGCACCTTTAGCAATTTGTTTCAACGTTTGCTTGGCACCGATTGTTTTGTTCACCGACTTCAGATGGGCAATGTCCATTGTACTAATTCTCCTTACGAAATTATGCCCATTAGGCATACCTCGCCTAAGGCACTATGTAAGTATATCAATTACAGCAGTCCATGTCAAACAATTTCCAATGTCACACACCGCTCTATAGCTGTATTTTATGTGTACACCCATCCGTGTGTTTCATTCAATCTAAAATTATAAACGAAGAATGATTTTTTATTCATATATCATTATTTTTATGTATAAATAATCATTCTATGCATTTACTATTATTTTTTCTTTTACCAATTATGCAAAATTAATATAAACACCATTTTATTATGATATAAATTAATACAGAACAAATATTTGTATTTATAAGTTACTAAAGAAAGGAGATTATATGATTAAACTTATTAAACGTTATTCAGACTTTAATCCCCCTGTAATTATAGGTAGCTTGTCTATCGTCTTAGGGCTAAGCTTATGTGCCCTTCTGATTCCGCAAATATCTCAAAAGATCCTCCAAGGGATTCGTGATATTATATTTGAAGATTTCAGCTGGTTTTATGTTTTATCCATAAGTCTCTTCTTTATCTTCAATATCTTTCTTGCACTTAGTTCGCTAGGTGACATCAAACTTGGTAGCGACGATGAAGAAGCGGAATTCTCTTATACAGCTTGGCTCGCCATGTTATTTGCGGCAGGTACTGGTGTAGGTCTCATGTTCTTCGGTACTGCTGAACCGCTCTCACATTATCACTCCGCTGTAGGCTTAGTCGATGGTGCTCCTAGCGCCAAGGAAGCGTTATTCCGCTCCATCTTCCACTGGGGCATCAATGCATGGACGGTATACGGAATTATGGCTTTAGCATTAGCGTATTTTGGTTTTCGCTATAAGTTGCCATTATCACTACGTTCATGTTTCTATCCGCTGTGGAAGGATAAGATTAATGGCCCACGAGGGCACATTATCGATATCATCGCACTTTGTGTAACTTTATTAGGTATCGTAACCACCTTAGGATTTGGTGCGGCCCAACTAGGTGCAGGTTTCCTATATATTGATATCATCTCCACTAATGACTTTTCCGCACAAACGGTCATCATTATCATCATTATGTCTATTGCCGTTCTATCTGCTGTTACAGGTATTGATAAAGGCGTTAAGCTGCTCAGCGAAATTAATATATCTGTTGCATTAGTCTTAATGCTTTTTGTACTCTGTGCAGGTCCTACATTACTCCTATTAAATACAATGGTAGAAAACTTTGGATACTATCTATCACATATTTTAGGGCAAAGCTTCTATACATCTATCTATACACCAGAAACCCGTCCATGGTTCTTCAGCTGGACCATACTATTCTGGGCTTGGTGGTTATCTTGGGCACCATTTGTGGGCATGTTCATTGCGCGTATTTCAAAAGGTAGGACTATTCGAGAGTTCATCTTTGGGGTACTCATTATTCCAACTGTTTTTACTATCGTTTGGTTTACTATCTTTGGTAATACTGCAATTTATATCGATGAAACAGTAGCAAACGGTGCACTCGGTGCATTAACCGATAAACCAGAACAACTACTCTTTGCATTCCTTGAATATTTACCATTATCCGGTTTAACTAGTCTTCTATCGATTATCGTATTAGCATTATTTTTTATTACATCTGCCGATTCAGGTATTTATGTGTTAAATAATATTGCGGCCTATGATAAATCCACTTCATCTCCAAAGTGGCAATGCTTGATGTGGGGCTCTGTAATGTCCTTTCTTGCCATCAGTTTGCTCAGCATCGGTGGGCTTAATGTACTACAATCGGTAACGCTCATTCTCGCCTTACCATTTGCAGCCTTGATGGTTATCATGTGCTACAGCTTATGGCAAGGATTATTGACAGATACGCAATACTTTAACACAAAACTTTCAACCACATCCATCTACTGGGACAGCAAGAACTGGAAACAAGGTCTTGCCAAGATACTCAACCAAACGCAGTCGGAAGATGTTATTTCCTTTATGAAAACAACAGCATTGCCTGCTATGTATCAGCTCAATAAAGAATTAACCGAAGAGTACGGATTAACTACGAGAATTGACAAACATTTCAATGGTAACGACGCCTCCGTAGAGTTAACCATCGAAAAAGAATCAATGCGCAACTTTACCTATGGCATCAAACTCGTTACGCAAGAGGTATCGGATCATCTCATCGAAGATCCTAACATTCCTCACATTACTGAAAGCACCAACGCAATTCCTATGACATATTTCAGTGACGGGCGCGCCGGATACGATGCGCAGTATATGACACGGGAGGATATCATTACCGATATCATTCGACAGTACGAACGATATCTTACTTTATCGGATGACGTCGGTTATGACATCATGGCTCATGACGCGGAAGAAGCATCTGAATAGAAACCAATAATACCTATAACAAAAGGGTGCACCTCGCAGGTGCACCCTTTTTATTATGTCGCACAATATCAACTATGCAACAAGTCTATACAATTAATATAGCTTAACGGCTGGTCCAAAGTAATTAATCTTCAGACATAACCTCTTCCGTAATATCAATGATTTCAGGTGTATTTTTTACAACTTCAATCTTACGGTAACGACTCATACCTGTACCAGCAGGAATCAACTTACCGATAATTACGTTTTCTTTCAAGCCCAATAATGGATCGATTTTACCCTTGATAGCAGCGTCGGTAAGAACACGTGTTGTTTCTTGGAAGGACGCAGCGGACAAGAAGGAGTCCGTTGCCAAAGCGGCTTTCGTAATACCCAATAGTGTGCGTTTGCCTGTAGCATTTTCACGACCATTGAGGGTAAGACGACGGTTTTCTTCGTCAAAGGTATTAACGTCCACCATATCCCCTGGAAGCATATCCGCATCGCCAGCTGTTTCAATTTTAACTTTATGAAGCATTTGACGAACGATAACTTCGATATGTTTATCGTTAATTTCTACACCTTGGGATTTGTATACTTTTTGTACTTCGTATACGAGATAACGTTGAGTCGCTTCAGTACCCATGACGCGCATGATGTCATGAGGATTGATGGAACCTTCTGTTAAACGAGCGCCCAAGGATACAATGTCACCGTCTTTAACGATAATGCGCGAACCGTAAGGAATGAGGTAATCAAGTTCAATACCATCTTCACCAGTGATAAAGATAGTGTTCGTACCTTTCTTACCTTCATTAGGTACAACGCGAACTGTACCTTCGTTTTCGGCAATGATAGCATTACGTTTTGGTTTACGAGCTTCGAACAATTCTTCGACACGTGGCAAACCTTGTGTAATATCGTCACCTGCGACACCACCAGTATGGAATGTACGCATTGTCAACTGAGTACCCGGTTCACCGATGGATTGTGCTGCAATGATACCTACCGCTTCACCAACTTGAACTTGGTTGCCAGTTCCTAGATCACGACCATAACACTTGCGACATACACCATATGGGCTACGGCAAGTCAATACGGAACGGATTTTTACTGTTTCATAATGTTTTACAACTTCATCAGCTAACGCCTCTGTGATTTCACTATTAAGAGGAACGATGACTTCGCCAGTTTCTTTGTTAACTAATTCTTCAGCTGCAATACGACCTACGATACGGTCTTTTAATGGCTCGATAACACCAGTGCCTTCAACGATAGCTTCCACTTCAATACCATGGATTTCATTGTTCCGCACTTGTACTTCTTTTACATCGGAGTTAAGGATAGCTTCGATGCCTTCTTCAGTAAGACGTGTATCAGCTGGGAAGATTTCTACCCCTTCGCTGTCAACGATTGCTTGTACAGTATCCTTGTTCAACATATTTTGAACCATAGTTTCTTTCAATGTTGCACGAATACTATCGTCGCTTTCACCAAGAATAATTTTTTGAACCAAGTTAGTATGATTAATATCGCTATCAGAGCCCAAATGTGCACCGCGCAATGCGATAGATGTAACACCAGCTTCAGCAATATCTGCCAAGCATTGTTCATCCAAGATAGTTTCAGCTGGTACAACAAGTTCCCCTGTTTCAGCATTCACAACATCTTTATCTAAAACGCGACCAATGAGTTTATCCTTAAGCAATTCTAATGCTTGACGTGGAGATGTAGCCAAACGAGCACGTTCACGAACGAGATCGATACCTACAACGTCACAATCGTCCTCACGAACGATTACATCTTGAGATACGTCAACAAGACGACGTGTCAAGTAACCAGAGTCAGCTGTACGAAGCGCTGTATCGGCCAAACCTTTACGCGCACCATGAGAGGATGTAAAGTAATCCAATACAGTCAAACCTTCTTTAAAGTTTGCTTTGATTGGTAAGTCGATGATACGACCAGATGGATCGGCCATCAAACCACGCATACCAGCAAGCTGACGAATTTGTTGTTTATTACCGCGGGCACCAGAGATAGCCATCATGTAAACAGGGTTAAAGCCGTCTTTATCGCACGCCATATTATCCATCATCGCATCGGTAACATCTTCTGTTGCCTTTGTCCATAATTGGATAGTTTTACGGTAACGTTCTTCCTCTGTAATAAGACCACGGCGGTACATACGAGATACTTTTTCTACCTCTTGTTCCGCTGTATCTAACAAGCTAGTTTTAACTTCTGGTACTTTAATATCAGCAATAGCTACAGTCATACCTGCGCGACGAGCGAAGGAGTAACCCAAGGACTTGATGCGGTCCAATAGTTCTGCTGTTTTTTCATTACCAAACAATTGGAAACATTGATCAACCAATTTACCAACTGTTTTCTTATCCATAACCTTACCTAAAGAGTAAGTGCCATCTTCACGTTTCTCGTATTGCCACAATTCTGGGAATAAAGCATTGTTGAAGATCAAGCGACCTGCTGTTGTTTCTACACGGCCATGATCAGGTAAACGGATATAAAGAATATCTTGCAAACCAATGATATGAGACTCATAGGCAAGCATAACTTCATCATAGGTAGCAAATGTTTTTGCTTTATCACGAGTATCTTCGCGTACAACTGTTAGATAGTATGTACCTAAGATCATATCTTGAGAAGGTACTGCTACTGGCTTACCATCCTTAGTGGACAAAATATTATGGCTAGAAAGCATCAATGTACGAGCTTCCGCTTGTGCTTCTACGGACAATGGTAAGTGACACGCCATTTGGTCACCGTCAAAGTCGGCATTGAAGGCTGTACATACTAATGGATGCAATTTGATAGCACGACCTTCCCAAAGGATTGGTTCGAAGGCTTGGATACCAAGTCTATGCAATGTAGGGGCACGGTTCAAGAGAACTGGATGTTCTTTAATTACCTCTTCCAAGGATTCCCACACGCCAGGGCCAATTCTTTCAACTTGGCGTTTAGCAGCCTTGATGTTGGATGCTTGACCGCGTTCTACCAAACGTTTCATAACGAATGGTTTGAACAATTCTAATGCCATTTCTTTTGGCAAACCACATTGGTGCATTTTAAGTTCAGGACCTACTACGATTACGGAACGACCGGAGTAGTCAACACGTTTACCGAGCAAGTTTTGACGGAAACGACCTTGTTTACCTTTAAGCATGTCGGACAAGGATTTCAATGGGCGGTTACCAGGACCTGTAACAGGACGGCCGCGACGGCCATTATCAATCAATGCATCAACCGCTTCTTGAAGCATGCGTTTTTCGTTGCGCACGATGATATCAGGAGCACCCAAGTCGAGTAAACGTTTCAAACGGTTGTTACGGTTGATAACACGACGGTATAAATCGTTGAGGTCAGATGTAGCAAAACGGCCACCATCTAATTGGACCATAGGACGTAATTCAGGTGGGATTACAGGAACGATGTCCATAATCATCCATTCTGGACGGTTCCCAGATTGACGGAATGCTTCTACTACTTCCAAACGACGAACTGCACGGATTTTACGTTGACCACTAGCAGTGTTCAACTCTTCGCGCAATTCGGCATTCAATGCTTCAAGATCAAGTTCTGATAAGAGAGCTTTTACCGCTTCAGCACCCATGTCGATACATGCGAAGAGAACCTCTTCAGCAGCGCCTAACTCATAGCGTTCTTCGCGAGTTAATTCTTCGTATTCCTTATCAGCTTCTGGTATTGTTGCATCATCACGAAGAGCCGCATTATAGCGCTCTTTGCGTTGTGCTTCACGAACAATAGCTAAACGTTCATTACGTTGAGCCACTGTTTCGATTACGACGGATTTACCACCAATAGTATAACCGTCTTCATTAAATTGAGCTTCGTATTCGCGGTATTCTTGCTCGGACAACAATTGACGTTTTGTCAATGGTGTGCCAGCTGGATCTACTACGATGTAGGAAGCAAAGTATAATACGCGTTCCAAAGAACGTGGTGATATGTCAAGGATAAGACCCATACGGGATGGGATTCCTTTGAAGTACCAAATGTGAGATACAGGAGTAGCCAATTGAATATGGCCCATACGTTCACGACGTACTTTCGCACGGGTAACCTCTACACCACATTTGTCGCAGACTACGCCCTTATGGCGGATGCGTTTATATTTGCCGCAGTGACATTCCCAGTCCTTTGTTGGTCCAAAAATGCGTTCACAGAATAGACCATCACGTTCTGGCTTCAACGTACGGTAGTTAATTGTTTCAGGTTTCTTAACTTCCCCATGAGACCAGGATAAAATCTGCTCTGGAGAGGCTAAACCGATTCGCATGGAATCGAATTCATTTACGTCTAGCACTACTATCGCTCCCTTCCTTATAGATAGTTTTAGTCTTCATCGTTAGAGGAGTCGCCCATTGGGTACGCCAATTGGCTAAGGATATCATCTTCACCGCCATTATCAGCTGGTAAGTCTTCCTCTTCCTCTACTTCTGGTTCTACTACAGTTACTTCATCAGTTTCTACAGCACTGCCTTCCATAACTTCTTCAATACCAGTTTCTACCACCTCATCTTCGTCCTCAAGTTCTTTCATAACAACTTCTTCTTGATCTTCGTTCAAGATTTTTACATCGAGACCGATACTTTGAAGTTCTTTAAGCAATACCTTGAAGGACTCAGGTACACCTGGTTCAGGGATGTTTTCGCCTTTAACGATTTTTTCGTATGCTTTCACACGACCAACAACGTCGTCAGACTTAACAGTTAATAGCTCTTGAAGGGTATAGGCTGCGCCATATGCTTCTAGAGCCCAAACTTCCATTTCCCCGAAACGTTGGCCACCGAACTGAGCTTTACCGCCCAAAGGTTGTTGTGTAACAAGGGAGTACGGACCTGTAGAACGAGCATGGATTTTGTCATCAACCAAATGATGGAGTTTAAGCATGTAAACGTAACCAACAGTAACGCGGTTATCCATCGGTTCACCAGTACGACCATCATATAGAACAGTTTTACCATCATCAGGACGACCTGCAATCGCCAATGTTTCGAATACGTCCTTTTCGTGAGCACCATCAAATACAGGTGTAGCAATATGAATACCTGCTACATCTGGTTTTGGCATGCCATATTTGTCAAAATCATAGCCAAGGCTTTCCAACTCTTTGCGAATTTCAACGCGTTTTTCTTCAGCAGAGTGAATGTTGTTAAGAGTATTCTTGACTTTGCTAATTGCCTCTAATTCTTCTACAAGCGCAGGATCCATTTCAGGAGCCTCTTCTTCAGAATCAAAGAATTCTACATGAAGTGCATTGTATTTAGCTTCAATAGCTTTAAGCTCTTGGTAACGAGCTTCGCCACCCATAGCATCCAATTTCTTTTGCGCTGCTGCTTCTACATGTTTTAAAATTTTAGTTTTCAAAGCAATGATTTGCTCATTTTCTTCGAAATGATTTACCGTAACATCTTCCGCAACTTTCGCTTCCAATACCTCAATTTGAGCATAAAGGTCGCGGATTGCATCGATTTGTTCCCAGTAAGATGCATCAGTACGGGCTTCTTTCAACACGTTTTGAATGTGAAGGTCTGTAGCTTTGATTTTCATACCTAAGCCTTGAACAGCCCACCCCAAGTGAGTTTCAAGAACCTGACCGATGTTCATACGAGAAGGTACGCCCAATGGGTTCAATACGATTTGTACTGGAGTACCATCTGGAAGGAATGGCATATCTTCTTTTCTCATAACGCGAGAAACGACACCTTTGTTACCATGACGGCCCGCCATTTTATCGCCTTCATGAATCTTACGTTTTTGAGCGATATATACGCGAACAAGTTTATTTACGCCTGGTTGTAATTCGTCGCCATTTTCACGGGTGAAGACTTTTACATCTACAACTTTACCAGATTCGCCATGAGGCACGCGCAAAGAAGTATCGCGAACTTCACGTTCTTTGTCACCAAAAATAGCACGCAACAAACGTTCTTCTGGAGTAAGCTCAGTTTCACCTTTTGGTGTAGCTTTACCTACAAGGATATCGCCAGGATGTACTTCTGCACCAATGCAGATAATACCATCTTCGTCTAAGTTTTTAAGTGTGTCGTCACCTGTATTAGGCAACTCACGAGTAATTTCTTCAGCACCTAATTTGGTATCACGAGCATCACATTCGTATTCTTCAATATGAATGGATGTATAGATATCTTCTTTGCAGAGTTCTTCACTAAGCAAGATAGCATCTTCGTAGTTATAACCTTCCCAAGGCATGAACGCTACAAGAACGTTATAACCTAATGCCAATTCGCCGCCATCTGTAGCAGGACCATCAGCCAATACTTGGCCTTTTACAACATGGTCCCCACGATTGACGATTGGTTTTTGGTTAAAGCACGTGGATTGATTAGAACGAAGGAATTTATTCAAATGGTATGTATCAACACGACCATCGCTATCGCGAAGAACGTGGATTTCATTACCCCAACAACGTACAACTTTACCTGCTTCACGCGCCAATACGCAAACACCAGAGTCAGTAGCTGCTGTATATTCCATACCTGTACCAACAAGTGGTGCTTGAGCGCGCAAAAGTGGTACCGCTTGACGTTGCATGTTCGCGCCCATCAAGGCACGGTTAGCATCGTCATTTTCAAGGAATGGAATCATAGCTGTACCAATAGATACAACTTCTTTTGGACTAACGTCCATATAATCAACCTTATCTGGTGTAACTTCCAATACATCATGACCACGACGACAAGCAACATGTTCAGTTGTGAAGTACCCCTCTGCATCAAGCGGAGAGTTTGCTTGGGCAATTGTCATGCCTTCTTCTTCATCAGCGGTCATGTATACTACGCTATCAGATACGCGCACTTTAACAACTTTATCAGCATCCTTGCCTTTACCATACACTTTTTCTACTTTACGGTATGGTGCTTCGATGAAGCCAAATTCGTTTACCTTTGCATAGTTGGACAAGGAGTTAATCAAGCCAATGTTTGGACCTTCTGGAGTTTCAATAGGACACATACGACCATAGTGAGAATGATGCACGTCACGAACTTCGAAACCTGCACGCTCACGAGACAAGCCGCCAGGGCCAAGGGCAGAAAGACGACGTTTGTGAGTCAATTCTGCCAATGGGTTTGTTTGGTCCATGAACTGAGACAATTGAGAAGAACCAAAGAATTCTTTGATAGCTGCCACTACAGGGCGAATATTGATCAACGCTTGAGGTGTAATGGATTCAGTTTCTTGAATGGTCATGCGCTCACGAACAACACGTTCCATACGAGTTAAACCGATACGGAATTGGTTTTGCAACAATTCGCCTACGCAACGAAGGCGACGGTTACCCAAGTGGTCGATATCATCTGTATGACCTGCACCATCCATAAGGTTGAGCAAGTAAGAAATGTTAGCGATCATGTCTTCACGTGTTACTGTACGGTGATCATATGGTAAGTTGCAGTTATTACAGATAACTTTAGACTCTACACCATCATTATTTACGATATAGAATTCAGCAAAACCTTCACCATCGAAAACATGGCTATTAGCAACGATATCAAGTTGTTCTTCCCCAACTTGTACGCCTGCATCAAGGATAATTTCGCCAGTTTCTGGATCTACAATTGGTTGAGCCAATGTTTGACCCAACATACGTTGGCGCCAGCCAAGTTTTTTGTTCAATTTATAACGACCAACGCGCGCTAAGTCATAACGGCGTGCATCGAAGAACAAGTTATCGAACAAGTTGCGAGCAGACTCTACAGTAGGAGGCTCACCTGGACGTAATTTTTTATAGATTTCAACCAATGCTTCATCAGCAGATTGAGTTGTATCTTTTTCTAATGTACGAACGATGCGTTCATCATATACTGGTAAACCATCCTCATCAGTTTTACCATTCCAGAAGAGGTCGAGGATACTTTCATTCGTATCCCAACCTAATGCACGTACCAATACAGTAGCTGGTAATTTACGGTTACGGTCAATACGAACAGCTACCACTTCACTAGCATCTGTTTCAAGTTCAATCCATGCACCACGGTTAGGAATAACTGTGGAATCATACAAACGGTTACCCATTGTATCGATTTCTTTATTGTAGTAAACGCCTGGAGAACGTACTAATTGGGATACGATAACACGTTCTGCACCATTGATGATGAAAGTACCTGTATCTGTCATCAATGGGAAATCGCCCATGAATACTTCTTGTTCTTTAATGTCCATATTTTCTGGATCATTATTTACCAAGCGAATATTTACACGAAGTGGTGCTGCGTAAGTAGCATCACGGTTTTTACATTCATTAATATCATACTTAGGTTCACCTAAGCTGAAACCTTCAAAAGAAAGTACTAGATTACCTGAATTGTCTTTAATCGGAGAAATATCGTTGAAAATATTTTGTAAACCACTCTCCAAGAACCACTCATACGATTTACGTTGAATGTCCAATAAATGCGGCATCTTGATAACTTCGTTAATTTTAGCGTACGTATAACGAGTTCGTTTGCCTACCTGTTCAGGTTTGAACATATTTGCTTTCACCCCTATCAAATCACACTGGTCTACCATTTTCTATAACGGCATGAAAAAGACATCTTACAGGTCTCAGTTTTCCTGCTCGGGCAACGTCAAATAAAGCAAGGTCCATTTCATTTTTAAAATAACCTTGCTTCCCATTAACCAAGCACAACCTTGGAAGAAAACCTCATCACTATTTGTGTTATAGTTTTTACATCCAAAAGCAGAAAACGCTACTTTTGCAATATATAATTCTATCAGTATTAAAAAAGACTGTCAACCAAAAGGGTTGACAGTCTTTTATTTTCATGCTTTATTCATGTATCAAAAGAGAACCATAAATTAGTTGCCTTTTTGTTTTAAAAGATTCGCACCAGCGATACCAGGGCGAGTCATTTCTTTAGGAGAAAGAATATGATTAATTTCATCCTCAGTCAATAAACCTTGATCCAAGATGATATCGCGAATAGCTCGACCTGTTTCATACGCTTCTTTCGCCAATGCAGAAGCTGTTTCATAGCCAAGATGTGGCAACAATGCTGTTACGATACCAACGGAACGATTCAACCAGTACTCGCATTGTTCACGGTCTACTTCAAGATCAACAAGCAATTTATCAACGAATGTATTTACACCGTTTTTGAGGTAGCAAAGGTTATTGAACAAGTTGTATGCCAATACAGGTTCCATAACATTTAACTCGAATTGACCATTTTCTACAGCTAATGTAATAGTAAGGTCATTACCGATAACTTGGTAACACACTTGATTCAATACTTCAGCAATAACAGGATTTACTTTTCCTGGCATGATAGAGGAGCCTGGTTGACGGGCAGGCAATTTTAATTCACCAATGCCACAGCGAGGTCCAGATGCCATTAAGCGAAAATCATTTGCCATCTTAATCAACACAAGTGCAGTTACCTTCAAACCGCTAGAGATATCAGCAAATACGTCTGTATTGTTTGTGGCATCGATTAAGTTCTCCGCGGTGTAGAACGGTTCGCCTACTACTTCACTAAGTTCATAAGCTACATCATGAATATAATTAGGTTCAGCATTAAGGCCTGTACCAACTGCAGTGGCACCCATGTTGATTACATGTGCACCTTCAACGGCAGATTTAATACGTTTAATTCCACGACGAATACCAGATGCATAAGCGCCCATCTCTTGTCCCAATGTAATAGGCACCGCATCTTGTAAATGAGTACGCCCCATTTTTAAAATTTCACTATATTCATCAGCCTTTTTCTCAAGCTCATCAACAAGACGTTGCAAAGCTTCAAGTAACGGTTTAGATTTCAAAATTGCACAAACTTTAATCGCTGTTGGGAAAGCGTCATTTGTAGATTGTGCCATGTTACAGTGATTGTTAGGGCTTACAATATCATAGCTACCTTTTGGATGACCTAAAATTTCACAAGCACGATTTGCCAACACTTCGTTCATATTCATATTCACAGAAGTGCCAGCACCACCTTGAATTGGATCAACTGGAAATTGGTCAGCAAATTCACCTGCAATAACTTCATCAGCTGCTTGAACAATCGCTTTACCGATAGATACATTGAGACGACCTGTTTTCATATTAGCTAAAGCAGATGCTTTTTTTACCATCGCTAGAGCTTTAATAAAATCTTGGTCTAAATGTTTCCCTGTAATATGGAAGTTTTCTAAGGCACGAATCGTTTGCACACCATAATATAACTCATCCGCTACTTCTAATTCACCTAGGAAATCATGTTCTTTTCTCATAATAGATCCTCTTTCCACTATTTCATATATTAGATGATAGTTTAATGAAACGGTTTTATCTTATGCGCTCATTATAGCATGTATTTTGTATACATAAAAGTCATTTCATGTATTCCGAATAAACAATATTCTATACAATATATTATTTCATAAATAATTATTTTTTTTGTAACTATCTCCATATTATCTCCATATTATCTCCATATTATCTCCATATTTATAAAGGCTCTATTTTTATCTTTGATTAGTTTAAATATTACACGCCCTATAGTACAATAATATAAACTATATAAGTAAGGAGTAACTATGATTAACAATCACATGCTGCGCATAGGTGCGCTCTTTTTATTAACCGTTTTATGCTACGGCTTTTATAATGCCTATTTGCCAATCACTGATCCGGTGGAGTCCAACTATGTTCTCTCCGCCATCACCATGCTAAAACACAACTCATGGATATCCCCCATGATATATGATCACGTATGGTATGATAAACCACCGCTCACCTATTGGGCACTTATGATTACGTACAAACTTTTTGGTATATCAGACTTTACATCTCGTATACCGAATACACTTGTTGCGGGAGCTAGCGTGGCCCTAATGTATCATATAACTTACCGCATATCTAAAAGTACCTTTGCCGGTATACTCTGTGCGATTTTATTAATGAGTACACTACAGTTTTGGTATATATCTCATGCAGTTATAACCGATGGATTTCTATTTCTCTTCACCCTAGCTATATTTGGATATAGCTATTTAGCTTTTACCAATAATGACAGGTCAGCTATGGTGAAAGCTTACATTGCTGCTGCCTTAGCCGTGATTACCAAAGGACCTATAGGCATTATTTTACCTGGACTGATATTACTTATTTATATATGTGCACACCACGCAATCCATAGAAAGGATAAAAGCTATCAACTTTCAAAGGATATAAAATTACTATTTAATCCCTTAGGACTATTAGGCTTTATAGCGATAGCTAGCCCTTGGTATATTGCTATGTATTCCATTCACGGTGAGCAGTTTATTTCCGGATTCTTAGGTCTACACAATGTAGATCGAGCTCTTATATCTGAACATCCTAAATTTAATGTATGGTATTACTATCTATTAATTGTGCCCCTTTCACTATTACCATGGACACCTGTAATAGTCTATCATTTAAAAGATCTTAACTGGAAAGATGATTTTGATCTATTAGGTATTATATGGTTTATAGTTATAGTTCTATTCTACTCTCTAGTAGCTACAAAGTATCTAACCTACACATTACCTGCCATTATTCCTTGTATAATATGGGCGGCTGTAAAAATTTGTGAATTAGTTACTGACAAAGAAACCGGTGAATTTACTCAATCATTCAAAAAGTTTAATTATTTAATTACCCTACCACTAGGTATTTACTACATGATTTTTACATTTGCTACAGCTTTTGATAAAAGTCTTGATAGTAAACCGTTAATCGTAGGTTCCTTTATTATAGTATGTATGATTTTAATCGGTCGATACTACATAACATCATTTTTCAAACTAGCAATATATGCTTTAGTTCCACTAATTACTTTATACTCAGCTATTACAATTACAGTACCACCAATATTATTTAATCAATCTGGTTTACAGTTTAGAACGTTCATCGAAGATACATCAAAACCAATATATGTATATGGCAGTTACTATACTTCCATTGTATATTACATGGACACTACACCTACCCAAGTTTTCGTAGATACAACTGATGATTCTATATGGACCGAAGGCAAAACATTAATGCCTACCATAACTAAAGAAACATTTCTAAAAGATGTATCAAATAATCGTGGTGCCTATGTCATCGTTCCGAAAAAATATGACAAAGACTTTTCTAATGCATTATCGTATCCAGAGGCAAAATTAGTCAACAAAACAAAACTCGCATCAATTTATAAGCTTCAATAAAAAAAGGCGTACCCATAGGGTACGCCTTTAATATGTCCAGAATTATTTCAATTCTACGGATGCGCCAGCTTCTTCCAATTGAGCTTTCAAAGCTTCAGCAGCTTCAGCAGCTACGCCTTCTTTTACAGGTGCAGGAGCGCCGTCAACGATAGCTTTAGCTTCTTTCAAGCCAAGACCAGTTGCTTCACGAACAACTTTGATTACGTTGATTTTAGATGCGCCAGCATCTTTCAAGATTACGTCGAAGGAATCTTTAGCAGCGCCGCCTTCAGCACCACCAGCAGCTGCTACAGCTACAGGAGCTGCTGCAGTTACGCCAAATTCTTCTTCGATTGCTTTTACAAGATCATTAAGTTCAAGGATTGTTGCTTCTTTCAATTCAGCAACGATGTTTTCAATGTTCAATGCCATTTTAGATTTCCTCCATAAATTAGTTTATAGTGCCAGCCTCAAGCGGCCAACGAATACTTTGCAAAAAATATTATTCTGCAGGTTGAGCTTCTGCAACAGCTTTGACAGCGTATGCAACGTTGCGAACAGGTGCTTGCAATACGGAAAGCAACATGGAAAGCATACCTTCGCGGTTTGGAAGAGATGCAATTGCTTTAACGCCTGCAGCGTCCATAACTTCGCCTTCAACGATACCAGCTTTAACTGTTACAACTTCTTTCTCAGTAGTTTTGATGAATTGTTCGATTACACGAGCAGGTGCAACAGCATCTTCTTTAGAAGTAGCCAATGCAGTTGGACCTTCTAAATGCTCAGCGAAACCTTCAAGATTCAATTCATTTGCAGCAATACGAGTCAAAGTATTTTTGATTACTTTGTATTCAACACCTTCAGCCAACATTTTGCGGCGAAGATCAGTTGCTTGCGCAACAGTCAAACCAGAGTAACCAATCAATACAGCGCCTTTTGCTTCAGAAAGAGTTTCTTTCATTTGAGCAACGATTGCTTTCTTTTGTTCAGTGACAGCCATTAGATTACCTCCTTGTAGATTTTTTGGTGCTCTATGTACTATCTTAGCGTAAAAAACGACCCCATCGCACGCGATGAGGTCGAACTAGTCCTAGATTGTTCTAGTGTCAGCCTCAGCGGGCGGATTTTCATCCATTATACATACCAGCCGTCTACAGCTAAGAGACATATTTAATTATTGCTCTTTGGAAACAGTGCTCAATTTGAACACATTCAAAGGTACACCAGGGCCCATTGTAGCGGACAAGGTTACAGATTTAATGTATTGACCTTTAGCTGCTACAGGTTTAGCCTTGATAATAGTATCAACGATTGTACGGTAGTTGTCAAGTAATTTTTCTTCATCGAAAGATGCTTTACCGATAGAGCAAGAGATAATACCTGCTTTATCAGTACGGTATTCGATTTTACCAGCTTTGATTTCGTTTACTGCACGAGCAACGTCTGGAGTTACTGTACCAACTTTAGGGTTTGGCATCAAGCCTTTAGGACCCAAAATTTTACCAAGACGGCCAACTTGACCCATCATGTCTGGTGTAGCAACTACTACGTCGAAGTCGCTCCAACCACCTTGGATTTTAGCTACTAACTCTTCAGAACCTACAAAATCTGCACCAGCTTCTTCAGCTGCCTTAATATTGTCGCCTTTTGCGAATACAAGAACGCGTTTAGTTTTGCCAGTACCATGAGGCAATACTACTGCACCACGAACTTGTTGATCAGCGTATTTAGGGTCGACATTCAAGTTGAAAGCAATTTCAACTGTTTCATCGAAATTTGCAGTTGCAGTTTTCTTAACCAACTCAATTGCTTCTACTGGTTCGTAGAATTTACCAGCTTCAATAAGTTTTACTGCTTCAGCGTATTTCTTACCTACTTTTGCCATTATAATATCCTCCTTATGTGGTCAAACGGGAATTCCCTCCCACCGATTTGCGCCTTATGCGCAAGTCGTACGCTTATTAGTCAACGATTTCAATGCCCATGCTGCGAGCAGTACCTTCCACCATGCGCATACCTTGTTCTACGGTATTAGCATTCAAGTCAGGCATTTTCAATTCAGCAATTTCACGAACTTTATCGCGACCTACTTTTGCTACTTTATCACGGTTAGGCACACCAGAACCTTTTGGAATACCTGCAGCTTTTTTCAACAATACTGCAGCTGGTGGAGTCTTAGTGATGAAGTCGAAGCTACGATCTTCATATACGTTAATAACTACTGGAATAATTAAGCCAGCTTGTTTAGCAGTACGTTCGTTGAATTCTTTTGTGAAAGCAACGATGTTAACACCTGCTTGACCTAGTGCAGGACCAACTGGTGGTGCTGGAGTAGCTTTAGCGGCTTCAATTTGTAGTTTTACTTGTTTAACTAATTTCTTAGCCATGGGTAATTAAACCTCCTATGCTTATACTGTGGTGGTAACGGATATATATCCTCCCACTGGCAACCAAAATCGATTGCTCTTTTTAGAGTTATATTATTATATTTATATATTAAAGAGCTTTCTCAACTTGAGAGAACTCTAACTCTACCTCGGTATCTCGATTGAACATTTCTACGCTAAGTTTCAATGTTCCTTTATCAGGGTTAAGTTCGGTAATAACACCTAGTTTATCTTCAAAGGCACCGGACGTAATGCGAACCGTTTCACCAACTTCTACATCAACGTTAATGGTTGGTTTCTTATCCAAGCCCTGAGACTTAAGTATATGTTCTACTTCGGAATCAGAAAGTGGAACTGGTTTTGTAGCAGAGCCAACGAAACCTGTTACACCTGGCGTGTTGCGTACAACATACCAAGAACGGTCATTAACTTCCATTTCCACCAATACATACCCAGGAAATATCTTACGTTTTACTACTTTTTTAACCCCATCTTTTTCATCTATTTCGTCTTCAAGAGGCACCAAAATTCGGCTGATCACATCTTGTAGCCCCATAGATTGAACTTTAAGTTCAAGAGTGGTTTTTACTTTATTTTCGTAGCCTGAATAGGTATGAATTACATACCACTTCTTATCTGCTTCCATGTAATGGCCCCCTTATCCAACAAAGTGCAACAACGTATTAAAAAGTTGGGCAAAGAGTCCATCAAGCACAGAAATAATCAAAGCGATGAATATGGTCACTAAGAATACTACTATTGTGTAATTGATAAGCTCTTTTTTTGTTGGCCAGACTACTTTTTTTAGTTCAGCTTTCACACCGCGGAAGAATTTTCCAAATCCACCACGCTGCTGCACTGCTGAGTTAGACTTTGCCATTGTGTTTCACATCCTCAAATCAACAGGTAATGAATGATAAGAATTATTTTGTTTCACGGTGTAATGTATGTTTACCGCAGAATTTGCAATATTTCATCATTTCAATACGATCAGGATTGTTCTTTTTATTCTTGTTCGTTTGATAGTTGCGTTGTTTGCAATCTGTGCAAGCTAAAGTAATGGCATTACGCATCCGGATACACCTCGCTTTATATTTACTAATCTGTCTCTTGTACTCGAAAACGCTCGACTACATACTAAAAAACTATATCATACGTAGCAAGCGATGTCAAGAAATTAAGCAACTCAAAAAAGCCAGGCACGTATGCCTGACATGGATAGTATAACAGACAATGGCGCCCCTTGTCTACCCAAAGAACGCCATGTCATATTAGCTTATAGTTAGCTTATATATATTATATTTAATATTATAATTACATATTTACTATTATTGCTTCGTTTATTACTGTTTCTTTGTGAAAGTTACTTTCACGATTTGCCAGAAGAAGGCCAATGCCCCCAATATCATGATGGTATCGCCAACCATGCGAAGCCAACGCAAATTTTGTAACAATGGTTGTTGCATAAAGTCTTCACTGCGAGCGAGCCATAAGCCTTGTGTAACACTTGCCCAACTTTGAATCAAGCCAATTGGCAATAGACTGATAAGAACCATTAACGCAAGGCCCCAATTCAATGCCCAGAAACCGAATTTCATCAACTTGTCGTTAAATTCCACTTCAGGTCGAATATAACGAGCGATGAGGAATACAAAGCCTAAACTCAAGAACCCGTATACGCCGAACAACGCCGTATGAGCATGAACAGCTGTCGTATTTAGACCTTGAATATAGAACAAGGAAACCGGCATATTAATTAAGAAGCCGAAGATGCCTGCACCCACCAAGTTCCAGAAGGATACGGCAATGAAGCAGTATACAGGCCATTTTAGTCGATGCATCCAAGGAGCACTATGAAGGCGTGTATAATTTTCAAACGCTTCATATCCCAAGAGTACAAGAGGCACTACTTCCAACGCGGAGAACGATGCCCCTGTGGCCACGATAGTCGATGTAACACCGGTGAAATAAAGATGATGGAATGTACCAGGGATACCGCCGATAAGGTAAATGGCACCGGACGAAATCGCTGCTATGGTACCTGCACGGTAAGATACGAGACCAAGTGTTACGAAAATAAAGGCCATCAACGTAGTAGAGAATACTTCAAAGAATCCTTCTACCCAAAGGTGAATAACCCACCAGCGCCAGTATTCCATGATTGCCAAGTGGCTGTGTTCTCCGTAGAAAAGACCTGGTCCATAGAAAATACCGACCATCACAACGGAGAAAATAAAGGCAGCAATAAGGTTTTTATCCCCTTTATTTTTGAAAGCACCAATGATGCTGCGCACCATGAGTACAAGCCAAAATAGAATGCCGATATATTCAATCCATTGCCATACGCGCCCCAACTCGATAAACTCATATCCTTGGTGACCCAAGTAGAAGTTTAGAGACGCCGGAATCTCATGAGCAACACCTAAATATGTACCTGTAAAGGAACCCACTACCAACACAACGAGTGCCCAGAACAAAATATCCACGCCCAATTTTTGGAACTTAGGATCTTTACCGCCATTAATAATCGGCGCCAAGAATAAACCGGCACTCAAGAATGCCATCGCAATCCAGAACAAGGATGCTTGAATATGCCAAGTACGAGCAATAGAATATGGGAAATACTGCGCCAATGGAATGCCATAGAAAGCCTGTCCTTCTACGGTGTAGTGCGCAATGATACCACCCATACCAAGTTGGAGTAAAAATAATGCCAAAATCGTAAATAAATATTTTCCTAAAGACCGTTGAGATGGTGTGAGATGCAATTTGGAAATTGGATCTTCCGCAGGTGGTGTTAATTCATGTTCATCTTGTTTGCGACCGAATGCCCACATCCATACGACAATACCAATACCACAAAGTAAAATAATAACACTCACAACAGACCAAGCTACGCTTTCCGGTGTTGGATTATGATCTAACAATGGCTCGTGAGGCCAATTGTTGGTGTATGTTGCATCTGTACCAGGGCGTTGAGTCGATGCCATCCACGTAGTCCAGAAGAAGAATCGTGCCATATCAATACGATCTTTTAATTCTGGCAACGTATTGTCTTTCATCGCAAAATGATCGCGTGTTTCGGACAATTTAGGGTTATCACCATACAGTTCAATAAAATATTGTCCGGTTAAATTCATCGCTGTAATACGTTCCGGTGAAAGCACAACAGTTCCATCTTCACGAACAGCACTGTTAAAGTACTCTGCTTTAACTGCTTCTTTAACAGCCGCTTTCTGCACATCACCTAACTGTTCATAAAGAACACCAAAAGCTTCTTGAGACTTGATATCAAGCATTACGGACACTTCTTTGTGCAACCAATCAGCTGTCCAGTCCGGGGCTTGATATGCGCCATGACCTAGTACGGTCCCTACAGATTGACCACCTGTAGATTGCCAAGCCGATTGACCATGTAAGATATCATCCTTAGTGAACAAAACCTGTCCATCTTGAGATACATACGCGGTTGGTACCGGTGGCGCTTGATGATATACATCAGTACCCAAATAGCCAAGAATAGAGAATCCAATAATAAGAACTGCTACTACGGCTATCCAATACTTTTTGTATTCGCCCATCACATTACCTCCTTTTCTATAAAAGCACAAAAAGAGAGCCTATGCTCTCCTCATATATAATATACACTAATTTTATAAATAAAGTTGTATCTAAGGTTACAATATATTAAAATTTCTTCTCAATTTGTATCAATAGTATGATTATCCTTTGAAGCCTGAATACAACGTATATATCACCTTACAAAATCATCATTGTTTCAATATATTAGCGATTCAATTCTATACTCTTAATCATCAATATATACAAAATAAAAGGGACCCATTGGGTCCCTTTTATTGAGTCTAAAATTCAATTATATAGCTAATGTATCGATACATTGAGCTATAAACTTGTATTAACCTTCGATTTCTGTTACTACGCCAGCGCCTACTGTATGGCCACCTTCG
>NZ_QTLR01000014.1:0-8176 GCF_003602765.1 Veillonella sp. AF36-20BH
CTACGGGCTTATAGCCCGTGAGCAAACCACCCGTTTTACGGGTGGTTCTGATTTGGCTCTAAATATATTTGATTTGTTTGCTACTAGCAATATTCCTATATTAAGTTCTATAAAAACAACTGCTGAAATTATACATGATATACCTAATATGATTTTTTATCAAAGCTAGATTATTTTATTAAAGCTATATAGAGGATACAAAGAATATATTGACTTGAAAATTATTTTGTATATTTGTTAATGCTATTGAACTTTTGTTAGTTCAAGATATAGAATTTATACTAACTTGTGAAAAAAACGGAGGATATTTTGTGAATCGATAAAATCATTCAGTATATTTGATGAATTAAAAGATAGAACAACATTAAAATTGGGTCTTATGCCTGATAGTTTAGAGGTACCAATAGATCAAAAATTGAAAATATTATTGAGTTATTTAGAAACAAATATAGATTAATTAGTAATAATATCCTCAATTGTATTTTTATTATTAGAATATGAATATCTTAGTGATATTATTTATAAGTTTTATGTGGAAATAATAAATAGTTAGGACTAAACTATTAGTTAAGTTGAGGGATGGTAAAGTTTATGTAGAAAAGAAAAGAACCTCCTAGCGACGAAAAGTCCGTTATAGGAGCACAGCAAATTACCTATTTTACGGCTGGTTATGATCGTTGAATATATACAATTACATATTTTAGCAGGATTTTATTCTCTCTTTATTGAAATGTATCAACAAATGTTTTGTTGATACATTTTTATATATTAGGAGGGTATTTATATGATTGAAAACAGGATTGTTTTTGATGGAGAAGATATTATTTGTGTGTATCATAGAGGGGTTGATGATGTTGATATCATTAATCATAAGGAATGTACTACACTAGATGGTAAACTGTTAGAATTTATAGAACGAAAAGTAGATAGTGATGTTGTGCTTAATAAGGTGAGTCCATTGATATCTATACAGGGGGTATTGTCTACTGGGGCGGATTTGAATCCTTATGGAGATATGGCATCAGCATATTGTAGTCACTATATAGTAACTAAAAAACCGTCATTTTTATTTTATAGTGATGCATTTACATCTAATGATGTTAACGTATTGGTAGAATTATTTGATTTTATTAATACATATTGTGGTTTACAACTTAAAAAATATCCATTACATTTAGGGGATATTTTTATCTTTGAGCCTACTCTTGTAGAAGTAAGGGGAAATGAAGTAGATGGGGTTGATGGTCTTACGCTTACAAATCTTCCTGTAGATTCTATGCTTATAGTGCATTTTAAAAGTTATGATGATTTAGGTGATACTGAGTATATTGTCGATACGGTTATTGTTAATGTTGAGAGAGGGAACAAAAGAATTAATATTAGTTCTGAGCATCCTTGGCAAAGTTTTGATATATTTATATATCATGAAGGGAAATTAATATATAAATCTATTGATAAATCTATTGTACGTTCGATACATATGGCGATTGATATACAGCGCGAACCTGTGGAACTGTCGCTTAAGCGATTGGGGAAAACGATTATTCAACAATCTAGTGAAAAAGAAACTTTTACAGTAGGAAAAATGATTGAACCGAAGTTGTTAAGGGCATACAATAAACAGATTGTTGATAATGTGGCATTATATGCAGATAATGTAAATAAAATATTGTATTGTGGAAGTGATGAGGATATACAAATTGAAAAAGATTATATAATTAGACAACTGGATCATGCTGCTGATGAGATTGTCATTTGTGATAGTTATTTTACCGATTATAGGAATGATAAGGATAAAGATAAGATTTTTGAATGGCTTGCTATTTTGGCTAACATGTCAGCAAAATCGAAGACTATTGTTTTCTATGTAACTCGAAAAGATGGGATTAATCGAGCTTTCACAGCAGATGAGTTATTAAGACATATTCCTTTATATCGAGCAGTAGCAAATTATTATCGGAATCATAATAATAGTTTAGGTATACGTTGTATTGAAACTAAAATACCGATTCACGATCGATTTATATTTACGCGGACAGATAAAAAAATACAATGTCTTGTTGTAGGGACATCATTTAATTCGTTAGGTGAAAATTTTCATTGTATTCATAAATACACAGGTGCTACAGCTAAATCACTATATGAAAGTATAATGAATAATGCAGTACAACCTCATATGGATGGGGTGGCAAAGCTATTATGAGTGAATTAAATGTACATGTTAAATATGATGCTTTAAATACTTTAAATGATTTATTTAATGGAATAAATTCAAATGTATTTGACTTATATAAAGACTATTGGAAACGAGAACTAGATATGTTTCGTGGGAATATTGAGCAAATTCAGTCACCCTTGGATATTGTATCTATGTTAATGGTATGGCTCGTTATATATCCTAATGATGAGTCTGTAGTAAGAACCTTTATAGATCAACATCATTTAAAAGGTAAATTATATGGTGGGCTAGTTCGATTATTATCAAGTAAACATCATAAAATAAGGCCTTGTATTGATGACTGTTCTCATAAGTTTTTATATCATACAATTGATATGCAATATATGGAATGCCATCATTTAGAATATAGTTATAAATTTCTATTTATTCTTGTTAATATATTGCATGATATAGATATAGATAAGTATATTAACTTATTAGGAAAAGATAATACATACTGGTTAGTGTTCCATCATATTATCAAGTATGGAAATAGATATATCGATACTTTACTATGTTCTACTGATTTTGTTACAGCAAGTATTGCTTTTTATTCATTAACACAGTATTTAAACAGATTAATCACTAAGTATAATGATAATATACGATTACAGAATCAAAATTTAGTAAGAAATAGCTTGTCAGGGGATAGTTTATCTCAAGATGAAATTAAAGAGAAGATAGATCGGTTGTATCAAGCCATTTGCTCTAGATTACAGCTAAAGAAAGCCCCTTGTTTATGTGAATTATTGATGCATCATGTATTGGAAACTAATCGGGTATATCATGTAACTGGTCAGCTAATGCTTAATGATATATTAATACAATTATTATTTAGCAGTTCATCATTAGACAATATGAAGGAGAATTGGAAACAAGCTATATGTGGTGCAAAAGAATTGTTGGTTTTCTTTGAAACATTACAAGTAGCAAGGTTATCATTAGAAGAACTGGATAAATACTATCGTCTAGGTATACAAATATTAACTGATTTAATAAAGAATGGAAGTGTACTATTGATTGAGAATAGTAGTGTTAAAAGATCTGTATTTGATTATGAATATATAAAAGTTGTGATAGGCATGCTATCTGATGATCTAAAAATAGAATTAAAAACAATTTTAATGACATATAGAGATTCCCTATATGTATCTCCATTGGATCGATTAGTAAGATATTCTTTATATATACGAGATATCTCTCGATATGAGACGATTCAGAGATTATTAGAGTTCATATAAATGTTATTGACAGGTGTTGTTGTATATAAAATAGAACTACAAAATCTTTTTACTTTTTAAACAAAATAAATGTTTTAAATGGGTTAATTATGATATAATAATTAAAAAAGGAGGTGTTATAGTGCGGTTATTAGGGTTTGAAATACATAATACTAATTTATTTGGTAAAAATTTACATATTGATTTAGTAGCAACCGATAAAGTAAGCCAATTACTTACTGATAATGACAACATAGAAAGGGCTTATAGGATTGATAGTGGAGCATCTATTTATTCCCAAAATATAATAGCTTTCACAGGTCTTAATGCAACAGGTAAGACCACGATTTTAGAAGTTATTCAGATATTGTTACAGATTGTGGCTAATGATGCTAGGTTGAATGACCCTCATATTAAACCAATTATTCAGAAAATTATAGGAAGTGCTGATGGTACAAAAGAGAAACCAATAGTTTTTGTTATGTGGTTTGAAATTGGTAAACAAATATTAGAGTTAACATCTTCAATTATAAAACGATATACATTGGACGATGAATATGATTTTATTTATAAGAATGAGATATTGAAAGTACGATCGTTCTCAAAACTAACTAAAAAGAATCTATTTAATTTTGTACGCTCTAAGGTTGTTAATCAACGTACCGATTTTGAAGATGCTAAGTTTTTACTTGATGACATGAGTATTGCGAGTATGTTTAAGGATAAGGCAACAAAGGTTCTTTGTTCGTTTGAAAAATATAATACCGTTCGGAATATACGACCTACAATTCCTGATGTGTCGATTATACAGTGTTTTGATAGTGCAATTAGTTGTATTGAACAGTCAGAGGGCAAAGATAAATACAAATTGAAATTCAAAAAAGATGGTGATTCCGAGTATAATCTATCTTATGATGAACTAGAATCCATTTTATCTTCTGGAACTGTAAAAGCATTGCACTTTTTTCCAGCTCTCCAATCCGTATTGAAAGCAGGAGGGTATATTCTATTTGATGAGATAGAAAATCATATTAATAAACGCCTTGTAGAATGGATTCTATCTTTATTTGAAAATCGCAATTATAACCCACATGGGGCCTGCTTGATTTTTACAACTCACTACCCAGAACTATTAGATACTTTTGTAAGAAAAGATAATATTTATATCACTCGTAAACGTAATGATGGAACATTAGAGGCTGTTAAATACAGTGATGAAATTGAACGTAATGAATTACTCAAATCAAATGTCATTTTTGGTAATTTAATTAAAGGGACAGTGCCTAAATATGCATCTATGAAAGCAGCAGAACAGGCGTTAGCGGGTACTGTTAAATAGGTGTTGTATGTCTACATTAACAGATATATGTGAAAATCATTATATTATTTTCTTTTGTGAAGGCCGGAATGAAGAAGATGCCTTAAGGTGGCTATCTGAAGAAGAAAAGTTAACTTTAGATGTAAGTAGTTGTAATTTTGATAATTTAAGAAAATTGCGCACTCGTAAACTACGCACTAAACATTTACAAGAAATACTGCGTAATGATTATGATAAACCACCAGTACTCATTTATATATTAGATAGCTTGAAAGAAACGATTACGTTACCTAGAGAGTTTCGGGAAATTCCTATCTATTATATATATACGTACCCTGAGTTTGAGATTTTATTTATTATACATATAAAGGAATGGAAAACATATAATCGGCAAAATCCTAAACCTAAAGCATCTGAATTTGCCCAAGGCTTTTTCGATTGGGATATAAAAACTGAAGGTTCAGTTAAGCGTGTGTTTGAATTTGAGGTTACTAATTTAGTGGAAGCAGCTCATTTGTTGAAGGTACAATATAATAAAATACGTGATTTGAGAGATAAATATGGTCTCTATGATTTGTGTCATTAGTTTTGTATTACGAAGGTAAAAACTTATAGTAATAAGGCTGTCCTAAAATGTGATTTATGATCTGCACCCATTTTCTTGGACAGATATAATTAAGCTACTCTTGGGGAATGAGTTCAGTATTCTACCGGACTCATTCCTTTTAATTTGAGCTTAATGCGTTTTGTATTGTAATAATTAATATAATCCTTTAATTTGTTGATAAAATCTTCATAGGAAGCAAACTTTTCTAAATATAACAACTCTGACTTTAACAAACCAAAGAAGTTTTTCATCACGCTATTATCCAAACAGTTTCCTTTTCGAGACATGCTTTGGATGATAGCGTGATTTTTTAATGTTTCTTGATAAGTACTATGCTGGTACTGCCACCTTGATCTGAATGTAGGATGCAGCCTTTGCTATTTGGTCTATTCCTAAAGGCTTTATCCAGCATAGATAATACCTGTGTTAATACAGGTCGTTCTGATATTTCATAGGATACAATTTCACCATTATACATATCTAAGATTGGTGATAAATAAACTTTACGCCCAAACACGTGAAATTCGGTAATATCTGTGGTCCATTTTTGATCTGGCTTTGTTGCAGTAAAGTTCCTCTTAATAATATTGGGAGCGATTTTTCCTTCAGTACCTCTATATGAGCGGTATTTCTTTAGGCGAACTTTACATGTTAAGTTTTCTTCCTTCATAATACGCATTACAACTTTATGGTTTATATGAATGCCTAATTTATGCAATGCTATTGTAATTCGGCGATACCCATAACGACCTTTATTCATCGCCACAAGTGTGCGAATAGCTTCTCGTTCTTCTGCATATTTGTCTCCACTTTTTAAGCTAGCTAAACGTGCATAATATGTACTACGACTAATGCCAAAGTACTCGAGCATAAACTGAAGGGGGTATATTTTTCTTAATCTTTCGATGGCAATTGTTTGTGCTTTTTTTTTACAGCTCTATTGGGTTTAGCAATTTCACGCATTTCTTTCATAAAGTCATCGTAAAAAGACATTTCATATTTCAACCGGGCGATTTCAGCTTCTAGTTCTTTTATCCGTTCTTTGTCTGATTTAATACTTTGCTCTTTTGTGGGAGATATTAGTTCTTTCGGTTTCATAGATGGTCTACCTTTAGGCTTGGGGTACAACCCCAAAATTCCTTCGTCTAAATACCGCTTTTGCCATATAGAAATTAGACTAGGGTTATCTAAATTAAATAATTCTGCTGTTTCATTAAAGGATAACTTATTCTTCCACCTAGTTTCAAGAACTTTACGTTTAAAATCTGCTGAAAATACTTGTTTACCAATTTTATGGGTCAAATCATGACTAAGTTTAAACTTGTGTAGCCAATTTCTTACAGTACTTGCTGGAACTTCAAGCTCTTTAGCAATTCTAAAGCGCCCCCATCCTTTTTCAGAAAGATAGATAGCCTTTTCTTTTACTTCTTTTGAATATTTTGACATAAAAAACTGCACCTCCAAAAATTGTGTCCAATTTTTGGGGTGCAGTTCATAATATCTGTAGTCCATTTTTAATCTGGCTTTGTTGCCGTAAAGTTTTGCTTAATAATATTAGGAGCAATTTTTCCTTCGGTGCCCCTATACGAACGGTACTTCTTTAGTCGGACTTTGCATGTTAAGTTTTCTTCCTTCATAATACGCATCACAACTTTATGATTTATATTGAAGCCTAATTTATGTAATGCTATTGTGATTCGTCGATATCCATAACGCCCCTTGTTTATCGATACAAGGGTACGAATAGCTTCTCGTTCCTCTATATATTTATCCCCTTTATTTATGCTGGCTAGGCGTGCATAATACGTACTTCGGCTAATACCAAAGTATTTGAGCATAAACGGAAGAGGATATATTTTTCTTAATCTTTCGATGGCAATTGTTTGTGCTTTTTTTTTACAGCCTTATTGGGTTTAGCTATTTCACGCATTTCTTTCATAAAGTCATCGTAAAAAGACATTTCATATTTCAACCGAGCAATTTCAGCTTCTAGTTCTTTTATCCGTTCTTTGTCTGATTTAATACTTTGATCTTTTGTGGGTGGTATTAGTTCTTTCGGTTGCATAGATGGTCTACCTTTAGGTTTAGGTTGTAATCCTGAGATTCCTTCATCTAAGTATCTTTTTTGCCATGCTGCAATTAGGCTAGGATTATCTAAGTTAAAATGTTCTGCTACTTCCTTAAAGGATAACTTATTTTTCCATCTAGTTTCAATAACTTTACGTTTAAAGTCTGCTGAAAATACTTGTTTAACCATTTTTCTATTTATATTATGATTAATCTTAAATTTAAGTAACCACCCATTTACAGTACTTTCTGGAATCCCAAGCCCTTTAGCAATTCTAAAAGCATTCCATCCTTTTTCAGAAAGATAAATAGCATTTTCTTTTACTTCTTTTGAATATTTTGACATAAAAAACTGCACCTCCAAAAATTGTGTCCAATTTTTGGGGTGCAGTTCTGTTATTGTCTTTAGATTGGTTCGCGACGTAGTCGCGAATCATAAAACCACCCGCTATGCGGGTGCGGCAACGAAAGTTATACAAAAAAATCACCTTGCTTAAGTATAATGTAGGTGTTCAAGTCGCATTATATGCAAAAGAAAGGTGATTTTATATGGCAACAAAGACACAGAGCCTTGCGCACACAAAATGGTTATGCAAATACCACATAGTATTTATACCTAAGTATAGACGTAAAGTTATATATAATCAATACAGAAATAGTTTACGTGAAATACTGAGACGTTTATGCGAATATAAGGGCGTCAAGATTATAGAGAGGGAGCTTATGGCAGATCATGTGCATATGCT
>NZ_QTLR01000015.1:0-5126 GCF_003602765.1 Veillonella sp. AF36-20BH
AAGATTGTTAAGGACGGCATCGATGCAGGCGGTAAGAAGATTACTAATGTAGCGGCCGGTACTGAAAACACGGATGCAGTAAACTTTGGTCAATTGAAAGACGCTATTGCAGCAGGTAAAACTATCCTTAAAGACGGTAAAAATACAACCGTTGAAGGCGATGGTTCCGCTAATAATCCATACAAAGTTAACGTAAATGACGATTTGGTGCTTGGTAAGAAGGGTGCTGACGGCAAAGACGGCTCCATCGGAGTTAACGGTAAAGACGGCTCCGCTGTTGTTATCAATGGTAAAGACGGCTCTATCGGCTTGAATGGTAAAGATGGTGCTAACGGCATCTCCATTAAAGGTGGTGACGGTAAACCTGGCGTTGACGGTACAAACATCACTCGTCTCGTTATCGAAGAAAAGAACGGCGAAAAACATGATGTTGCAACATTGGATGATGGCATGAAATATGGCGGTGATACAGGTGCTGTTATTAAGAAAAAACTTAATGAACAAGTTAATGTAGTCGGTGGCATTACTGATGTAAATAAATTGACTACTGATGACAATATCGGTGTTGTATCCGATGGTGCTAACAACTTGAAAGTTCGTCTTGCTAAGGACTTGAAAGGCTTGAACAGTGTAACTACTGGTAATACTGTTATGAACAGTGATGGCTTGACTATCAATGGCGGTCCCAAGATTGTTAAGGACGGTATCGATGCCGGCGGTAAGAAGATTACTAATGTCGCTGAAGGTACCGATGGCACTGATGCAGTAAATGTTAACCAATTGAGTAAAGCGGTAGCTGGTGCTACAACTAAACTAGAGAATGGCAAAAATACAACAGTGACCTCCACAACTAATAATGATGGATCTAAGACATATAAAGTAAATCTCAATGATGATATTACTCTTGGAACAGATCCTGATAAGCAAATCTCCATTAAAGGTTCTGAAGGCACAATCCAAGCAGGTAAAGTAACTGTTAACGGTACAGGCGGTACAGTGAATAACTTGACTAATAAGACTTGGGATCCTGCTCATATCACTAGTGGACAAGCGGCAACCGAAGATCAATTGAAAGCTGTTAATGACGACTTCAATAATAAAGTAAGAGCAGGCCGTGTATTCCAAGGTGACCAACCTGGCGATAGCGGTAAAGTGGTTCGTGGATTGGGAGATACTATGAACCTTACTGGTGGTGCTGATGTGAACCGTTTGGCAGATAATAATATCGGTGTTGTGAAAAACGCTGCTGGTGATGGCTATAACATCAAGTTGGCTAAAGACTTGAAAGGTCTTGAGTCCGTAACGACTACGGATGCTGCTGGTAATACAACTGTTATGAACGGTAACGGTATTACAATTAAAAATAATGCGGGTGGCAGCGTATCCTTAACAAGCTCCGGTTTGAACAACGGTGGTAACAAGATTACTAATGTGGCTCCAGGCGAAATTAGCTCCACTTCCACTGATGCTGTTAATGGTTCCCAACTTAATCGTGTTGCAAACAGCATGAATAATGTTGTAAACGAAGTTCGTCAAGTTGGTGCTTTATCCTCCGCGTTGTCTGCATTGAAACCTATGGCTTATGATCCTTACGAACCTACTCAAATCATGGCAGGTTATGGTAACTACCGTGGCGACTCTGCATTGGCATTAGGCGTGGCTCATTACAAAAATGAATCCATGATGTTACATGCTGGCGTAGCTTGGGCGGGCAGCAATAGCCATATGATGGCAAATGCTGGTGTAACTTGGAAAGTAGGTAACAGAGACGGCGAAGCAGAAACTGCAGATCGTTACCGTAAAGGACCTATTAGTTCCACATATGCAATGCAACGTGAACTTGCTGCAATGAAAGTTGAAAATCAAGGATTAAAAGGTGAAGTAGCTGATTTGAAAGCTGAAAATGAACAAATGAAAGCTAATATTGCTGCAATGATGGCAAGACTAGGTTTATAATACGTTCATACTGAACATTACGGGGTGAGGATTCCCTTTTAGGGGATTCTCCCACCCGATTTAATTCGTTGATAGAAAAGAGGAATATATAATGAAAAAATCCACTTTGCTTGCTTTCACAGCAGCAGTATTATTCGGCAGTGGCATATTACAAGTTAATGCGGCATCTGCTACATTTGATGATCCATTGCTTTTACCAAATCCGGCTAAAGTGCCTACAACAGGTTCCGTCGTATTGATTCCTGTGGCTAGCCCTCAGACTGTACAAGGCATCCATGAATTTGTGAAAGCATGGGAAAATGCGGAAAGAAAGATTGCTTTAGCTGAAAGCAAAAAGAAAAATCATCAAGCATTGACTAAAGAAGAAGCTAAATGGTTACATTCTAAAGATAAGCATAACTATGCTGATTATTTCCGTAAACATTCTTTAGGTTATGTACATGGCCAAGAAACTGCATTGAACTGGAATGGTGAAAACCGTAATAAAAACGAGTATAGCTATTACACATTCCCTAAATATGATAAGGACCAAGGTTACACAAATAGCTATGGTTACAATGTATTGCGCAGCATGGTTGATCGTATGAATGAATTGCTTCAAAAACAAAAGGCCGTTGGCGGTCCTTTGACAGATGAAGAAGCACAAGCATTGGAAGATGCTATGCTTGATATCATGGCTCAAGATCAAGAACATGTATCTAATGAAGAATTGCGTTATTACATGAACGAAGCAGTTTGGTTTGCTACAAAACAAACTGTAAAAAATATGTCTGCAGAAGAACCTTTTGTTGGAGACATGCACGAAATTAACCTTCGTGAAGCGATTCAGACAGATAACTAATCATCTGATACATATATAATCACATTATATGTATAGCTTTTGTTATAAGGAATGTGCAGTTGCAATAACCTTATATATAAAAGTTTTTAATATACAGTGTTGAGATACAAATAAGGGATTCTATTAACACACTGTCATATAGACAAGAAGTCGCAACAGAATGCAATAGATGTATTCTTGTTGCGGCTTCTTTTTATTTTAAATTCTCCCTATATGATATGTCTAAAAAAGTAATATAACTCAAGTTTTAAATCTGTAAAATTAGGCCGTGAAATTGTGCAAAAATAATGATAAAATTTTCCTGAAATTTGTCATAAAATTTGTCCAAATTTTGTTGACATCAGTATATGGAAATGTTATTATATTTAAGTACCCCATATGAAGGGGCACAGATCTTTGAAAACTGAACAATGATAGGTAATCAATTAAAATGATTGAACATATGCCAGAGTGCGGGTTTTGACACAGTCAAAACCAACCATAATTCAAAGCTACTTAATGGTAGCGACAACAAAACAAATGAGCTATTCAAATAGCTTCAAGATATCTTGGAGAGTTTGATCCTGGCTCAGGACGAACGCTGGCGGCGTGCTTAACACATGCAAGTCGAACGAAGAGCGATGGAAGCTTGCTTCTATCAATCTTAGTGGCGAACGGGTGAGTAACGCGTAATCAACCTGCCCTTCAGAGGGGGACAACAGTTGGAAACGACTGCTAATACCGCATACGATCTAACCTCGGCATCGAGGAAAGATGAAAGGTGGCCTCTATGTATAAGCTATCACTGAAGGAGGGGATTGCGTCTGATTAGCTAGTTGGAGGGGTAACGGCCCACCAAGGCGATGATCAGTAGCCGGTCTGAGAGGATGAACGGCCACATTGGGACTGAGACACGGCCCAGACTCCTACGGGAGGCAGCAGTGGGGAATCTTCCGCAATGGACGAAAGTCTGACGGAGCAACGCCGCGTGAGTGATGACGGCCTTCGGGTTGTAAAGCTCTGTTAATCGGGACGAAAGGCCTTCTTGCGAATAGTGAGAAGGATTGACGGTACCGAAATAGAAAGCCACGGCTAACTACGTGCCAGCAGCCGCGGTAATACGTAGGTGGCAAGCGTTGTCCGGAATTATTGGGCGTAAAGCGCGCGCAGGCGGATCAGTCAGTCTGTCTTAAAAGTTCGGGGCTTAACCCCGTGATGGGATGGAAACTGCTGATCTAGAGTATCGGAGAGGAAAGTGGAATTCCTAGTGTAGCGGTGAAATGCGTATAGGTGGCAAGCGTTGTCCGGAATTATTGGGCGTAAAGCGCGCGCAGGCGGATAGGTCAGTCTGTCTTAAAAGTTCGGGGCTTAACCCCGTGATGGGATGGAAACTGCCAATCTAGAGTATCGGAGAGGAAAGTGGAATTCCTAGTGTAGCGGTGAAATGCGTAGATATTAGGAAGAACACCAGTGGCGAAGGCGACTTTCTGGACGAAAACTGACGCTGAGGCGCGAAAGCCAGGGGAGCGAACGGGATTAGATACCCCGGTAGTCCTGGCCGTAAACGATGGGTACTAGGTGTAGGAGGTATCGACCCCTTCTGTGCCGGAGTTAACGCAATAAGTACCCCGCCTGGGGAGTACGACCGCAAGGTTGAAACTCAAAGGAATTGACGGGGGCCCGCACAAGCGGTGGAGTATGTGGTTTAATTCGACGCAACGCGAAGAACCTTACCAGGTCTTGACATTGATGGACAGAACCAGAGATGGTTCCTCTTCTTCGGAAGCCAGAAAACAGGTGGTGCACGGTTGTCGTCAGCTCGTGTCGTGAGATGTTGGGTTAAGTCCCGCAACGAGCGCAACCCCTATCTTATGTTGCCAGCACTTCGGGTGGGAACTCATGAGAGACTGCCGCAGACAATGCGGAGGAAGGCGGGGATGACGTCAAATCATCATGCCCCTTATGACCTGGGCTACACACGTACTACAATGGGAGTTAATAGACGGAAGCGAGATCGCGAGATGGAGCAAACCCGAGAAACACTCTCTCAGTTCGGATCGTAGGCTGCAACTCGCCTACGTGAAGTCGGAATCGCTAGTAATCGCAGGTCAGCATACTGCGGTGAATACGTTCCCGGGCCTTGTACACACCGCCCGTCACACCACGAAAGTCGGAAGTGCCCAAAGCCGGTGGGGTAACCTTCGGGAGCCAGCCGTCTAAGGTAAAGTCGATGATTGGGGTGAAGTCGTAACAAGGTAGCCGTATCGGAAGGTGCGGCTGGATCACCTCCTTTCTAGGGAGACATACACCAAGCCAAAAGCTTGGATGTCACTTAGGTCGACACTTTGGC
>NZ_QTLR01000016.1:0-1190 GCF_003602765.1 Veillonella sp. AF36-20BH
ATTAACCTTCGATTTCTGTTACTACGCCAGCGCCTACTGTATGGCCACCTTCGCGGATCGCAAAGCGAAGACCTTCTTCGATAGCGATTGGAGTAATCAATTCGATTTCCATTGTTACGTTATCGCCAGGCATACACATTTCTACACCTTCAGGAAGGTTTACAACACCTGTTACGTCTGTTGTACGGAAGTAGAATTGTGGACGGTAGTTGGAGAAGAATGGAGTATGACGACCACCTTCTTCTTTAGTCAATACGTATACTTCTGCTTTGAATTTTGTGTGTGGATTGATGGAACCTGGTTTAGCCAATACTTGACCACGTTCGATGTCTTTACGATCAACACCACGAAGCAATGCACCTACGTTGTCACCTGCTACTGCAGAATCCAACACTTTACGGAACATTTCAAGACCTGTTACTACGTATTGTTCAGCTTTTTCTTTCAAGCCTACTACTTCAACAGTATCACCAACGTTTACTTGACCACGTTCAACACGGCCAGTTGCTACTGTACCACGACCAGTGATTGTGAAAACATCTTCCACAGGCATCAAGAATGGTTTATCAGTGTCACGAACTGGTGTTGGGATGTAGGAGTCTACAGCGTCCATCAATTCGTCAATTTTAGCTACATATTGAGCATCGCCTTCCAAAGCTTTCAACGCGGAACCTACAACGATAGGTACTTCGTCGCCAGGGAATTCGTAGGAAGAAAGAAGTTCACGAACTTCCATTTCTACCAATTCGATCAATTCTTCATCGTCAACCATGTCAGCTTTGTTCAAGAATACTACGATTGCAGGAACACCAACTTGGCGAGCCAACAAGATGTGTTCGCGAGTTTGAGGCATAGGGCCGTCAGCTGCGGATACAACCAAGATAGCGCCGTCCATTTGAGCCGCACCAGTAATCATGTTTTTAACATAGTCAGCATGGCCTGGGCAGTCAACGTGTGCATAGTGACGGTTAGCAGTTTCATACTCAACGTGTGCAGTGTTGATTGTGATACCGCGTTCACGTTCTTCTGGAGCTTTATCGATCATGCTGTAATCTTGGAAGTCAGCTTGACCTTTTTCAGCCAATACTTTAGTGATTGCAGCAGTCAAAGTAGTTTTACCATGGTCAACGTGACCGATTGTACCGATGTTAACATGCGGTTTCGTACGTTCAAATTTTTCTTTTGCCATT
>NZ_QTLR01000017.1:0-1043 GCF_003602765.1 Veillonella sp. AF36-20BH
CCGCCTGCATCGATGCCGTCCTTAACAATCTTAGGACCGCCATTGATAGTCAAACCATCAGTGTTCATAACAGTATTACCGGTAGTTACGCTAGTTAAATTTTTCAATTCTTTTGACAATTTAACATTAAGCGCACCATTTGCAGATACTACGCCAATATTGTCATCAGACAATTTATTTGCATCAGCACCACCTTTGATATCTAACTGTTCGCCTAATTGTTTATTGATAACAGTTGTATCATCGCCCTTGAAGTTCAAGCCTTTTGCAATGGTGTTATTGATGTTTGTAATATCGGTTTTGTTATTTTTTACACCGTCACTAACATGTTTCAATTGGTCTTCTGTTGCCGCTTGACCATGTACAACTGTAGGATTATCGATATCCCATGTACGGTTAGTCAATTCGTTTACCGTACCTGCGCCGGTTATTTTAACTGTTCCGGCCTTAATATCACCTGTTGTACCGTTAATAGTCACCTTATCTCCGGCCGTAATCGTACCAGTAGTGCCATCTACAACAACTTTCTTATCAGCATCTGAACCAAGAGTAACCTTATCACCTAATCCAACTGTATATTCTTTACCACCAGCAGCGTTAACGCCTTCTGTAACGGTTACGTTAGCATCCTTAGCTTTTACGGTTGTCGCTTTGGATGTACCGCCAATAGCAGCATTTAATTGATCCACATTGACAGCATCCGTTCCATCAGTACCAGGTGCTACGTTAGTAATTTTTTGACCACCCGCATTCAAACCGTCTTTATTGACATAAGTTTTTCCGTTGATAGTCAAGCTACCGTTAGGGCCTAGGTTAACATCTTTTTTAAGCTTAACATTTAGTTGAGCGCCATCAGATATTACACCGATATTGTTATCTGTCAAGTCCGCAGAAGCACCACCCTTAATGGATAACTTCTCGCCCAATTGCTTGTTGATGTCTGCACCGGTATCACCAGCGAAGTTCAAACCTTTCGCAATGGTATTGTTTATATTTGTGATATTTGTTGTATTGGTATCTTGTTGCGCTTTGGATGCGATATC
>NZ_QTLR01000018.1:0-671 GCF_003602765.1 Veillonella sp. AF36-20BH
GCGCACGCCTGATAAGCGTGAGGTCGGTGGTTCGAGTCCACCTAGGCCCACCATTTAATACATGGGGGCGTAGCTCAGTTGGGAGAGCACCTGCCTTGCAAGCAGGGGGTCAGGAGTTCGAATCTCCTCGTCTCCACCATTTAGTATTTAATGTATAAATACTAAGTTGACTTAAGTTTAAGTCAATTACAATTTAATAGATTTCGATGGCTATCTAGGCGCATGAGATGAACGACGTCGCCGCGTAATGGTAATTACACAAGACAAGTGAAACGAATGCAACGACGATAGACGCGAACTATATGAATTGTTTGTTCTTTGAAAACTGCATAGAAGATAATTATTATATATTTGTAAGGTCATCTCTTAGAATTTCTAAGTAGGTTGACCCGAGCACATAGGAAATAATTCTCTGACTTAATGGTGACGTACATGAAAATGTACGGCTACAAAAAAACGACAATGTATCTAATGCATGTCAATGAAATCTAAGAGATTTTCATCAGAAGATGTAAAATAAGTAAAGATTTTAAGGGCGTACGGTGGATGCCTTGGCGATATCAGCCGAAGAAGGACGCGGTAAGCTGCGATAAGCTACGGAGAGGTGCAAGCAACCTGTGACCCGTAGATTTCCGAATGGGGGAACCCGGCAGTGGTTATGCACTGTCACC
>NZ_QTLR01000018.1:681-922 GCF_003602765.1 Veillonella sp. AF36-20BH
GTACGGTGGATGCCTTGGCGATATCAGCCGAAGAAGGACGCGGTAAGCTGCGATAAGCTACGGAGAGGTGCAAGCAACCTGTGACCCGTAGATTTCCGAATGGGGGAACCCGGCAGTGGTTATGCACTGTCACCCATAGCTTAGACTATGAGGAGGGCACCTGGGGAACTGAAACATCTAATTACCCAGAGGAACAGTAATCAAACGAGATTTTCTTAGTAGCGGCGAGCGAACGGGAAAG
>NZ_QTLR01000019.1:0-893 GCF_003602765.1 Veillonella sp. AF36-20BH
GATATCGCATCCAAAGCGCAACAAGATACCAATACAACAAATATCACAAATATCAACACCACTATTGCGAAAGGTTTGAACTTCAAGGGTGATGATGCAACTGTCATCAATAAACAATTGGGCGATCAATTGGATATTAAAGGCGGTGCGGCAGCAACGAACTTGTCGGATAATAATATCGGTGTGGTATCCTCAAATGGCTCATTAAATGTGAAATTGGCCAAAGATTTGACCGGTTTGAACAGCGTAACGGCGGGAACAGCTAGAATGGGTGTTGATTCCACAGACCATAAGAGCTATGTGACCGGTTTAGATAACCGTGACTGGGATGTACAAAATCCGGTAGTTGTAAATGGTAGAGCGGCAACAGAAGACCAATTGAAGAAGGTATCTGATGCTATTACCGTTGCCAATGCATCTAAGACTGATTATCGTCTAGTTAAAAACTCAGCTGCGGCAGATGGATCTTATACAGTAACTAATAACAAGGTTGATCTTAAAGTAGAGGATAAAGCTAATCCAACTTCACCGGCAAGCACAGTTACAATCAATAACATCGCTAGTGCTGATGATGTTGAAAAACTAAAATCCGGCTTTAAAGTAAAGGCCGGCAATAATGAAGGCCCAATCAAAGCTGGCGATACACTTGAATTTGCGGCAAAAGACAATGCAATCGTGGAATACGATACGGCTGCTAAGAAATTGACCGTAGCCGTAAGCAAAAACCCTAATTTCGATAGCGTAACCGTAGGTGACGTAGTAATCAATAATAGTGGTATTAATGCGGGCAACAAACAAATCACAAACGTTGCCAGTGGCGGAGATGTCATTACAAACGGTGCTAATATCGGCGATATCAACCGCATCGTTACTGCAAAAGACAAATACGTAAC
>NZ_QTLR01000002.1:0-401335 GCF_003602765.1 Veillonella sp. AF36-20BH
CTCCAATATGAGTCTTTTTATTTGTCGCAATATATTTTACAATTCATCATATACAATTATAAATTTTCTTGTGTATTCAATAATAAATATTATTGTAAAAGACCCTCTCCCACTATTAATAATCTGCACCATTATCTACTCAGTACATTACCTATTACAATAACAAATGAATTCAGAAAAAAAGGATGCTCCCTGTAAAATACAGGGAAACATCCATGTGTTTGAGCCAGTAGGAAGCAACTGTTATGCTTTCACCATGATAGGTGATTAAACTTCAGGAAATAAAGCTGTAGATAAGTAGCGTTCGCCTGTATCAGGGAGAATTACTACAATATTTTTACCTTTATTTTCAGGGCGTTTTGCCAATTCTTGAGCCGCCCAAAGCGCAGCACCAGAGGAAATACCTACCAATACGCCTTCTGTATGACCAAATGCTTGAGATGTAGCGAATGCATCTTCGTTAGTTACTTGGATTACTTCATCGTAAATGTTAGTATCCAAAGTATCAGGAATGAAGCCAGCGCCTAAGCCTTGGATTTTATGAGGGCCTGGTTTGCCGTTAGATAATACTGGGGAATCAGTTGGTTCCACAGCTACTACTTTAATATCAGGATTTTGTTCTTTTAAATAACGACCTGCACCTGTTAAAGTACCACCTGTACCAACACCTGCTACATAGATATCTACTGCACCATCTGTATCTTGCCAGATTTCAGGACCAGTTGTTCTGTAGTGAATTGCAGGATTAGCTTGATTTACGAACTGACCTGCTTCAATAGCACCGGATGTAGCCGTTACGATTTCCTTAGCTTTAGCAATAGCGCCTTTCATACCAAGAGAACCGTCAGTCAATACAAGTTGAGCACCATAGCCAAGCATCAATTTACGGCGTTCAATGGACATTGTTTCAGGCATTACGATAACTACTTTATAGCCAAGCGCTGCACCAACAGCAGATAAGCCAATACCTGTGTTACCAGATGTAGCTTCTACGATTGTACCCCCTGGTTGTAATTCACCAGATTCAACTGCAGCTTGAATGATTGCTGCTGCGATACGGTCTTTTACGGAACCGCCTGGGTTGAAGTATTCCAATTTTGCGAAAATATTAGCGTTTGCACCATATTTTTTACCAAAACGTGTAGCAGCTAATAATGGTGTTTTACCAATTAATTCAACAAAAGATTTTGCAATTTTAGACATAGTGGTCACTCCTTATTAAATAGAACCATCCCAATTATCATATTTTGTATCAAGTTTAGCGTAAGTCCCATCAATTACATCTTGTAGGGTTACGTTTTCTAAATAATCATGAATATAGTTTTGTAAGCCTGCCCAGAAACCAACGGTGCGTTCGTTGATTACTGTATCAGTACTCACCCCTTCATCAAGGGTAGATATGATAGCCATCGATTCCTCAGTAGCAAGCAATATTTCAATAATTGTGTACTCCTTAGGGCTTTTAGACAATCGATATCCGCCGTATTTACCGCGGATACTATCCACTAGGTTAGCAGCGCCTAAACGAGCTACGATACCTTCTAGGTATTTTTCAGATATGCCTTGTCGTTCTGCCACAGATCGCAAGGAAACTGGTTTATCTTGCCCTTGCTCTGCCAAATCGATGAGAACCATCAATGCATAACGACCTTTTGTGGAAATCCTCATATATCTTGCCTTTCTTTGTAAACGTTAGTGTTAAACACACCCATATTAAAAAGTGCTTATATTATATTTATAAAGCTATTTATAAAACCTTTCATATTAATAGGAATTAATTTCATTATAGACCACTCACTATAAAAATGCAAGAACTTATTTCCTACTTTTATAAAGGGATATTAACAACACAAAAGGACCAGCCCGAAGGCCAGTCCTTTTGCGTATAGTTTGTAGTTTGTTATATGAGGTTTACCATGATGAATTGGAGAGGGTTCATCTGGTATTGGGACTTACCGTATCGTCAGGAAAACGATGCGCGCCCGTGTTCTTGTCATTTGAGGAGTTGTCTAGATTACTCTAGGACTTAAGTATAGGCTTCTAAATTAGATTTTACCTACAAGATCAAGACCTGGTTTCAAAGTATCTTTACCTGGTTTCCAACGTGCAGGGCACACTTGGTCGCCATGTTTAGCTACGAATTGAGCAGCTTGTACTTTACGAACCAATTCTTCAGCGGAACGACCAATACCCATGTCATGGATTTCAGCTGTACGTACGAAGCCTTCAGGGTCTACTACGAAAGTACCACGGTAAGCCATAGCAGATTCTTCTTGGAATACATCGAAGAAGTCAGCCAATTCATGTTTTTTGTCAGCTAACATGTAGTACTCGATTTTGTTGATAGTTGGAGAAGCATCAGACCATGCTTTGTGAACGAATTCAGAGTCACAAGATACGGAGTAAACTTCGCAACCCAATTCTTTCAACTCTGCATAGGAGTTTTGTACGTCTTCCAATTCAGTAGGGCACACGAATGTGAAATCTGCTGGATAGAATACGAATACAGACCATTTACCCAACACGTCTGCAGTGCTTACTTTTACCAATTCAGGTTTTTTGAAAGCATCAAGTGTAAATTCAGGAAGTTGTTTACCGATAATAGACATGTCATGTCCTCCTTGTTTGAGTTTCAAATTGTAATGATTATATTTGTATTGGTGCACTTAACACCACGTCTATATCTATCTTTGTCTATATAATAACAAATATCATTCAATATTGCAAGCGTTATTTTTAAATTTATCGATATATTTTCCCAATATTTTTCGATATGAATAAAAAAGAAGAAAGATGCTCATTTCTGAGCATCTTTCTTCTTTTTACGTACTACAACAAATTTACTGCTTATAGCATGATCAAAGGATATTAGTCCCGCTAGGTTAGCAACACCTCGTCGTGCTATATGCCCCCTACATGAATTTGTAAGAACTTTTCATATTGAAAATAAACAAAAATGTTGAAATATAGCTGATTTTAGGGAAATACTTTTAGGTATTTTCAATGTCAGGATTTAAAAATGGGGCAAAAGTGGGGCAAAAACGAATGACTCACATTTGGTTTGAAAACCTATAATACCTAATGATTATGCCATACTAGATATATAGTGTTGTTATAAATAAATGTCAGTGCGAGTTCAAATCGGAGGATAAAATGGAAAAACAAATTAATGAAAAAAAAGCCTTGGTTCCCAAAGCTTTTTTTATGTTATAATCTCATTAAAATATCCCCCAGTTAGATTTGGAATATTTTTTATTCTGTGTCACATAAAAATAAATAAAATGACTAGCTATAGCTAGAGCAAAAATGGTTGCAACACTCAGCACTATTGTAGGATTAGAAGCGAAAACCAAAGCCAGAATCAAGGCAACCAGATAGAGTGTCGCTTGGATACAGTAGTAACTTTTCGAATAGCTAAGATAGTGTTTGTTATAGGGCCCATTTGCTAGGACAGCAGCTTGGAAGAGGCCAATTCCGATATAAAAGAAGCTGATTGAAGCGAGAAGATTAGCCTCAGGATTCAGAAGAAAACCCATCGAAACTGTCATCAACATAAGCCCAATGAAAATAGGATAGTGACTGTAAATTTGAAATAGTCCCTTTTGATTAGATTTTTCATCAATAGCATGGTCAAATTCACCAAAATAAAACAGGAACAGAGAAAGCATGATAATGAAATTTAGAACCGAATAAATCGAGAAACTCTCGGCTGTAAAGAAGCTAACTAGATCAATAACCATCTCTCCAAACGTAATAATGACAAGAAGGGAGACGCGCTCGATTAAATGGGGAAGATTTACCTGGAAATGCTCATCTTTAGTAATCAAGAAAATTGGCACAATAAATGTTAGCAGAATACTAGCAATAAAGATATAGACTCCAACGTAAATAGGAAAAAGAGCTGCCAGATAGGCTCCTAAACTTTGTAGACCTGTTAACCATAGAAAACCTTTGATACTTTCCCGATTAGCATTATCGGTTGATTCTCTAAAAAATTCAACCAAATATTGAAAAAATAAGGTAAGGGTTAATGTGCCAACAGCCCAACAGGTATGATAGTACCATTGTTGCCAATTGTATCCAATCATATTGGATATAAAGAGCAGAAGTCCCATGTTGATAAACATGATTACCATATTAAATAACGAGTTCTTTCCATAGCGATTGGTATAAATGGTTTGAATCATCCAGGAATTGATGATAACCATAACAGAGATGAAGAAATCAAGTAAAGAATCCCAAGACAAAACAACGTTATGAAGAGGGTGAATTAAAGCAGTTGCTTTTGAAATTGCAAAAACAAAAACTAGGTCATAAAAAAGTTCTGAAAATTCTACACGTTTATGTTTAATAAGAGTTGTCATCTTAAGTCCTTTCTATTTTAGAAGTACTATTTATTATAACAGAAAATGGTAATGAAAGAGAACGAGATGCTTAAATAACTTCATGTGACGCGAATTGTCAAAACCTTGGAGCACATTTTCACGTACCAGCTTACAGGCGGAGGGTTTGACGATTGATAATGAAGAATAAGATTATACAATAGAAAAAGCGAGCCTAAAAATCGCTTTTTTTATTTAATCTAATAGCTCCTTATTTTCAATTAAGAGTTCGAGTGGAGATTTCTCTCTTGCTACAATAAAACCAGGTTCATATTGGTTATGAACTGTTCTTTCCTGAGAAGTTGGATCAATATACAACTCTTCTCCATCTTCTGTGTATAGTTGGTTGCCTCTTGTTAGGTAAAGTAAATCCTCTAAGTGTTGTCCATTAGTATGTAGGAAATGCTCGATGTATTTGACAGCTTTTAAAATCTCACTTACTTTATCAAAGTATTCATTCGATTCAAGAACACTCTTTTCTAACTCAATCTCTTTACTAGTTCCAAATAGTTGGGTTGGAGTTGCATTAAAATATTCTGCTATCTTATCCAAATTTGCAAAGGTAGGATAGCTTTTTTGTTTTTCATAATCAGAGATGGACTGCATACCTATAATAGATAAAATAGATCCCATCGCTTTAATCTATTTTTTTAGTTCTAAGATTGCATCTACGAAACCACGGAATAATGGGTGTGCATTATTTGGGCGAGATTTAAGTTCTGGATGTGCTTGTGTACCAATAAAGAATGGATGATTTTTTACTTCAATACTTTCAACAAGACGGCCATCTGGAGATGTACCGGAAATTACAAGGCCTGCATCAGTCAATTGTTGACGGTATTCATTGTTGAACTCATAGCGATGACGATGACGTTCATAAATCAAATCTTCCCCATAAGCTTCGTGAGTTTTCGTACCGGCTTCCACTTTGCATGGATAGATACCTAGGCGCATTGTACCGCCTTTTTTATCTACATCAACTTGATCACTCATCAAGTCAATTACTTTGTACTTAGCATTTTCATCGAATTCGCTAGAGGTTGCTCCTTCCATGCCACATACGTTACGAGCAAATTCCATTACTGCAGATTGCATGCCAAGGCATAGGCCAAGATATGGAATATTGTTTTCACGAGCGTATTGGATTGTGCGAATTTTACCTTCTACACCACGGGAACCAAAGCCACCAGGCACGATGATACCTTCAACACCTTCAAATACCTCTTTAGGATCTACAGAAGTATCATCAAGTTCTTCAGAGTCAATCCAACGAATATTCACTTTAGTACCTGTAGCAATACCAGCATGATCTAGAGCTTCAACTACGGATAAATACGCATCATGCAACGCTACATATTTACCAACGATAGCAACTGTAATATCTTTATTAGGATTCAAGATCTTATGAACCATTTCTTTCCATGCAGTCATATCACATGGACGATCTTCAAGACCTAACTTTTTGATAACAATATCATCAAGACCTTGATCTTGCATCATCAATGGCACTTCATAGATAGAGCTACAAGTTTGATTTTCAATAACTGCTTCAGGTTCTACGTCGCAGAACAAAGCAAGTTTTTCTTTCATATCATCAGAGATATGTTTCTCACTACGACATACCAAAATATCTGGTTGAATACCAATGCTACGCAATTCTTTTACACTATGTTGTGTAGGTTTTGTTTTCAACTCGCCTGCGGCATTGATGTAAGGCACTAACGTAACGTGAATGTAAAGTACATCGTTACGGCCTACTTCTTTTTTCACCTGGCGAATAGCTTCCATAAATGGCAAGCTTTCAATATCACCTACAGTACCGCCAATTTCAGTGATAACTACATCAGCATTATCCTCTTTACCTACACGGTAAACATTTTGTTTAATTTCATTTGTAATATGTGGAATTACTTGTACAGTGCTACCTAGGTAATCACCTTTGCGTTCTTTATTGATTACAGACCAATATACTTTACCAGCTGTAATATTAGAACGTTTGCTAAGGTTAATATCGATAAAGCGTTCATAATGCCCCAAATCAAGGTCCGTTTCGGCGCCGTCATCTGTTACGAATACTTCACCATGTTGGTAAGGGCTCATCGTACCAGGATCGATATTAATGTATGGATCAAATTTTTGAATCGTTACATTGAAACCGCGGTTTTTTAGTAAGCGACCCAAAGATGCTGCTGTAATCCCCTTTCCAAGAGAAGAAACAACGCCGCCAGTTACGAAAATATACTTAGTTGCCATGATGCCTCCCACCTATTACATTTTTTCCGGAGCGGAAATACCTAAAATACCCAAGCCTTGACGAAGAACGAGGGCAATCGCTGTGATTAATCCAAGACGAGCTTGTTGCAACGCTGGATCTACGCCAATGATACGACCTTGACGGTAGAATGAATGGAACATGCTTGCCAAATCGTATAAGTACCGAGCAATACGATGAGGTGCACGATGTTCAGCAGCTTGAACGACCTCTTCCGGATATTCAGCTAATTTCTTAATTAATTCTAATTCCATTTCACTTGTAAGTGTTGTGAAATCAGTTTCACTATAATCGCCAAATGCGATGCCAGCTTCACGCACTTGGTTGTAAATGCTGTGAATACGAGCATGAGCATATTGGATATAATACACCGGGTTGTCATTACTGCGAGATTTTGCCAAGTTAATATCGAAATCAAGTTGGCTGTCTAAGGAACGCATCAAGAAGAAATAGCGAGACGCATCTACGCCAACCTCTTCAATCAATTCATCTAATGTAACGCTATCACCACTACGTTTAGACAATTTAACAAGTTGTCCGTCACGGAACAATGCTACCATTTGTAATAACAATACTGTTAATTTATCAGGGTCATAACCAAATGCCGCCATAGCCGCTTTTACACGACATACATAGCCATGATGGTCAGCGCCCCAAATATCAATCATTTCTTTAAAGCCACGATCAAATTTATTGCGATGATACGCAATATCTGCCGCCAAATATGTAGGAACCCCATTATCACGAATAACTACGCGGTCTTTATCATCACCATAATCAGTAGATTTTAACCATAAAGCACCGTTTTTTTCATAAACTTTGCCAAGGGCCTTTAATGCCTCTACGGAATGATGAATCTCATCCGTTTCATGAACTGTACGTTCAGAGAACCAATTATCAAAAGTAACGCGGAAGTTTCTTAATGTTTCCTCTAAGCGAGCTAATTTTTCTTTTAAGCCCTCTTCCTTAAACAAGGCTACACGATCTGCTTCGTTCATAGCATTTAATTTATCAAAGCCTTCGCGTTCTGCAATCGCTTTCGCTGTTTCAATAATATCTGGGCCACGATAGCCATTTTCAGGGAACACTAAAGCCCCTTCTGGAATATCGAACTCAGGCATAGAACCGTCTTCATTACGTTTAGGCGGGAATACTAATTTAGCACCTTGTAACTCTTGGAAACGGTACTCAATGGAAATAGCCATGTTGTCGATTTGATTGCCTGCATCATTGATATAGTATTCAGATTGTACATTGTAACCCGCTGCACGTAACAAGTTTACAAGAGCACTACCGTATGCAGCACCGCGACCATGACCAACATGCAATGGTCCTGTAGGGTTTGCACTTACGTACTCTACTTGAATCGTATCGCGCGCACGCAATGGTTGAACACCGTACTCAGTACCAGCATTCAAAATGGCTTTTAACGTATCATACACCATATCAGATTTCAAAAAGAAATTAATAAAACCTGCGCCGGCAACCTCAGCACGTTCAAGCCAATCAAAATTCATATGACTAATCAAAGCTTCAGCAATAGCTCGAGGATTTTGACGAGCTACACGAGCGGATTGCATAGCGATGTTTGTAGAAAAATCACCGAATTCCTTTTGAGGTGGCACTTCGAGAACGATTTCTGGATATTCCCCAGCCGGCAAATCACCGCTGTTAATCGTATCTTGTAATGCCTGTTCAATCCCCGATTTCAGGATTTCCTTCATGTCCATGCTCTATATCCTCCCGCACGTCTATATCTAACTGATTATAAAATTGCCATTCACCTTCGACGGAAATATCATATCCTAAATGAACATGACCTACACCATCGTGAAAGTCTACTGTTAATTCATGAGTATTTACGGCCATATGTAAATCACCATATGGTGTTTCATATACGGCTTCGCGTTCTTCACCACGGACGTATTGATGACGCATATTGACAGCCCCTGTTCGGAGCAACACGATAGAATCATCATGGATTTTAATGGTCGTCTTAACCCCATCCAATCCAGTTACACTAGATTCTTCGTAACGCACATATTGAGCATTACCCTTTTCATGTGACGTACCTGGGGAAATCAGTTCCACTACGGTATCCTTGCCATCCATATCTCGTTGTACACTCTTTACGGACACTAGAACCCGCTTCATTTTCAACCTCCGTGGTAGTAATTAATCATCATATTATACCATAATCAAGGACTATTTTGCACCCTTAATGAGTCTCAATTTCTTAGTCTTCGTCATCCGTTTAATAGCATATTCTCTGCGTTGTGCTTCTTGTTTTTGGTGAAAGCTTTCAGAATATACCAAGGTCACAGGACGACGTCCTCGCGTATACTTTGCACCGCCTGAGATATGTCCATTGTGAGCATCTATTCGACGTTTGAGATCTGTAGTCCATCCACAATACAAAGAATCATCTGCACATCGCACCAAGTACACATAGTGCCGTTCTTCAGACTTAGCATCCTTATTTGCCATTTTTCGCATCATCAGTGATTGGTTCCAATGTGATAGAATTGATAATTACTGGTTCAACTGGTTTATCATTGCGACCAGTCTTAACCTTGCCAATTTTTTCAACTACATCCATACCTTGTACTACAGTACCGAAGATGGTGTGTTTATTATCTAACCAATCCGTAGGTCCCAAGGTAATGAAAAATTGAGAGCCTCCTGTATTAGGGCCACGGTTTGCCATGGCAAGAACGCCCATTTTATTGAAATGTAAATCATTGGAGAATTCATCAGGAATTGTATAGCCCGGTCCACCGGCACCTGTGCCATCAGGATCTCCACCTTGAATCATAAAGCCTTCGATAACGCGGTGAAATGTTACACCATTGTAGAAGCCTTTTTTCACGAGATAATCAAAATTTTTGACCGTAATCGGCGCTTTAGACCCTAACAAACGAACCTTAAATTGACCATAGTTTGTATCAAAAATAGCATATTCATCTGCAATTGGCGCATTCGTAAAATTAGGCATCGCCACAGTTTCTGCTTTCACAGTATTACCTTGTGGTTGCTCCCCAGTTTTGGTACTACATGCTGTTGTACTAAGTACTGTAATCCCCAACATTGCGCATAAAGCCAAGCGTTTCCAGTTCATATGTCCCCCAAAATACTAATATTATATTTAACTAAATGTAGATTTAAAATTTACATAGAAAAACCGCTCAACCCATGAGCGGCTCTTTTTTAGTATATCATATTATGGCACTATTGAGATTAAAAATATAAAAAAATAATATAACAACAAAAAACAGAGCTTCAAAGGAGCTCTGTTTTTGTAGGCCTCAACTAATCACTTAGTTAATTCGATTATTTAGAGTCAAATTGGTCTGGAGTTGTATTATTATAAGACTCAATATAATTATTGAAATTCTCAATCATGTCGTTAAGATTGTTTTCATTTGCATCAGTAAGTACTTGACGTACAGAACCAACTACAGAGTTATAAGAGTTAACAAGCACTTCTCCACGATCATTATTTATGCTCTTAAGCAATGTTTGAATTTCATTAAGTTCTTTTTCTACAGCTTGTTTGTCTGCATTTTTAGGAGCTTTTTCTACATTTTCTACAAGAGTAGTCAAGCGAAGCGTAGATTCCATTGCTGCTGCATAGCCTTTTTTACCGTCTTTTTTCAATTTTTCGATTTGTTTCTTAGTTTGTTCAGTGTTAGCTTTGTTAAGAGCATCATTGAACTTCGCATAAGCTGCATCAAATTTTTCTACTTGTGCTACGTATTTAGCTGCTAGTTCTTTACCTTTAGTACCACCATCGTTCATGTAGGCTTTAGAGTCATCATAAGCTTTCAAATCTTTGAATGTTGGTACTAATTCATTAAGAATATTTAATACATTATCGCGTTCTGTGTCAACTTCTTTAAATGTAGAACCTTCTTTTTTAGATTTTTCCAAAGCATCTTTTAAAGTATCATAGTGAGGTTGACGACCAATAGCACCTTCTTGGAAACCACCCTTTAGTTTAGCCAAACTATCTGCATAGTTTTGACCCCAAGTTGCATTATCACCATTGAAGCGATTTGTTGCATCAATAAGTGTATTAAGCTTAGCAGCTGCTTTCTCATCGCTACCGCCATCAACTACGGAGGATACTACGGAGCCAATGCCACCCGCTTTATCACTGCCACAACCAGAAACAAATAAACCTGCTGTCAATGCCGCTACACAAAGTAAAGTTGAAAATAATCTGCGTTTATTGTTCATATCTTCTCTTCTCCTTTTAACACATGAATATTGAACTAAGCGCATTATACTAACTATACTACACCAATTCTGTAGCCGCAGCTACAAAAATAAATCTTCATATAAACTTCACCTGGCTTAGGGGCATTAGCGATAATTAATCAATCCATTTAAAATGCTTACACGCATTATAAATGCCATCTTTATCACAGTCTGTAGTAATATAATCAGCCTTTGCCTTTAATTCAGGGCGCGCATTACCCATAGCAATATTTAGCCACTCAGGCCTAAACATAGACAGATCATTATACCCATCACCAAATACAACAGCTTGATTTGGCTGCATTCCAAAGTGTTCAAGCATATTACGAATACCCAACGCCTTTTCCATAGGCTCATATAGAACACAGCCATCACCATAACGAATGAGCTTATGTGTCATATGCTCGATATCCTTCTCCTCTTCCTCTCCTTCCTTGAAAAACACATAAATCTTATAAAATTCTTCAACACTATGAAAGTCAAAATTAGGGTCTACAGTTGTTTTAAATACATCCCAATTTGGATGCCACTCTAAAATTTCCTTATACGGCGTAATACGACCGAGTTTATTACGATCCGTTACGGCCCAAGGAATATTATGTGATTCTAAATACTCTAAATATTTAATACATGCATCACGATCCATACCTATCATGGATACCAATTCATTATTAACAGTGATACTGTGACCACCATCTGCTACGAAATCAGTAAGGCCTGCTTGCTCTGCGAAACGCTTAGCATCCACTTGAATACGACCAGTTGCTAAGGCTACACGATGACCACGACGCTTTAACTCATCTAAACTGTATTGAGCACTTTCAGGGATTTTACCTTCAGGCCATACAGCTAAGGTATTATCGATATCGAAAAAGAAAAACTTCTGTTCCACAGGCCCTCCTAATCGCGTCCACTCATCAGCTTAAACCGCTCTTTTTGTTTTACATCTGGATATTTTTCATGGTCCACATCACTCAAAAACATATCTAGTGGTCGTACATATAAGTCACGTTGATCATATAATTTTTGATATACCACGAACTGTTCACTCGTTTCCGAATGAGTTGCAACATCTAACACGTAATAGTACATGCCTTTAAAATGACGATATAAGCCACCCTTTACAATTTCTTGCATTTATAACCTCATCACATAACATACACAAATAGTTACAAACCATATTAATCAAGAGATTCCATATATTGAATAGCCTTAGTCAACATATCTGCTGTAATTTTATATGGAGATACATCAATATCATGAACAGATGTAGCCTTTTCAACAATTTGAGGAATATGCGATGCAGTAAGATCTAATTGTGAAAGTTTAGTAGGCCAACCTAATTCGCGATATACTGGCAACCACCGTTGTAACTCATCCATTTGTTGGTCAACGGTTAACAAAATAAGTAAGCCATAAGCTACTATTTCACCATGCAAATGATTTTCTTCTGTTTCTTTATTAGTAACACAGCCATAACATACAGCATGAGCCATGTTGCTATTATATGCCATAGGAACACAACCTGATACAACACCGGTAGTAAAGATAACAGTCATAGCAATGGTATCAAAGGCATCACTACGTTTATTAGCTTGACTATCTTTATAGGCTTGTATACCATGTGCTAAAATTGGTTCACTACACATAGAAGCTAGAGTAAGGCCTAACTGAGTATTATAGTCTTGCTCGCGACTGCGAGCAGAAAGATGAGTTTCATAGTGTTTTGCAATAGTATCTCCCATTCCTGCCCACAAGTAACGGCTTGGTGCTTCTACGAGAATATCAGCATCAATAAAGCAGTGCACAGGAGGATGATTTACAAAAGCTACGTCATCAAAAGTATGATCTGCCGTGTATACAGCTGCCACTTCTGACGTTGCCGCACAAGTAGACGCAATGGTTGGAATTGTAAAGAATGGTTTATCATCTAACTCTATAGCTACTACTTTTACCGTATCCATGGCCTTACCACCACCAACAGCAAACAAAAAGTCCGCATCTTTTACAGATGCCATTTGTGCAATTTCCTTGCCTCGAGCAAAAGTACACTCTCCACCAAAGTGGATAATATCTAGCACCTTAATCCCCGCTTTATCAAGCACTGGACGAATGTGTGGCAAAGCTTTAGAAAGAGCTGTTTCGCCACCGATGATAGCTACAGACTTGCCATATAATTTTGTAAACTTTGGAATAGCGTCAAATACATCATGACCTCCAAAACTATAACTAGGTAAACAATGAGTACTACGCATAAAATTTCCTTCCTTCTTTTATCATTTATATCCTTATTTATCCTTATTATAGAAACTTCTACACACAAAATCAATTTTATATGACAACAATCAAAACATAAAAAGGCTCTATACTCTCACAAAATGAAAGCATAGAGCCTTTATCTTTATTACTTATTATCGGAAGCAAGACCTTTATGGATAAGACCCACAACAAAGCCTAATACCGCAAAGCTTACCCAGCCCATACCAGCACTTTGAAATGGAATATATTGAGCAAAGAGCTGTTCCAAAGCTGTAGGTGCAATACCTGCAGTTTCAAGACCAGTCATGAGGGCAGAGATCATTGTGAAAGCCATAGTCCATGCATATACGCAACGACGACCACCAAACACATTATGAAGAAGTGCCAACAAGATGATTACGATAGTCAACGGATACAAGAGCATCAACACAGGGATTGCTGCACTGATGATTGTTTTCAAGCCAAACATGCTAAGACCAAACGCCGCTACAGAGAAAATTACTACATATAATTTGTAACTAATCTTTGGCGTCAACTTGTGGAAATATGTACCGCAAGAAGTGATAAGACCAATACTTGTAGACAAGCAAGCTAGCAAAACGATGATAGCCAAGATGATTTGACCGAACTCACCAAACAAATAGTTAGCACTTACGGACAATACAGGAGCCCCTGTCTCGAACAAACCAAAGCGTTCAACACTAGTAGCACCGATATTAGCGATAAATACGTAAACAATACCAAGAAGACCTACCGCAATAGCACCTACCTCCATTACCGTTTTTGTAATCACAGCACGAGATGTAGCACCGCTAAGACGAACAAAGTCGATTACAAGAATAGCAAATACTACGGAAGCTAAGGCATCCATTGTATTGTAGCCATCTAGGAAACCCTGTAATACAGCCGTTGGCGCATCACCATATGCCGGTTGTGGCACCGCATAACCACCAAGTGGAGTAATAAAGGATTTAACAATTAACAACAGAATTACAAGTAGTAAAGCTGGTGTCAAAATATTGCCGATACGGTTAACAAGTTTTTGCGGACTAATAGATAACCACAAAGAAATACCAAAGAATAATGCCAAGAAAATTGGTTCCATATTCATGCTTAAACCTTCAGCAAAAGGTTTAATTGCGATTTCATAAGCTACAGTACCAGTACGTGGCGTCGCAAACATTGGACCAATACTCAAGTATAAAGAAATTGTGTACAACAAGCCATAAATCGGATGAACACGACTTGCAAGTTCTTCAACATCTTTACAGGAAGAGTAACCCATCGCTGCAACACCTAAGAGTGGAAGGCCTACACCAGTTAATACGAAGCCGAGCAAAGCCCAACCTACATTATCACCAGCATGTTGCCCTAAGGCCGCTGGGAAGATCAAGTTCCCTGCCCCAAAGAATAGAGCAAATAACATCATACCTATAGCCAAATAGGCACGGGTCGACAGATTGTCGTTACCATTCATAAATGTAACCCCCTTTAGGTCAATAAAATAATATTACCATTATAATCTAAAGGAGCTAAGGTATACAAGAAAAATATCCTCACTATTCTATATCCGTATAGAGTTATTCCCATAAGTAACAGACTTTAACTTTTACTTATAGAAATAAGTAGATAAATTCCTATTTTACAGTAATCATTACAGACTATTAATTGGTCATTCACTACAAAAGATTTCTTATATGAACTTGTACATCATAAAAGGTGCTCCCCCATCCCTGATCGGTAGGACGAGCTGCGGTAAGCGCATTGATTGCCACGTGAGGATCACTCGATTGAGATTGCCACCATACACCTAGTGTTACCAATGTCCCTCTCTGTACTTCATCGTCGTAGTATGCTTTAATTTTTACACTGCCACGATCGTTATAGATTTCTACCTCAGCACCATCGTTTATGTTATACATTTTTGCATCTTCTGGATGGATGCGAAGTTTCATCAACTCAGGATCATTAAAGTCTAATTCGCAGAAGCTAGAGTCCAAAATTCGAATATCATTACCATTTATAAGCCAAAACGGTGCATTATCACCATATGGAGGCATATACCGAATTAATGGTTCTACATCCTGCGGATTATATAATTCAATTTTTCCAGACGGTGTTTTGAAATCCATCTTATAACTCTCAGGTACCGTCATCTCCACAGGCTCACCATTTAAAATCAACTCTTGGTCCCTCTTGGATATACGACTCGAAGTCCGCACAATTTGTTCAATAAGATCTTTTTCACTAAGGTCAAAAAAATCATCCTCCAACCCCATGCGTTTTGCTAACTCAGCAATAACTTGCCAGTTGGAACGAGATTCACCAATTGGCTCAATCAATTTGTAACCCGTCCCAATTGTGTAATGACCATAAGAATTATAAATATCATCATGCTCCACAGATGTTGTGGCTGGTAAAATAATATCAGCATACTTACAAGTATCCGTAAAGAAACGCTCATGTACCACAGTGAATAAGTCATCGCGCATCAACCCTCTACGTACAACATTCTGGTCAGGAGCTGTGATAGCCGGATTTGAAGAGAAGATATATAAACTATGAACTTTAGTTCCTTCAGGGTTTATAAGCATTTCACCCAGTTTAATCATAGGCATCAATCGTTTAGCTGGCGCATGAACATGAGCCTGTTGCATCACATCTTTGCCAATAAATTTACTACCACTAGCACTCGACAACAATCCACCCCCAGGATATTGCCATGCTCCAACCACAGCAGGCAAGGCATTAATAGCACGGCATGTCATAGCACCATTGCCATATCGAGATAGTCCACTGCCGAGACGAATAAACGGCGCTTTTGACTTTGCATAAGCATGAGCAAACTCAGTCATCCGCTCCACAGAAACACCGCAAATTTCAGCCGCTTTTCCCGGCGTAAAGTCAAGCAACACCTCTTTTACCAACTCATCGTAGCCTTGGACATGCTTCTTAATAAAATCTATATCTGCCAAGCCATCACGATGAATGATATGGAGCATCCCTAAAGCTAGTGCGCCATCACTACCGGGTTTTACGTAAATATGTTCATGAGCTTGGCTGAAAGTATACGTTTTATGAGTATCAATAATCCAAACACGAGCACCCTTCTTTTTTGCTATATTCACATCATGTAAGATATGAACATCTGTGGCTGTCGCATTCATGCCCCACAAGACGATAAGATCACTATGTTGCGCCTCTTGTGGTTTAATACCTAAGGTTTCACCATAAACAGAGCGGAACCCCGCCTGTTTGGCAGGAGAACAAATACCTCGGTCTTGGTCTGTAGCACCAATGCGACGGAAGAAATAATCTGCTGCAGGGCTCTGAATAATCCCCATTGTTCCCGCATAAGAGTAGCGCAAAATACTTTCACTGCCATAAGTATCAATATTTTTTTTAAAATTATCGACAATTGCATCAAGGGCTTCATCCCAACTAATACGAGTGTACTGATCTTCACCAATTCCCTTTTTACCAACACGCTTCATAGGGTACTGCAAGCGCAACGGAGAATGTATTACTTTTTCATAATGTGCCATCTTAGGACAGAGTGTACCTCTTGTGAAAGCATGATCTCTATCCCCTCGAACAGATATTACTTTATTATCATCAACTGATACGATGAGTCCACATGCATCGGGACAATCATATGGGCATACAGATTTATATTCTTTCATGATAAGCACCTCGCTTATAAATTGTACAAACTATAGGATGTATATTTATATTATAGTATAGTATGACTCGTATAAGTATAACCTTTTGCACATCTTCTGAATTAAAAAGGTTTTAGAAATGATTATTTTATGTATATCAATGCATTCGATTATCACATTACATTTATGACCTCATCATTTATTTTGATATATATAGTTAGACATTTCAAGTTTTATCGATATCTATCCATTATCATTCTTGTCCAATGCCTAAACAGATATACTAATAAGTTCTATAAAAATACCAAAATTCTTCAAAAAAATCATGTAATCATTACTAAAAGTCATAACCATATAGTTTTAGGTATAATCAGACATTTTAATAGCGTCGTATAGATTATGTGACAAAAATCACCGGTACGTATGCGTATTTAGTAATGTCGTTCAGACTGTAAGACTATTCAATCTCACTTGTTTCTGTGCTATACTGACAGTGTCATTTGAGAGGATATAGAACTCACAAGAAATCATTTTGAATTCATGGTTATCTAATGTGAAGTAGCTATATCAGGTACATATTTTCTGAAAAGAGGTTTTAACGATGGCAGACGCAAAAAACACTGTGTTATTCCCTTATGAAACACTAAAAAAATTGAGCATGGACGCTTTCCAAAAATTTGGTTTCTCCGAAAAAGAAGCTGACATCATCCAAGACGTACTTTTGACTTCTGACTTGTTCGGTATTCAAAGCCATGGTATGCAACGTATGGTTCGTTACCATAAAGGTATCACTAATGGCTTGATTAAAATCGACGCTAAACCTGAAATCGTAAAAGAAACTCCAATTTCTGCAGTTATCGACGGTCATGACGGCATGGGTCAATTATTGGGTCATAAAGCTATGGAAATGGCTATCGAAAAAGCTAAAAAATCCGGTGTTGGTATCGTATCTGTACGTAACTCCAACCACTACGGTATCGCTGGTTACTATGCTAAAATGGCATCCGACCAAGGCTTAATCGGTTTCTCTTGTACAAACTCCGAAGCAATCATGGTTCCTACATATGCTCGTAAAGCTATGCTTGGTTCTAACCCTATCGCTTGGACTGTACCAGCTGATCCAGTTGACTTCTTCTTCGATTGCTCCACTACAGTAGTAACTCGTGGTAAACTTGAAATGTACAACAAAATGGGCAAAGCTACTCCAGATGGCTGGGCTGTTAATAAAGACGGCGTTCCTTCCACTGATGCAGCTGAAGTATTGGGCAACATCTCCCGTCATGAAGGTGGCGGTATCCTTCCTTTAGGTGGTGCTACAGAAGTTCTTGGCGGTCACAAAGGTTATGGTAACGGCATGATTGCTGAGTTGTTCTCCTCTATCTTGTCCCAAGGTGGTACTTCCAACAAATGTATGGTTGGTGGTAAATCCAACATCTGTCATGGCTTCATGGCTATCAACCCTGAATTCTTCGGTGACCCTGCGGAAATCAAAAAACACTTCTCCCAATTCTTACAAGAATTACGTGAAGCACCTAAAGCTCAAGGTCAAGATCGTATCTATACTCATGGCGAAAAAGAACATGAATCCGTTGAAAAAGTTAAAGCTGAAGGCATCCCTGTACTTAACGGTACAATGCTTGAAGTTCAAGACCTTTGCAATGAATTAGGTCTAGACTTCAAATCCTACTTCGGCGATTATGTACCAGAAGCTCCTGCTACAATGTTCAAAGGTAACTACTAATACCTAAACTTAGTAATGGCCCTAACAAGGACTTGTAGTTAGTACAGAAGGGGACATAAACACTGTTTATGTCCCCTCTCTTATGTTTTTAACCTCATAGCCTATGAGGTTAAAAAATTTTATGTACTATATCAATTTTTATGATAAGTATATCTGTTATTTTATTGTAAGCTTTTATTTTAACTGAACTTTTACAAATTAACATCATAGCGATTTATTCATCAATTAAATTGATTAAACTACGTCGTCCTGTTGAGCATATATTTTTGTTTTACTTGAAAGGATGATCTTAGAAATGAGTGCTATCACCGTTCTATTAGCGCTATCTCCAATCATTTGGTTGATTGTAGCGTTATCCATCTTGAAATTACCTGCATGGCAAGCAACAAGTGTTGCTGCGATTGGTTCTTTCATTATCGCTATTACAGCATTCCAAGCTGACCCATTTATTATGGTCACTGGTGCCCTTGAAGGTGCCGCATTGGCAATCTGGCCAATCCTATTAGTTATTACAGCTGCTATCTTCGTTTATAACCTGGTAGTACATACGAAAGCAATGGAAACTATTAAAACCATGCTTTCTTCTGTAACATCTGATACTCGTGTACTTGCATTACTACTTGCATGGGGCTTTGGTGCCTTCATGGAAGGTATGGCTGGCTTCGGTACTGCCGTTGCAATTCCTGCAGCTATGATGGTTGCCGTAGGTTTTGACCCACTTAAATCTATCATCGCATGTCTCGTTGCAAACTCCGTACCTACAACATTTGGTTCTATCGGGATTCCAACAACTACATTGGCATCCTTAACAAACCTTGATCCAAGCCATTTAGGTACATTCATTTCCGTACAATTGTTCTTGCTTAACCTTATCGCTCCATTCTTTGTTGTTATGATTATTGGTGGCGGTATTAAAGCGTTAAAAGGCGTATTCCTTGTAACATTACTTTCTGGTTTAGCATTAGCAGTTCCTGAAACTGTAATCAACGCTGTAATGGGTCCAGAATTATCCGTAATTTCTGCATCCATCGTTATCATGGCAGTTATCATTGGTTGTGCAAAAATCATGCCTCCTAATGATCCTAAATACGCAGTTAAACAAACTGGCGAAGTCCCTAAAGTTTCTGGTGGCGAAGGCCTTGTAGCTGCAATGCCATTCATCTTAATCTTCGTATTATTGTTATTAACTTCTAAATTGTTCCCTGCAATTAATGGTCCTCTTGCGTCCATTAAGACATCTGTACCTATTTATCAAGGTGCTGGCGCAAAACCTTACACATTCGTATGGATTGCAACACCTGGTATTATGATTTTCATCGCTGGTATTGTTGGTGGTTTCATCCAAAAAGCAAAAGCTGGCGAAATCTTCGGTACATTGGGTAGCACAGTTAAAAACTTGAAATTCACATACCTTACAATCATCACAGTTGTTATGACAGCTAAATTGATGACTTACTCTGGTATGACTGCAGACATTGCAAAAGCAATGGTTGCTGGTACAGGTACTTTATACCCTCTATTCGCTCCTATCGTAGGTGCGTTGGGTGCATTCTTGACTGGTTCCGGTACAAACTCCAACGTATTGTTTGGCCCACTCCAAATTGCCGCAGCTCAAGGCTTAGATCCTACAAACTTCGAAGACCTTGGCTTCTGGTTGGCAGCAGTTAACTCCGGTGCAGCTGGTATCGGCAAAATGTTGTCCCCTCAATCCATCGCGATTTCTATTGGTGCCGTAGGCCCTGCTTTGAAAGCATACCTAGAAAATCACAAAGAAATCAGCTCTGAAGAAGCTCATAAACTAGAACATGAAATCGAAGCAAGTGTTATCATGAACAGTGCATTCAAATACTTTATTATATTTATCGTAATGCATGGTTGTATATCCTTCTTCGGTCAACATTTCATTCATGAAATTCATCATTTCTTCTTCTAAGAATTAGTGAAACAAAAAGAACAGCTCATTACGAGCTGTTCTTTTTTGTTTGTATTAAGATACTACATTTTTATTCTTACTAATTATAATTAGAAATACTTGCGCTCAACTTCCCATTTTGTGAAGTTGCCACTTGCTGCATCGATTTCAAAATCATATTCGTAACCATTGTATCGAATTTCACCTTCGTATTCTAATCGACCATGATCATAGTCATGCCCAAATTCGGTTACATTAGCTTGTGTTGCTCCTGGCACGCGTGCCAATGCACGATTTAATGCCTCTTGCTCACCGATACCTTGCGCAGATGCAAATGTTGTTAATCCAACAGCAGTCACAGCAGCCAATACCAAGGCTTTCATAAATTTTTTCATAATAACCTCCTATATACGATAAATTATATTGATTTTTTTAGATTTACTCTGTATATGTATTTTAATCTATAAATCGAAATACATCAAACTCAAACTTTTGATATACAACCATCTCTCAAACGTTATGCACTACATTATTATTTATATACTCACAAAAATATTTTATATACAAACACCAAAAGTTTAACCTAAATAAAATAGTATATAAAGGCTAGAGGTATATGCAGACCAAAATAGAAAAAGCTTTTACATATAAATCTATAGAATAATCCATACAATTATGTTACAATACATCTTATTATAAGATAAAATTTAATGCAGTCTGCGAAGTGCGATTCGCAGACTTTTATTTTTCTCACTTTAATATAGGAGGGTTTTATGACTCAAGAAAGCTCTGCTAAGGTCTCTTTCATCTTGGTAGTATTCCTCGGTCTGTTGACGGCGATTACACCCTTAGCAACAGATCTTTATTTACCGGCATTACCAATTATGCCTGGGGAGCTGAATACAACAGCTTCTAATATTCAAATGACCATAGGTGTTATGACCTTCGGTGTCGCATTAGGACAACTATTTGGTGGCCCCATTAGTGATACAATGGGGCGTAAACTACCTCTTATCGTTGGTAATTTACTGTGTGTCATCTCTGGTATCATCTGCGCCTACGCACCTAGTATTGAAATACTGTTACTAGGTCGTTTCTTACAAGGATTAACTGGATCTATAGGCGTTGTAATCGCCAAAGCTATCGCTCGTGACTTTGCATCCGGCCAAGAATTGACTAAGCTATTTGCATTACTTATGATGGTTAATGGCCTTGCGCCAGTACTTGCACCATTAGTAGGTGGCCAATTACTACTCTTTACTACATGGCGCGTTATTTTTATTATCCTCGCTGTATTCTCAGCCATTCTATTAGTAGGTTCTCTTCTCTTCCGTGAAAGTTTACCCAAAGAAAAACGTATTACAGGTGGTATCACTACATCTGTAAAAAATTATCTTACGCTGATGAAAGATAAACCATTCCTTGGGCAAACCTTAATCCAATTCTTTGCTTTTGGTGCATTCTTTGCGTATATCTCAGGCTCATCCTTTGTATATCAAAATATTTTCCAATTATCTGCTCAAGAATTTAGTTACCTCTTCGGTATCAATAGCTGTGGTATTATTTTAGCCAGTGCCATTAGCGGCCGCCTAAGTAATGTTGTAACATCTTATCAATTCCTCACATTCAGTCTTTGGCAACTGACAATCGGCTCTTTACTATTCCTAGTAGCCATGCTATTAGAATGGCCTCTCATTCCTGTTACAATCATACTATTCTTCACCGTATGTACCGTATCCCTATTCGGCTCCGCCTCCTTCTCTATGGCAATGACCAAATATGGGAAAATGGCCGGTAGTGCCTCTGCAGTGCTTGGCTTTGCCAGCATGTTCTCTGCAGGGATCGTGTCTCCACTCGTTGGTATTGGTGGGGAATATACGGGTATTCCCATGGGGATTACAATGCTAGTATGTGCAGCGCTTTCCTTATTGTGCCTATATTGTTTGGTAGAGAAAGAATAATCTCTTTTAAGCATTTGTGTGAGCCCTACAATGGGGCCCCTTTACAACAGCATATTTTAGTATATAAATAAGATACCCCTTTCCTTGCTCAGTACGGCGCTACGCTTCGTAAAATCGCTTTGGAAAGGGGTATCTTATTTATATTAACACTACCCGTAGAGCCGCCCCATTGTGGGGCTGTATAACTTATGTCTAAAATAGATTAATTCCTGTTCCCTACAAACACCATAAGCACAATAAAAGAAATCACCTGTCCAACTGGTTGTAGACGAAAGGAGATGTGGCATAGCCACATCTCCTCTCCCATCTCCGTTAGGTGTATTACTAATTTTTTGTAACTAATAAGATAACAAACTCGATGGAGCTATTAAAGATATAGTAGATTGGATTACTTACATTTTATAATGGGACGTCTTCATATCCAGGTGTATATAGAAAAGAATACAGCCCTCTCTGCAGCGATTTTACGGAACATAGTGACGTACTGAGCCAAGAGAGGGCTGTATTTTTTCTATACTAATGATATGCAGTTATATCCGGGCCTCATTATAAAATGAAAGCGCCTTATCGCTTATTTACAATAGCTCCATCGAGTTACACAACTATTATTTGGGCTAAAATTAGCAATACACTAACTACTTACTCGAACATTGTCGATAGTAGTAATTTCAATCGGTTTGCTTGGTTTACCGCACTGGAGCCTGGATCGTAGTCGATAGCTGCAATTCGCACGTCTGGGTATGCAGCGGATAGTGTTTTCACCATGCCTTTACCTGTTACGTGGTTTGGTAAACAGCCGAATGGTTGTAAGCATACGATTTGTTTAGCTCCTTTTTCGATAAGGTCAATCATATCTCCTGTGAGGAACCAGCCTTCACCACATTGGTTACCAAGTCCGATGAATTGAGCTGCTTCTTTTGCTACTTCTGTCATACGTTGTAGCGGGTCAAAGTGTTTTGACGCTGCTACGGCTTTTGCATATGGTAAGCGGTAGAGCTCAAGGGCTTCACGAGCCAATGTACCGAAGAAGCCAGATAGCCATGTACCATCAAGGTTCTTAGCACGGTATGTGCTATCCATTGCACAATACAAGAAGAAATCTAGCAAGCCAGATGTAACGACTTCGCCGCCTTCCTTTTCAATAAGCTCATTAATATGATTGTTAGCACTTGGATGGAATTTAACGTAAATTTCCCCTACGACACCAACACGAGGTTTTTGTACATCTTTATTAATTGGCAAGTTATCAAAATCATGGATGATTTCTTTGATGTACTTATTATATTGTCGAAGACTGGCAGATGTAATATTATCACGTAATTTTTTAATCCAATAATCACATAGTGCATCGGTAGAACCAGGATTTGTCTCGTATGGACGTGTGGCAAGAACACATTGCATGAGCGCATCACCGTATACAACGGCTTGAATCATACGATGCAAGAAGCCTTTTGTCAACTTAAAGCCTGGTTGACGTTCCATATCACTCGCATTGAGAGATAGGATTGGTACTTGTTTCATACCCGCATCAATTAATGCTTTACGTAAGTAACCGATGTAGTTTGTAGCACGACACCCACCACCAGTTTGAGAGATGATAACAGCCGTCTTATCTACATCATATTTGCCGGATAACAGTGCGGACATGAGCTGCCCTACAACGATAATCGCTGGGTAACATGCATCATTATTGATATATTTCAAGCCCACTTCAATATCGTCACGTGTTGGAGCTGGCAACATTTCAAAATTGTAACCTTCATGTTGAAGGACAGGCTCTAAAAGGCTGAAATGCAATGGTGACATTTGTGGTACCAAGATTTTATATGTCTTACGCATTTCTTCTGTGAAGACAACTCGATTGTAATCGTAAGTTGGTAATTTCTCTACCACTACTTCTTCCGGCGCCTCAGGATTATGATGACGACGCAAGCTACGTTCCATTACAGATTGCAAGGAACGCAAACGAATTGTCACGGCGCCAAGGTTTGTACCTTCATCGATTTTGAGCAAGGTATGGATTTTATGGTTTGCTGAAAGTATATCTTTTACCTGATCTGCTACGATGGAATCGAGACCACAACCAAAGGAGTTAAGCTCAACGATTTGGAAGCCTTCTGTTCTACTTACGAATTCAGCGGCACGATATAGACGGCTATGGTAGGACCATTGGTCTACAACGCGTAAATGCTTGATTTCATTCCCTAATGGTGCAACGCCATCTTCTGTAAGAACAGCCATGCCAAGAGATGTGATAAGTTCAGGAATACCGTGGTTAATACCGGAGTCCAAATGATATGGACGGCCAGCCAATACGATTGTAGGAATTTGTTCTGCCACGAGGCGAGACACAGTTTTCTTTGTCGTTTCACGGTAAGACGCTTTACAGTTTTCCTGCTCTTCCCAAGCGAGGTCTACAGCCTTAGCAATATCCTTCTTCTTTAAGCCTAAGAAATCCAATGCTTTCACAAGGGCCGGAACAAGGGATTTTTTATCAGCTAGCGGCAAGAATGGTGCGTGGAACGGAGTAGCGCCCAATACCTCTTGCATATTATTTTTGATAAGTTCTGGATAAGAAATAACCATTGGACAATGGTAATTATTGTCGCGGCTAAATTCCTTAGGGCCATGTTGAATACAAGGGTACCAAATAAAGTCTACCTGTGCATTCGCTAAGTCGCGAATGTGACCATGAACAGCCTTTGCTGGATAGCAAGCCGTATCGGATGGAATCGTATCGATAGCCTTATTGTATTGATCCTTAGTCGTATAATCTGAAAGGATTACTTCATAACCCAAGCTATTGAAGAATGTAAACCAGAATGGGAAGTCCTCATACATGTTGAGAACGCGAGGAATCCCTACACGCATTTTACCTTCAAACTCTGGAATGTTTTTCTTCAAGTAGTAATCAAAGTAACGACGTAATTTTACATCTACCAAGTTAGGAACTGGTTTACGTTTCTCTTGGATCATATCGCCAGCACCGCGATCACAACGGTTGCCCGTTACGTACGTACGACCATCGGAGAAGGCGTTAATAGTAAGCATGCAGTTATTTGGGCAAAGGCCACAATTGCGCATTGTCGTAGATACTTGTAAAGAATTAAGGCCTTCACTATCTAGCAATGTACTTTCACCTTTTTGCAACTCTTCCGCCGTTTCCGCGGCAAGAAGAGCCATACCGTATGCCCCCATCAAACCAGATACATCAGGGCGAATCACCTCTACGCCCATCAATTTCTCAAAGGCACGCAAAACAGATTCGTTATAGAACGTACCACCTTGTACAACGATATGATCACCTAATTCTTTAGGGTCTTTCACCTTGAGAACCTTATAAAGGGCATTTTTAATTACAGAATAAGCAAGACCTGCCGCGATATCTTGTACCGTAGCACCTTCTTTTTGAGCCTGCTTAACCTTAGAGTTCATAAATACGGTACAACGAGAGCCTAAGTCGATTGGCATAGGTGCCAATAACCCTTCTTTTGCGAATTGATCGATTGGAATTCGTAGACCAGATGCAAATGTATCAATGAAAGAGCCGCAACCAGATGAGCAAGCTTCGTTCAACACGATATCTTCGATATACCCATCACGAACCTTACAGCATTTCATATCTTGACCGCCAATATCCAAAATAAAGGATACATCAGGACAGAAGAATCGAGCCGCACGATAATGAGCCATCGTTTCTACTTCGCCTATATCAATGCCAAGGGCGCGTTTAAGAAAGGCCTCACCGTAGCCGGTTACGCCAGAGTGTGCAATATAAGCACCTTTAGGCAATAATGTATAAATCTGCTCAATAATTTCACGAGATTTTTCTAATGGTTTACCATGATTAGGACCATAGTGGGAGAAGATAATTTCCTTATTACTATTAATGAGTACTACCTTTAGCGTAGTAGAACCAGCATCAATCCCAAGATAGCAAGGACCTTGAGCATCCTCAATATTCGCTTTTGGCGTTACCGCCTTAGCGTGACGAGCACGAAATTCTTCTAATTCTTGTTCATTCTTAAATAGCGGATCGACACGGTCTGTAGCTTCCATAGGAATACCGATAAGTGCACCGATTTCCTTTGTCAATTGACCAACAGTGATCTCACGGCACTCATCTTTCATCAATGCCGCCCCTAAAGCAATGAACAACTCACCATTCTCAGGGATAATGCGATGCGCTTCATCCAACTCTAAAGTATCGCAGAAGCATTGGCGCAACTCGGATAAGAATGTCAATGGACCGCCAAGGAATGCTACATTACCTTCGATTTTATGTCCGCATGCAAGGCCAGCAATCGTTTGGTTTACAATTGCTTGGAATACGGATTTTGCAATATTTTCATGAGATGCGCCTTGATTTAACAAAGCTTGTACGTCCGTTTTAGCAAATACGCCACAACGTGCCGCAATTGGATAAATCGTATCAGCATTCATGGCTAATTGATCAAGACCAGATGCATCTGTCTGCAATAAGGTTGCCATTTGGTCGATAAAAGCACCTGTACCACCAGCACAGGAACCATTCATACGGTGTTCCGCAGTTTGACCTAAATACGTAACCTTCGCATCTTCACCACCAAGTTCGATGATAACGTCTGTCTCTGGATAGAGGGCTTTTACAGCTCGCGTTTCAGCAATCACCTCTTGTACGAATGGGATGCGCACCTTTTCGGCCATAGCCATCCCACCAGAACCAGTAATACATACATGAACAAGAGCGTCTTCATGACCAACTTGAGCCTCTTGTAGCAAGGTATATACTGTGTCCAATATGTTTGCATAATGGCGTATGTACTTTTTATACAAATAATTATCGTGTTCGTCCAATAATACAACTTTAACCGTTGTAGACCCCACGTCAATCCCCATGCGTAGCATGTGCTGCATAAATACCTCTCTTTTTAACGACCGTATGACCACCTAAGTGACCATACTTATTTTTGTGAAAGTCTCACATGTAATATGTACAACATATATACTGTACTAAGCATCTAAAATAAAAATTAAATTAGATAAGGATATAATACTTTCACCAAAATATCTAAATTTTTAAATATCCTATCTTTATTATACAACAACAGCAGTTAAAATCTAAGTTATTTCTATATCTAAAATGTTATAGAAAATATGTTAAGATTTAAATTACAAAGTCATATATATAATAGGATGTAAAAAATATTATACCATTTTACAATGAAAAATAACGTAACTTTTGCAACATAACAGGACAAATCAAATATATTAACTGCATTAGACAATATGCAATAGATAAAAACTAACCCCCAAAATGGATTCCAATTTGGGGGTTAGTTCATAAGACAGTATATCTTATTCGTATCTATAAAGTTATGTCATGAGAGAGTATTGTATTAAATACATATATGTTATTAACGATCATTGATTAAAACGCTGGAATAATAGCCCCTTTGTAATGCTCTTCGATGAACTTCTTAACCTCTGGAGATTGTAATGCTTTAGCTAATTTTTGAATAGCTGGTTTATTTTCATCACCAGGGTTTACGGAAAGAAGATTTGCATATGGAGAATCCGCTTTTTCTACGAATAAGCCATCTTTTGTAGGATTAAGACCTGCTGGCAATGCATAGTTAGCATTGATTACAGCTGCATCTAAATCTTGAATGGAACGAGGAATTTGAGCTGCTTCCAACTCTGTAATTTGAATGTTTTTAGGGTTGCTAGTCACATCAAACGGTGTGTTAGTCAAACCAGTTGGGTCTTTCAATGTGACAAGACCTGCACTTTGCAACAAGAGAAGTGCACGAGCACTGTTTGTCGGGTCAGATGGAATCGCTACTTTTGCGCCATTAGGCAAATCTTTCAAATCTTTAATTTTTTGAGAGTAAATAGCTAATGGTTCGATGTGAACTGGTGCAAAGCTTACGAAGTTTGTGCCATGATCTCTGTTAAAGTTATTTTGGTAAGGCACGTTAGCAAAGAAGTTTGCATCTACTTCATGGCTAGATAATGCCATGTTTGGTTGAATGTAGTCTGTAAATTCAATGATTTGAAGATCTACACCTTCCTTAGCCAATAAAGGTTTAATTTGATTTAAGATTTCAGCATGAGGTACAGGGTTTGCTGCCACTTTTAACACCTCTGCTTTAGAACTACCAGCACTGCTGGAACTTGCGTCATTTGTGGAAGAACCACAACCACTAATCAATAAGGACGCGCCTAGTACGGCCGTCGCTGCTAATGCTAACCATTTTTTCATGTAATCCTCCTATCTACGATGAACACCTACATCTATTGACGAGGACTCATGCGTATACAACACACGTAGATATGTTAATAAATCTATATATTCTTACACTGTATCTACATTTAATTATTTAATAATTTCGATGTAGTAAGTATAGCAAATTTAATTCCTATTCGTATAATAGATTTTATATATCAATTAATATAACCTTAATCTATAGCAAGATAAGAGTAATTACATTTAGCTATGCCAAGTACATAAAAACGGTACTAAGATGATTCCCCGTACTACTAGGTAATATACCTAATAGGTACAATCAAACTTAGTACCGTTATAAATATCACTCTATATAATAAACAATCTAATCAAAATCAAAAGATTCAATTATAAAGTTGACGTTGTTTGCTCCACAGAAATAGTTACAGGTGCTGATAATTTAGCCTCTAACCAAGCTTTTATTCGTTCCGAATCTGCATCAGATACAGTGGACACGGTATGGATAATCACCATATAGCGATTCGCTTTAGGCTGTTCTAAATTATCTATCAAAGGCATGCCTTCCACTCTGCTTACAAACGGGAATAACGCCTTTGCTTCAGCTTCTGTCGTTTTCATAGTGTTTATAGTTTCACTTACTAGTTGATAAGTCGGCTGGTACAGATTACTCAAGTTTGTATATTTTTCATGATCCTCCGAGGCTTTATTCAAGCTCGTCTTATCCACAGCAGATTTTTTCTCATCTACACTATTAACAAATCGCACTGCATAAGACTGCAAATACTCGTCTTTCTGTAATTTATCATCCAACTGGGATCGTTCCTCTGAAGTCACAGGAGCTCCTACAACTACTATATCTACTAGCTTATTCACTCGGTCCAATGAATAATCAATCACTAGTCGACGCCCATCTTGATTAATATTGGTCTTAATAAACTGCTCTATATGATTTGACTCAGAATACTTGATGGTCATATCATAGCCTGCATAAATGCTTGGTATAGCCATAATAAGACCAATCACAAGAAATATTAGCTGATTACGACGATTAATCTCTTCTGCTTGCTTATGGGATGGCAAACTATATACACCTTTTAAAACAATAAAAGATGCAAAGAAGATGAAAAATGCATTTATAAAGAATAGATACCCAGCCCCAAAGAAATAATGCCAATTTCCATTAGCCAGTCCATATCCTGCCGTACACAGTGGTGGCATAAGTGCAGTCGCAATCGCTACCCCTGGTATGACATTATCTAAGGTCTTACGCGTTTGACCAATAATCCCAGCTAACCCACCAAATATAGCAATGAATACATCAAAAATATTCGGTTCTGTACGCGCTAATAGTTCAGATGTAACTGTCTGAACGGGGGAAATATAAAAATATAAAGCAGATGCCAAAACAGCAATCGTAATCTGTAAGGACAATCTTAAAATAGCACTTTTCACAACTGTAAAATTAAGCGTAGCGAAGCCAAAGCCAGTTGCTAGAATCGGTCCCATCAACGGCGATATAAGCATAGCACCAATAATAACGGCTGTACTATTCATATTCAACCCAATAGAGGCAATAAACATGGAGAGGATCAGGATAACCAAAGCAGGACCCTTAACCTTAGCCCCACCTATCAACCTTTTAGCAATAGTTGCATCATCGGCTCGTTCAAAATGTATATCAAAGTATTTATTTAGTTCCATTCTTCTACCTCATAATTTCATCAAATCTGCAAAGGTGCCCACATTTACAAACATATATTGTGTAGTCTTTAACATTTGCACCATCAAAATGGCTCCCGTGCCTTCGCCCATCGACATTTGTGCTTGTATAGGAACCATGTCTTGAGTGATCCCCACCTCAGCCAAAGCCAGTTCCGTGCCTTTTTCTTTAGACTGATGCGATGGTAACGCATAGTCCACAACACGAGCGTTTATATGTGCTGCACAAGCAGCTGCTACAGCTGTAATAAAACCGTCAATGACAAAAGGCTTTTTAAAATCTGCACAAGCTAGCATGGCTCCAAGAATAGCCGCAATATCAAAACCACCTACATGAGCTACGATTTCACGAACTCGGTCTGATTCACTTTCAGAACCAATATTAGCCTTGTGCTTGTCTAATACAGAACGTACAAAGTCAACTTTTCGTTTCATCAAATCTGGTTTATCTGGCCAGGAACCAGGACCCACGGTTTCCGTCGGATCAGCCCCCATCAATGCAGACAACACACACGCAGAGGTCGTCGTATTCCCTAACCCCATTTCACCAAAGGAGAACAGATTGATTCCTTGTTCTACATAATGCTGAACCCGTTCATAGCCAGCTTGAAAGGCTCTATTAAATTCATCGTCAGTCATGGCAGCATGGTGCAAAATATTCTTTGTACCCTTAGCTACTTTGCGATTAACGCCGATACCATCATCTGAGGCAATGCCTACATCCACGACCTCATAAGGAATATTATTAAAGTTGCAGAATTGTGTGGCTGACGAGCGACCTAATAACATATTACGGGATTGCTTTTGTGTCACCTCATAGTTATAGCCTACATAGCCTTCTATATTGCAACCATTATCGGCAGAAAATATGATATGCTGTGGTCGAATTTCGCCATTAATCTCACCCCAAGCCGCGCAAATCTTACGAAAATATATTTCCCATAAACCAAGACCACCTGGGATGAGGCATTTTGGTTGGAGAAATTTATTTAATTGTTTCTCTATCGGTAATACTGACTTATCTTTCATTTTATTCTCTAATCCGCACCTAATGTGCCAACTAGCCTTCTATTAATTCGATATTATTCTATCTGAAAGTATAACATAAAATGCATATCTAATAATGTGACTATTATTAGTTTTTAGAAGTATAATTTAGTTTTGAAATATAGTATTCTAACGGCATTATTTCTAATCGAAATTATCATTACACAATTACAACCACTCTAGTAGATAAAAAAGGTTATCCCCTTACAGGATAACCTTTTATTTGAGTTATATAATTAAGTATTTTCTTAAGTTTATCTAACCTACGAATTTAAGCACCTTGGAATTGAGGCATATCGTCGCCGCTAGAGTCGTCCAATTTACCTTGAAGGTCATGGTCAACCATGGCACATACAGATGCATCAGACCATACGTTTTCAGCGGTTTCAATCATATCGATAATCGTATAGATTGGCAAGATGATACCAAGCAAACCAATTGGTGCACCGATGGAACTCATCAAGGATAAGGTTAAGAAATAACAACCCATTGGAACGCCCGCATTACCAATCGCAGCGAGAACAGCAATAAATAACCAAGCCACCATTGTGCCCATAGTCAATTCCATTCCCGCATTTTGCATTACGAATAAGGATGTGACAAGAATGAAAGCTGCGCAACCATTCATATTAATAGTTGTACAAATTGGCAATACAAAACGAGCTACTGCAGGGTGAGCTTTCAAATTATCCTCAGCAGATGCCAATGTAACAGGCAATGTTGCAGCAGAAGATTTAGTAAACAACGCGACGGCTACGGCTGGAGACATTTTACGAAATACGTCCACAGGGTTCAAACCGCGGAATAACAAGAACAATGGAATTACGATAAAGAATTGGATCAAGTTACCACCGATAACAACAGCCGTATATTTACCTAAAGCACCAACAATTACGCCCGCTTCAATTTGCGCAGATAATTGACCTGCAAAGGCGAGGATACCGATTGGCAATACATAAAGTAATGCTTTAATCAATGTAAATAGTAATTCTTGTAAACCAAATAAGACTTTCAACACCGCTTCGCGATTTTCAGTGCGTGGCATGAACGCAAAGGCTAAACCAACGGAAGCAGAAATAAACATTACAGACAATACATTGGCTTGTAGGTATGGTTGCAAAATATTGTTTGGAACAACAGATAAGAAATGATCATAATACGTAACACTGCCAAGTTTTTCAGGCACTTGAGCTGCACCGGCACCGATTACATCAAGCGGTAAGTTACCTGGTGCAATCCATAGGAATAAGCCAAGTCCTACAGCTGCCGCACAAACTGTAGTTAGCAAGGTATACACTACAGCGTGTCCAAAGATACGACCTGTATCCTTTTTAGCACCTAGCATGGATAATGTTGTAATTACCGCTAAGGATACGGTTGGAATTGCGATAAATTGGAACAAACGTGTAAAGACCGCTGCAATAAAGTTAAAGAGCTCATTTAAAGCCGGAATATGTTGCCATCCTAAGATAGCACCAATGATGAGTGCCCCCATCCATAAAATGAACTGACGCAATTTACCTTGACCACGACTTTTTAAGGTAATCTCTTGCGCTAAGGCATCCACATTCTTGTCGTTTTGATCTGCCATAATAACACCTCTCTACAAACTAAACTACTAGAGACTAAAAAAAGAAATCCCAGCCCTAGGGCTGGGATAATGAATATCCGAGTCTCTCTTTAAATCATATTATAAAAATATGATTTAAAATTGTCAAACCAAAGTATTTTTGATATATGGATTCATATAATCAATGCGTCACTATAAAATCATATAAGACCACACGAGTACGATCAGGGCTAAATAAAAAATATATTACATACGGATCAATACCACTCTCACGATGCATAACATAAACCGTATAGCCATAGGTAGGAACTCGTTCAAGTTGATAATATCCACCTGCTAGTTGACGACCATATAGAAGCCACACAAATAAGTTCCACTTTGTATAATCTTCTGTTAAAAAATCATAGGTACTTTGTATATCCCCTTTTAAAAATATAGAGTTGGCCTCATACGAATAAACTCTATTCTTAAACAACTCTGGCGTAATAATTAAACCCAGTGCCGAAGATTCAGCAACAAGGTGTTCAAATGCTCTTACATCTTCGGGACTACCTTCAAAGACAATAGTAGTTGTAAAGTCATAAAAACTTTCTATTGTCCCCCTTGAAGATATAGAATGCAATCCTTTCGGAACTATATCAGGATTTCTAAAATGTTCTGGTAATACTGTTGCTTTTACTGGCCATCTTTGTTTCCATCGTGATATATCATTAACTTCACTTCCAAAAAGGAGCTCATATATAAACATAGACATTAGCAATAAAGGTACTGCTACAACTAATGTGCACCAAGCATATAAAATGTGTTTCTTCGGTAATATTAAATGATAGAAGTAGTAATAAAACTGTATTCTTATTGATAATAATAAGATTACACCTACAATTACAAACCATAATCCTGGCAATTGAATATGTGCATTTCCCCAAAGAAAAAAGGCAAAGAATAAGATTGATAGAATGATATGTTTACCACAAGGAGGGCCTATTAGCATTTGTAATAGTTTAATAAAGCAATTCACAATATAATCCTTACTTAGACTGATAAAACACAGCTCGAGTCCCATCATCACTAATCAAAAGTTCCACAAAATGAGGTCTCTTTGTATTACCATCATCAACAAATACATATAATCTATGATTCCGCGTAGAATTATATGTATCCTTGACTACTGTTTTTGTTTCTTTTCGAGGTGCAAAGCGCAACCACTCTATAAAATTCCGTTGCGGCAAATTTAAAGGTTCTTCTCCTATACTTTCTATAATATTATAGCTATTTGGGTGAGATATAAAACGCTTTTTCTCCCCAGTATCTAAATCACGCAATACACCATCCGCATCAATTTGCGCTGTATAAGCTGCATTTTGCTTAGCTATCGCTTCATATTGTGAGATTACTTTAAGGTCTCCTTCAAGTACTGTATATCTTTCTCGATATGCATTAGCCCATACTAAATCACTACGAAAAGCAGACGCTCTATAAATACCTTCTGGAAGTTTCTCTGGTCGTTTTAACCCCTCCGGCAATTCTTCACTATTAGGCCAACCACGTTTCCAATCCATCGTACTAAACTCAAAACCATCAGTTTGATCACGAGTCGTTTGAGTATCATATTGAATCCAATCAGCTACAAGCCAAGATATACTAAGGGTTATGACAATAAATAAACCGCAAGCTAGTCGGCTATGGGCTTTTTCAGATATGGTTCGTTTCTTAAAGCGACCATATTGCAGTAACACACTCAATACTATGGCTATACCAAAAACCATGTATGTAATAGGTGCTATGTTAAATAGCGATACCACGATTGCAAACAACACGCATAGCATAACCGTTAATAGGCCATAAAATTCTTGAAACAAAACTCTCTCCTATCATGACAATACTTAGAACATTTTCTTATACAACATTTCTATATCTTCCTGACTCACATCGGCCACTGTATTAGCAATATTGCCGGTAGCTACGACATACACGTTATCGACAAGCCAAGGAATGTCTTTTTTTGTAAAACCAAGTTCTGTAAGGTTTGTAGTAAGGTCTAGGTCATGTACAATCAAGCGTAATGCTTCACCTAGTTCGGATCCATCTCCGTGGTTGAATATGCGAGCTAAGGCACCAAATTTATCAGGGTTTGCACTCCATGTATATTCCACCGCAACAGGTTCAATAACGGCAAGGCCTACACCGTGAGTAATATCCTTAAGCCCACTGGCAGGATGTTCCATGCCATGTGCTAGTGTTACACCAGCGGTATTAATAACCATGCCTCCAATTGTGCTAGCCAATGTAACGGCCTCCCAAGCTTTTGTAAGTTGAGTTTCATTGAGAACAGCTGCTTTGCCTTCAGCCATTGCTCTCACATGTTTATATAGTGGTACAAGATATTGTGCCAATAAGGTTACCGCATAATGAGCTAATGCATCGGTAAAAGGTTGCGCCGTTTTAGAGGTGTAGGCCTCAATATTATGGCATAGGGCATCAAAGCCCACAGATGCCAATACATGAGGAGGCATTGTACCCATTACAGCAGGATCTACAATGGATACCTTTGGTATGATGGCATTACATCGCAAGGATTTCTTGTCTCCCGTTTCAGGGTTCGTAAGCACCCCAAAGCCATTGCCTTCAGAACCTGTGCCACAGGTTGTAGGAATTACAATAAGAGGCAACGCCTTATCACTGGTTTTACGATTAAAAATATAGTCGTTAATGTCACCTTCGTTAACGGCCATAAATGCAATGCCTTTTGCACAGTCCATGATAGAGCCGCCACCGATGGCAATAACCATATCACAGCTTTCAGATTTAGCTAAAGTAGCGCCGTCCAATGCAGTCGTTGTTAAAGGATTGGCATCCACTTGATCAAACAATACATGTTCAATATGTGCCGCATCAAGTTTTGCTGTCACACGGTCATATAGTCCAGATTTTTTGGCACTTGTCCGCCCTGTTACGATGAGTGCTTTATTGCCATAAGGCTTAACAAAATCAGCAACACTATCGACTTTATCCCAACCAAATTGGATATGTACTGGTAAAAAATAAGAGAACTCCATGTGAACGACCTCTTTTCTATAAATACTAGATCTTAATGTTATTGTAATGTATATTCAGACGCCTGTAAAACCTCATAGGACTTTCACTAGAAAACATGTATACTACAGATAAGAGGGGGGCATTTATTTTTATAAAGGGAGAGAATCTATGAAATCTGCAATTACACATTTATGGTCTTCGCTGCGTGACCTAGCAACGCAGTCACCTATATTACTGGCATTAATTGCCGTATTTTCATGTACACCGTTTTATCTAGAGCAAGATTGGTTTGCCGATATAGACCTTTGGTTCTATGGGCTGTATTTCTTCATCGTCATACTACAATCATATATAACACGAGATCGAAAGTTCTCCATAGTATATACATTATTAAGCATAGGTATCAGCGTTGGTCTATATACGATTCATGAAACCTACCATCACATACGAGGCATCGAGCTAGCCACAGAAAATATATCATATCTATGGCTGTACTCTATGATTGCTCTATATTTTACATCGCCTGGAGAATACTACATTGGCGAAATCGTCAATCGCCTGAAACGGATTGGTATTACCATTGTTACATCAACACTGTACAATGTCGTCATAATCATGACTCTATGGTTTTTCTTCATCATTCTGAACAAACCATTTACCTTTGATGATCTAATCTTTAAATTACTAGCCGCTATTAATATTTTTATCTGTATGTCCATGCTGTGCACTTATAAAGAGGAGCTTGATGGTCCGCCAGAACCAAATACATTCTATAATGTTGTTTTTGGAATCATACTACCAAAAGCTTCCATCATTACAGGTATTCTAGCTAATATCTACTTGGTATTGATCCTCTTAGGCCTCCGTGAAGATGCACGGTTCCTTTACACATATTATCCGTATGTAGCCATTTTCTATCTATTTTACTTGGCTAGTTTCAGGTCTAGTGAAAGCAGCAAGACACAAAGGATCCTATGTTTCTTATTTATTACGATTACAATATTGTGCTTAATCCTGATTGGTAAGCGCGTAATAAATGAGCCCGTACTCTGGCTCAATACGATTTACGTAGCCGCATTCAATCTAATCTTCTTAGCACATAACTTGTATTCCTTTGTAAAACGTTTGACTCCATCGATCCATACAACGATTATGGCACTCGCCCTAGGTGCAGTCCTTTTAATGCCTTTTATCGGTTACACATCTCATCGAGAGTTTACAAACTATACGAAAATTGACGGTCAATGGCACGTATACTTGCCTATTACAGAAACATTTAACCCTGATTTTACAGACTATGGCAGGACGATTATACAGGGGGATTCTTCAAAACCAGGAGCAACGGAAATATATAAGGAACGAAATATTCAGTTTATCAGTTTTACGGCCGTTGAAGAACCTCATGTTATTTCGCTTGTAGGATATAATAAATTCATTTCTAACATCGAATTAGAAGTACGTGAGCCTGCTGATAGTACAGCTGACATACCAACAGCATCCTATGAATCTATCAACTTTAGATTCATCAATGAAGGCCTTGATTTAGAGGTATCTCTACCAAATGGCGTGACCGAGGTTCATCATATATATGAAAAATTTCTCACTGTTCCTAAAACGGCTTCAGATTCAGTCATTATAGAAGGTACGGGATACAAACTCTTAATCCACTCCTACTATGCATATCAAGACAGCGCACGAAGAATTATTTTTAGCGTATTATATAATTAATTATGAAAGCTAGTAATTTAAGGCATCTTCAGCCATATCGACATTTTTTGTAAAACTATATTAAAAAATTTCCAAATGTCAATATTGAATATATAGATTTTTTTCGCTATAATCGTAACATAATGTATAAGCCAAATAAGAAAACTACCATATATAGTAGTTTTCTTATTTTTCTGATTAGACTCAACTTAAAGATATTTTATATAATTCATTCTAATCTTATATATGCTTATACGACTATATTAACAGTTTTATGACTTTTTGCTCTCAAGGGGAACAGTAATGGAGATTATGATCAAGAAACGGGATGGCCATTTCGAGCCGTTGTCCGTTGAAAAAACGAAACGAATGATAGCCTTCGCATGTTTGGGGTTAGATTCTTGTGATCCACTAGAATTGGAAATGGATGCGAAGTTGCAATTCGTTGATGGTATGACTACTAAAGAAATTCAAAAGACTTTAGTCCAAACAGCTATCGAAAAAGTTATATCTAAAAAAGACGACGGCTTCGGCAACCAAGTTAATAAAATGAACCAAGATTGGCAGTTCGTAGCAGCCCGCCTATTCTTGTTCGATCTCTATAAAGAAGCCGCTATTACTCGTCGTTACAAAGCATTTGGCTACGGCAACTTCCCAAATCTTGTACACATGCTTGTAGAAGAGAAAAAATACGCAGACTTCTTTGTTACAGAATACACAGCTGACGAATTGCAAGAGTTAGGCGATTATATCAAACCTAAGCGCGACTATCTCTTCAACTATGAAGGTCTCAAATTATTGGCTGACCGTTACTTGGTAAAAGGTTTTAACAAAGAAATCTTTGAATTACCTCAAGAACGTTTCATGGCTATCGCAATGCATTTGGCTCTTGTAGAAGGGGAAAATAAAGTAGAATACGCTAAGAAATTCTACGATTTGATGAGTCAATTAAAAATGACGACAGCTACACCTACTTTGGCAAATGCTGGTACACCATTCCACCAATTGTCCTCTTGCTTTATCTCTGGTGTAGATGATAACTTATGGTCCATTTACGACGTAAATAGCAAGTTCTCTCGCGTATCTAAACACGGTGGTGCTCTTGGTATCTACCTTGGTAAAGTTCGTGCATTGAACTCCGATATTCGCGGCTTTAAAAACTCCTCTGGTGGCGTTATTCCTTGGATCCGCTTGTACAATGATACTGCAGTTGCAGTAGACCAATTGGGTAAACGTAAGGGCGGCGCTACAGTAACACTTGATATTTGGCATAAAGACTTCTACGAATTCGTAGAGCTTCGTACAAATAATGGTGATGATCGTCGCAAAGCGCACGATATCTTCCCTGCTATCTCCGTTCCAAATATCTTCATGGAACGTATGTTAGCTCGTGAAAACTTCACCCTCTTCGACCCTCATGAAATCTTGGCTGTAAAGGGCTATTCCTTAGAGGACTACTACGATACTGATGACAATAAGGAATTCACAAAACGTTACCTCGAATGTGAACAAGATCCTAACTTACACGGCATCGAAGTACCAGCATTAGATATGATGAAAAAAATCATGCGCTCCGCTGTTGAAACTGGTACACCATTTATCTTCTTCCGCGATACTGTAAATGCTGCCAATCCTAACAAACATGCAGGTATGATTTACGCATCCAACTTGTGTCATGAAATCGCACAAAACGTTGGCTTCACTAATCTTGCTGAGGAAATTATCAACGAAGACGGTACAATTACTACAAAAACAAACACAGGTGATATGGTTACATGTAACTTAAACTCCATCAGCCTCGGTCGCACTACAGATGAAGAGTTGGAAGAAAACATTGCCCTTCAAATTCGCATGTTAGACAATGTTATTTCCATCAACCAAGCGCCAGTACCAGAATCTCGCATGACTTCTGATAAATACCGTGCTATCGGTCTTGGTACATCTGGTTACCACCACTACCTCGTAAATCATGATATCCAATGGGAATCCGATGAACATATCGAAGTTGCGGACAAATTATTTGAAAACATCGCATTCTATGCGATTAAAGCTTCCATGGAGCTTGCTAAAGAAAAAGGTGCATACCCTGCGTTCAAAGGTTCCGAATGGGAAACTGGTGAATATTTCACTCGTCGTGGCTACACATCTGATCGTTGGAAACAACTGGCTGCAGACGTTGCAAAATACGGTATCCGCAATGGTTACTTGATGGCCGTAGCTCCTACAGGTTCTACCTCCAACATCGCTAATACAACAGCTGGTATCGACCCTATCTTCAAAAAATTCTTCATCGAAGAAAAGAAAGGTTCTTTCACACCAAAAACGGCACCAGATTTAAACGACAAAACATTCTGGCTCTACAAAGAGGCACATACTATCGACCAACAATGGTCCATCAAAGCTTGTGGCGTACGTCAACGTCATATTGACCAAGCACAATCTTTCAACTTGTACATTACGCCTCAAATGAAAGCAAAAGAAATTCTTGACCTTTACGTAGAAGCCTACAAACAAGGGATCAAAACAATCTACTATATCCGTAATCAATCCCTCGAAATGGATGAGTGCACTAGCTGCTCCTCCTAATATTGGAAATATAATTGCTATATTTTGCAAAACCTATTCACTATAAATAGAGAGTACCGATTTCGAGAAGGATACTTTCACCAGCACTATAAATCTGATGACGACCTATAGTCGTATAGGTCGCATCATTGTATAAAGGAGTCCTACTATGGAGAAAAAACTGATTTTCAACGAACATGGTGAACGTGGCACGCAATCTATGATTGGCGGCAACACAACAAACCTTCGCGAATGGAACCGTATCAAGTACGACTGGGCAAATCAAATGTACCGTACAATGCTCAACAACTTCTGGATTCCAGAAGAGATTTCCTTGAACGAAGACGTTAAACAATTCCCATACTTAACAGATTACGAGCGTCGTGCCTTCGATAAAATCATTGCGTTCTTAAACTTCCTTGATTCCATTCAATCTGAAAACTTGCCTAACTTGAGTCGCTACATTACAGCATCTGAAGTGGCATCTTTATTGAATATCCAAGCATTCCAAGAGGAAATCCACGCTCAAAGTTATTCCTACATTTTGGACACAGTAACAAATCCGATTACACGTGACAAAATCTATGACGAATGGCGTACAGATAAAACATTGCTTGAACGTAACCGTTTCATCGCCGATGCGTACCAACGTTTCAGCGATGATCCTAGCGAAGCAAACCTTATTCATACAATCATCGCTAACTATATCTTAGAAGGCATCTACTTCTACTCTGGCTTTAGCTTCTTCTACACATTGGCACGCCAAGGTAAGATGACAGCTACATCCACAATCTTCAAATATATCAACCGCGATGAAGTAACTCACCTCGTATTATTCCAAAACATCATCCGCGAGTTACGTCGTGAACGTCCTGACTTGTTCACACCTGAACTAGAAGCAAAAATCACGGACATGATTCGCCAAGGTACAGAGAATGAAATCGCTTGGGGCCAATACATCACTGACGATAAAATCCTCGGCCTTAACAACGTTCTTATCGAACGCTACATCAAATACCTTGCAAATATCCGCTTAGAAGCAATCGGCTTGCCTCATTTGTATCCTGAAATCAAGGAAAATCCAATGGAATGGATTGAAAGCTTCTCCAATTTGAATAGTACAAAAACTGACTTCTTCGAAGCTAAAGTTACAAACTATACAAAAGCAGCGGCATTTGATTTTGACGATTTAGAATAATATAGTCTATTTCTCCATAATTAAACACTTATTAATATAAACAGCATATCAAAAACAAATTAAGCTATAACTACAGAAACGCAGATAAGTATATTGAGAAAAATATGAAAGAATACATACTACACACCAAATGGGGTCCTTTATATTACTGGACCAATGACCCATGGCAATCAGATAAACCGACAATTTTCTTTTTCCATGGATTAACGGCAGATCACACTATGTTTGAGCATCAGCTTGATTTCTTTAATACTTCTCACAATATAATTGCATGGGATGCTCCCGGTCATGGTAAATCAAGACCTTTCTCTCAATTCTCTATGGATATTGCGGTAGAAATCGTATGTTCCATTTTACAAAAGCATCATATTTCACGATTTATTGCCATAGGGCAATCATACGGCGGCTATATTGCTCAAGCGGTTATGTGCAGATATCCTGATATAATCAGTTTATTTATTGGCATTGGAACTTCTCCTTACGGTACAGATTATTATAGTAAAATAGACTTCTTTTTATTGCGCAATATGAAGTCAATTATAAAATTCTATCCATGGAAAACATTAAAAACAGCGGCCGCAAAAAAGGCCGCTGTTACAAAAGATGGATATGATAATATGACACAAATGATCAGTATTTTTTCAAAAGAAGAATATTCGAAACTATTGCAGCAATATTATAATGCAATGATGGTAGATAACAGAAATCTACATATCACCTGTCCTGTTCTTATTATGATAGGTGAACACGATAATCTGGGGAAGGTAAAAGAATATTGTCATAAATGGCACAAAAAAACCGGATTCAATTTAATAATAATTCCTCATGCAGGTCATAATGCCAACGTTGATAATCCTACTGAAGTAAATAAAATTATTAATGATTTTATAAAGCAGACTCCCCACACATAAATCCCCCTACAACTCTTTTCTCATCAGAATATGCGGACATCCCTCATCAAGGTATGTATCGCCTTCCGCTACATATCCCAAGGATTCATAAAAGGGCTGCGCCTGTACTTGCGCTGACAAGGAGCACGTTTTAAAGCCGTCACGACGAATAGCATTTTCGGCGGCCATCATGATCTTAGTACCTAAATGTTGTCCACGATACAACTTACGTACCGCCATGCGCCCAATATGTGCATCTCCAACTGTGTCACTTGGAAAATATCGACACGTACCAGTCGCTTTACCATCAATGGATAAGAGCACAAACTTTGCAGTCTCATCGATTTTATCAAATTCGTCTTCAAACCCCTGTTCTTTCATAAATACATCGACACGAATTTGTTTTATTTCCTCTGTTATATGATCTAAGATTTGAATAATCATAGGTGCCCTTTCTGATTATAAGCATATTTATAAGAATCGATTTAGGCGTATTACGAAATGTCCTATAAGCAATAAAAGCTTCTTATTTTTATTATATCAAAAATACGCTTAATGCCACAAAACGTCTCAGTTCCTGTTAATTCCCACATCAAAAATATTTTAAAACTTCCATGAAATTCATTTTTAGGTATTGCATAATTTTATCATTTGGGTTTATACTATACCCAACATTTTAGAAAGGAGCAACCAAAGATGACTAACCAAATTAGCCTCACTGCAAAGCAATACTTTTATTGGTTCTTTATCCAACGTACGGGTAAGGAACTATTTGTGATGCGCTAATTAAGGATTATTCAACATTAGTTGCTTAGAATAGTAAAAGGGCTACCCGTATTAGATTACGGGTAGCCCTTTTTGTTTGCTATCCGTATGGTCAGCCCAACTATTCACTGTAGTTACAAGGAGGAATTATCATGATTATTACATTGAAACAAAATGCAGCAGCAGAAGAAGTATCTCGTTTACGCAGTGAATTAGAGGCTCAAGGATTTGTTATCCACCCAGTAGAAGGAACGCGATACAATATTCTAGGTCTGATTGGTGATACTGCATCTCTTGATGCGCGTCAAATCGAGTCCTTAGATTTCGTAGATAAAGTAACTCGCATTCAAGAGCCATACAAAAAAGCAAACCGCAAGTTCCATCCCGATGATTCTGTAATCAACGTAGGTGGTGCACTTATCGGTGGTGGTAACTTCGCAGTAATGGCCGGTCCTTGCTCGGTGGAAACACCTGAACAAGTATTAGCCACTGCAAAAGCATGTAAAGAAGCTGGTGCCACAATCCTTCGGGGCGGCGCTTTCAAACCTCGTACATCCCCATATTCCTTCCAAGGCATGGGGCCAGAAGGCTTGGAATTGTTAGAGCTTGCTAAAAAAGAAACAGGTCTTCCTATCGTTTCCGAAGTTATGGATATCTCCCAATTACAATACTTCGATAATGTAGATATGCTTCAAATCGGCGCTCGTAACATGCAAAACTTCACGCTTTTAAAAGAGGTGGGCAAATTGAATAAACCAGTTCTATTAAAACGGGGTTTATCTGCCACATACGAAGAATGGTTGATGGCTGCTGAGTACATCATGTCCGAAGGCAATGAACAAGTTGTGTTATGCGAACGCGGTATCCGCACATTCGAAACTAAGACTCGCAATACCTTAGACGTAACAGCAATTCCTATGATGCATGAATTATCTCACTTGCCAATTATCATGGATCCTAGCCACGCAGCAGGTATGAGCCGCATGGTTCGCCCGCTTTCACTTGCATCCGTAGGCGGCGGTGCAGACGGACTTATGATCGAAGTTCACAATGATCCTTCCAAAGCATTGTGCGATGGCCCTCAAGCATTGCGTCCAGACCAATTCACTAGCCTTATGAAAGAAATTATCGCATTGCGCCAAGCATTGGTGGAATGCACTAAATAATCTCAAATATCACACAAATAAGCTAGTATCCGTTATAATAGATACTAGCTTATTCTTTTATGAAAGGAACCATCATGACTCGCATCCATATTAACGCATCCACACCGTATGACGTTGTCATCGAGGAAGGCGCTTTACAACGCATCACCGATTATATTAAACCATTAAAACCAAATTGTCGTGTTATCATCGTCAGTGATAGTAATGTAGCGCCCCACTATTTGGACTCTGTGAAAGCTAATATGGAACATGCGGGTTATGTTGTTTGTGATTATGTGTTTCCTGCTGGTGAAAGCTCCAAAAATGCTCATCAACTCATCGATTTAGTAGAATACATGGCGGGCCAATCATTGACTCGCAAAGACTTGCTCATCGCCCTAGGCGGCGGTGTTGTAGGCGATATGGCGGGCTTTGCAGCAGCAACCTATTTACGTGGTATCGACTATGTTCAGGTTCCTACATCTCTATTAGCCGCAGTAGACTCCTCTGTAGGTGGTAAAACAGCGGTCAATCTCGAAGCTGGGAAAAACCTCTGGGGTGCTTTCAAACAACCTATCCTCGTCCTCTGCGATCCAGCTACACTCAATACATTACCTGATATGGAATGGATTAATGGGTGCGGCGAAATTATCAAATACGGCTTCCTCGACGTACCTGGTTTATTAACCCAACTAGAACATAAACCATTAATTAAACATCGCGATAGTGTTAGTACTGTCATCGCTCGTTGCGTTCAAGCAAAAGCGGATATCGTGGAACAAGACGAATGCGAATCTGGCGTTCGTGCCCTCTTAAACCTTGGTCACACCTTTGGTCACGGCATCGAAAAAGCGAGTCATTTCGAGGTACATCACGGTTATGCCGTTGCTATTGGTATGGTGCTCATGGCACAAGGTGCCGTCAAACATGAAGAATTAGATGTAGAGGCGTTAGATAAATTAAAGGCCCTCATCAAAGCACACGATTTGCCAACCACAACAACCATAAGCAAAGAAGAAATTCTAGCTGCCGCTAAGCACGACAAAAAAAGCGAAGGAGCAACCATTAAAATCGTAGTACCTACTAGCTATGGTCACAGCGAGCTCAAAGTGGTAACACACGAGGAACTTGCAACCTATTTAGACTGAGATATAAAGGAGATTTATATGCATTCCGTAACGAACGCCATCCCTACAGGGACTATCGCGTCCATTCCTGCAAAAGCTCATGCGCACCGTGCACTGATTTGCGCAGCTCTCGCAAACTCGCCATCTACCATACTACTGAGCCGCACCTCTAAAGACATCGATGCAACTATGGACTCCTTGCGAGGCTTAGGCGCACATGTTGTGTATGAAAACAAAGTTGTCACTGTTACACCTGGTCCTGCCCCAACAAAGGGCAATGTAGTTCCCCACGAATCCGGTACCACATTGCGCCTCTTATTACCAGTGGCAGCGTCCATTTGTAATGAGGTAGACGTGGATGCGAAAGGGCGTTTACCAGATCGTCCTTTAGAGCCCATGCTCGGTGAAATGAAAACTCACGGCGTAACATTCTCCCAAGATAAACCACCATTCACTATGACAGGTCGTCTACAAGGCGGTGAGTTCGGTATGGTTGGAGATGTAAGTAGCCAGTTCTTCTCTGGATTATTATTAGCAGCGCCACAATGTGGAGGTGCTACAATCACATCTACTACACCACTTCAATCTAGCGACTATGTAACATTGACGACTACAACGATGGCAGACTTCGGCGTAACAGTCGACCATACTCCCGCCTCTGGCACAGTCCAAGAGTCCTTTGCAGTAGCGGCTAATACTACTTTTAAAGGTCAAAGTAATTACCAAATCGAAGGCGATTGGTCCAATACGGCTATTTGGATGGTAGCAGCGGGCATGACAGGTAAACCAATTACCATTACGGGTATGAACAAATATTCTGTGCAAGCGGATCGTCGCATCATGCAGATTATGATTGATGCCGGTTGTGATGTAGTATGGGATGGCATGAACGTAACTGTTATGGGTCGTGCAGTAAAACCAATCCATGCCGACCTCGAACAAATGCCCGATATGTTGCCAGTTATGGCAGCCCTCGCTTGCTCTATCCATGGTGAAAGCTCCTTTGTTAAGGGTGCACGCCTACGCTTGAAAGAATCCGATCGCCTCGAAGCCGTTGCTAATCTGGTCAGAGATTTAGGCGGTACGGTTCGTGAAGATGGTGATGACCTATATATCATCGGTAGTGGTATACTAAAAGGAGGACAAGGTGATTGTGTTAACGACCATCGCCTTGTTATGGCAGGTACATTGATGGCACTCATCAGTGAAAATCCTGTAACATTAAAAGATAGCGAAGCTATCACAAAATCCTATCCAGACTTCTTTGAGGACTGGAACTTACTAGGAGGTAATGCTAATGGCATCTAATTTCGGTAAAACCATACAAGTATCTACCTTTGGCGCGTCTCATGGGTATGCCATCGGCGGTATCGTGGAAGGCCTCCCTTGTGGACATACCATCGACATCAACGAGCTACAAGCCTTCTTAAAGCGCCGTGCGCCAGGTCAAAACCAATTACAGACGCAACGTAAAGAAGCCGATATACCTGAATTCTTAGCAGGTATGGTAGATGGCATGCTCAGTGGATCTCCATTGGCATTTATGATTCGAAATACCTCTCAGCACTCTAGCGATTACAATAACTTGCGCGATATACCTCGTCCATCGCACGCAGACTTTACGGCTCGCATGCGCTACGGTGACAAGGTAGATATGCGAGGTGGCGGCCACTTCTCAGCGCGTCTTACAGCACCTCTTTGCGTGGCTGGTGGCATCGCCCTTCAACTACTACGTGAAAAAGGTATCAAAATTCACGGTCATTTAAAACAAGTTGGTACAATCCAAGATACTCCTATCGATATGGTTCATCCAGATATGAAAGCACTTGCCAAAATCGCTACAGAACCTATCGCTATGGTCGATGCAGACAAACGTTCTGAAGTAGAAAACTTGGTCATGAAACTCAAAAAGGACGGTGACTCCACAGGCGGTATTGTTGAGGTTGTGGCTACGGGATTACCAATCGGTCTTGGCAATCCAAACTTTGATGGCATCGAGAACCGATTAGCTCGCGTGATTTTTGGCGTACCTGCCATCAAAGGTGTGTCCTTTGGAGGTGGCTTCGACATGTGTTCTCGCCTTGGCTCCGAGGTGAACGATGCTTTTACAATGGATGGAGATACAATCACAACAACTACCAATAATAGTGGTGGTATTCAAGGTGGTATCACCAACGGCTTGCCTCTCGTTATGCAAGTGGGCATCAAGCCTACTCCATCCATTTATAAGGAACAACATTCTGTGTCTCTTTCACAAAAAGAGGACACATTACTCACCATTAAAGGTCGTCACGACCCATGTGTAGCGCTTCGTGCTGTACCTGTTATCGAAGCCGTTACGGCCCTTGTCATTCTTGATTTCTTAGGAGATATTGACCATGAACTTAGATGAAGTACGCGTTAAGATTAACGATATAAACGACCAAATGCTCACCCTCTTCAAAGAGCGCATGGAACTCTCTAAGGACGTAGCGGCTGCAAAAAAAGAAATGAATAAGGCTATTTACGATGCCAAACGAGAGCGCGACATCCTCGACAAGGTAACAAAAGATGCAGGTCCAGACCTCGATCTATATGCACGACGCTTTTTTGAAGCATTATTTAGCTTGAGTCGTACATACCAATCTGAGCAACTATTCCAAGACAATGAATTTACTTTGAAAATGAAAAAAGCCATCGAGCAATCTCCTACTTTGCCACCTCAACGGGGCAGTGTAGCTTGCGCCGGCGTATTCGGTAGCAATGCTCAAATGGCGTGTGATAAATTATTACCTCTCAGCCAAATCCATTATGTAACGGGTTTCCGTGCCGTATTCGATGCCGTAGAGTCAGGGGAATGTCAATTCGGTGTATTGCCTATTGAAAACAGCTCCAATGGTTCTGTAAAAGAAGTATATGACCTCTTAGAAGAGCGCAAATGCTATATCGTTCGCGGTACGCGTCTTTGGATATCTCACGACTTGCTCGTGAAAAAAGGAACAAAACTAGAAGATATTCATACCATAATTTCCCACCCTCAAGCATTGGGCCAATGCAGTCACTTCCTAGATAAGTTAGAAGGCGTAGAATTACGCTCCTATGACAATACAGCTCGAGCTGCACAGCTCGTAGCAGCTAGTGATGACCCTGGAGTAGCGGCTATCGCAGCACCTCAATGTGCAGACCTATATAATTTGTCTCCATTATTGAGAAATATCCAAAATAGCGATAACAACTATACGCGCTTTATCTGCATTAGTAAGGATTTCCACGTATACCCAGGAGCCAATAAAATCTCAGTAGTAACGACTGCAAGTCATGCTCCAGGCGGGCTTGGTACATTGCTCACCAAGTTTGCTAATATCGGTGTGAACCTTACAAAACTCGAGTCCCGTCCGATCGTAGGACATAACTTTGAATTCTTGTTCTACCTCGATTTAGAAGCATCCTTGGCAGATCCAAAAGTACTTTCCGTATTAGCAGAGCTCCACGCATCGCAAGATAAATTCCGCTTGCTCGGCAATTATCCTGAAAATTGATATTTTCCTTTATGGTAGTGCTTATTAATGGCATATATAGTACAATGGATATAGTTTTAAAACTTTAATGGCTAATAGGTGACAGCCTATTAGCCATTTTGTGTATATTGACCTAGGAGGTCCTATGAAATTTGGTTTACTTGGCCGTACGTTGGGCCATAGCTTTTCCCCACGCATCCACAATGCTTTGGGAAATACTAATTATGAATTATTTGAACGAGAACCGAGCCAACTGCAAGAGTTCTTTGCAGACCCAGAATTACAAGGTACTAATATTACCTTTCCTTACAAGGTTAACGCCCTTGAAGCTTGCGATGTAGTAGACCCTCGCGCAGAACGCATTGGCTGTGTAAACACGATGGTCCGCAAAGACGGCAAATGGCATGGTTACAATACAGACTACGATGGATTTGTATTCACCCTAAAACACGCTGGTATCGATGTATCTGATAAGGAGTGCATCATCCTTGGCGATGGCGCATCTTCTGCTACCGTTCACGTGGCTCTTGAAGATCTAGGTGCTAAGAGCATCACGCATCTATCCCGTAAAACAGCTCCGCTCTATACCGATGCACCTAATTACTACGAAACAGCACAGATTATCATTAACTGCACGCCTATCGGGATGTATCCGCATAATCCGGCTAGCCTGATAGATATTATGCAATTTTCCAAATTAGAAGGCGTTGTAGATCTAATCTACAATCCGCGCCGTACCGTTTTGCTTTTACAAGCAGAAATGATGGATATTCCTCATTGTGATGGTCTACCTTTCCTCGTAGCACAAGGTGTTGAGGCGGCTAATCATTTTCAAGGTGAAAGCTTTGGTACGAAAGAGATAGAACAAATCTTGCGAGATGTGCGCCGTGAAAAGGAAAATATTATCCTCATCGGTATGCCTGGTGTTGGAAAAACAACAGTAGGCAGAGCAATCGGTAAAGAGATGGGCCGTACTTGGTTTGATGTGGATCACGAGCTAGAAAAAGAAATTGGCAATGTTTCTACCTATATTACAGAACAAGGGGAGGCTGCGTTCCGTGAAAAAGAGGCAGAAATGATTGCAAAACTAGGCACTCAAACTGGCCTTGTCATCTCCACTGGTGGCGGCTGTGTAACAGTACCTAAAAACTATGCACACCTGCGCCAAAATGGGCGTATTTACCAATTAACACAACCTGTAGAAAAACTATCTACTTCAGGTCGTGTTCTATCTAGTGGCGGTATAGAACGTTTACGTGAACTTGAGGAAACTCGCACCCCAATGTATGAAAGCTTTGCACAATGCATCGTGGAACATAATCGCAATGCACCAGAAACAGTGGCGGCTATTCTCGAAGACTTTGAAGCAAACTTATTGTAAGAGTTTATATAACGGTATTTATAAGATTGTTTCCTCTATATAAGTAAGGGCTTCTACATCTTTAGAAGTAAGAGCATTTACATCTGTATTTCTATATAAAGTCATTAATAAAAACATATATATTTTTTATATTCGCCCTTCAAAAATGAATATACTACAAGAAATACAAAACATATAAAAAAGTCGGCTTTCGCCGACTTTTTTAATGTACTTTTACGCGTTTATGTTGTTGTTCATCAAATACGCCATCTACGTCGATGGTATCTAGAATTCGTTTTAAAGCATGTACATCAATTTGCCCTGGTGCTGATGTTTTACCAGCAGAAGCAAAGGTCATGGCATTTCCAAATAGAGCACCTGCAGTGCGTGTAACAGCACCTAGTTCTCCCATTGCCATCGTAATTATTGGATCCGAAGGATACAAAGCCTTTACTTCGGCTGTTGCTTCAAGGAGCGTCAATACATCACCAGTTGTGTGAGGCATAACGGCAATCTTTGGCACATCCGCTAAGAACTCTTTCATTTGAATGAGTCGATTTACAATGACTTCACGACTCGGCGTACCATGGAAATCATGGTTACTCATGATAATAGTAATTCCATGAACCTTAGCAAACTCTATCGTTTTAAGCATTCTATCTTGATCAAAGAATAACTCAATATCGATAGCATCCACCAATCCGGTAGGAATCAAACGTTCTAGCATTGTAAAGTAATCTTGTGTGGAAATCGTTCTTTCCCCACCTTCACCTTTTGTACGCCATGTAAAGAGCAAACCACGACCTTTCAGTTGTGGCTTGATGAGCATTAATAATTCAATGATAGCGTCAATGGAGTGGGCCCGCTCATAATAGTCAATGCGTAGCTCCACGACGTGACACGGTGTATTACATGCTACCGCAGTGGCATCTAGAATTTCTTTCATTGTTGTGCCCACAATAGGCACACATATTTTTGTACACTTTTCGCCGAGTACAGTATGACCGATACGGACCATAATAACTCCTTTCTGTCCCACACGGTGAGACTAATGACTTACCTTAAACTAACTATATACCAATATTTTTGTAAAAGCAATCAATCCTCCCATATTGGATTGCTATTCACTAAAAGTGTATGAAAGCCTGTTATTATGCACTAAAACAGTATTCTTAGATTAACGATTAATGTCATTTTTTGTTATATCATGTCGCACGGATAGTTTCCGTGATTGGAATCCCATATAGAGTAATAACAAACCTGTAATACTAAATACATAGGATATCCCAATGTAGGTAGATACAATACTTGCGAACACAGGCCCTACCATAGAACCAAATTGTTGAGCTGTCGTCGTCATACCAAACATGCGACCTCTAAAGCTTGGATCCGTATTGAGAGTTACGGCTGCACTCAAAGATGGGTTGATGCCCACAATACAAGAACCAATTAGCACTTGTAGTACACCAAACCACCAAATACCTACTGGTAAACTTTGAAGTAAGAGAACAACACCACTACCAAGCATACAGTAGGAAATGGTTCTAAAGTAGCCACGGTGCTCACCAAGGCGCACCCATAAGTTAGTCGTTAAAGAACCAGCTAAACCACCGATACTAAGAATTGTACCCGAAATGATAGCAGCCCCTTCCATAGTGCCTTGCATATCACCTACATAAAGCGCCAAGATAGGCTGTAGCATCATGATCACACATTGCATAAAGAAGAAAATCCATAAAAGTCTTACTAATACAGGTTGTTCTTGAACTACTTTAAAATCCTCTCGTAAAGATGTAGATTTCACCGGTTTTGAGGACTGTTCATTAGAAGCTATATTTTCTACATTTAGCTTTGGCTCCTTTACAAGGAACAATACTGCCAAAGTAGCAATGAATACGGCTATACCTGAAATATAAAACACAGGACGCATACCTACAACACTTTCAACGGCACCGCCCAAAAATGGACCGACGACATTACCTAAAATTAGACCTGTTTGGAATATGCCAAGAGCGCGGCCCACCTGTTTTTCATCCACACTGAGGGAGACCATGGTCATCGCCGCAGGATAAAAGCCGTTAGCAAAACCTACTAAAGCACGGCCCATCAACAATTGGTACTGATCCGTTACCATACCGATGAGAACATAACAAAAGGCAATTGCGAAACCAGCTCGTAGAGCCATCCGTTTCTTGCCCTTATTATCTGCAATTTTCCCCCAAATTGGCGCCATAATGCCAGCGATTAGGAATGTAATACCAAAGACGAGACCAGACCAAAGTGCCACATCATCCTTAGGAACACCGAGTTCCAACAGATATATTGGCAAAAAAGGAATTATCATTGTATAACATATGGCTAACACCGTCATACTAGCTGTGATAATCCACACGTTGCGCATGCCACCTCGAGCATCATATACACTTGTACTCATGGTATCCTCCCTTCCGCATAAAATCGTTTAGATAAACTAATATACACATAAATCACTTTAAATTACAGTTCCATTTAAATTACAGTTCTACTTAGATTTCAATCTATGTTACTATTCATAAAATGTTTTTACATTTTAATTTCATATATAAAGAAGAGCCGCATACGAAACGCGACTCTTTCCATAAAAACTAACTTAAAAGATAGCTATACAATGTAGTAATTCGCAAAAATTGCTCATACAAAAACTTTAAAAGCTATCAATTATTCCGTTGGAAATTTGTGATCCATTACATCTTGCAAGGAAACATGTTCCATAACATGTCGGAACTCATCTTGTAAATACTGCCACAATGGAGCTGTCAAGCAGTCATTAAACATAGGACACGGTTCTACATCATCTTCTAAACAAGACACGAGAGCAATGGAGTCCTCTGCGGCATATAAAATTTCATATACATTGTATTCAGCCGGAGATTTCACCAAACGATATCCTCCATATTTACCACGTCCACTTTTAACAAGGCCCGCAGAGGATAAACGAGATACAATCCCCTCTAAATATTTATCGGAAAATCCTTGGCGTTCTGCAATCTCACGAATCGGTACATTTTTTTCTACCCCGTGTTCTGCAATATCCGCCAATATCCGTAAGGCATAACGCCCCTTTGTAGATATTTTCATAAGTTAACCTCTATATCATTCATAATATATTAATAGTATATCACAAATTCATACAAAAAATGGTGGGAAATATGATACACTATACATATATCGAAATATCTTTATTTAGGTATGATTTTAATTTCATATAGGGAGGATTTTATCTAATGTTAGATAAATTATTTCAACTCAGTGAGCGTGGCACAACCGTTAAAACAGAAATTTTAGCAGGTATCACTACGTTTATCACGATGGCGTACATCCTTTTCTTGGCGCCAAACATTCTTAGTCTTGCAGGCATGGATAAGGATGCGGTTCTCATTGCCACAGCCTTAGGTGGAGGTCTTGTGACGATTGCTATGGGTTTATTCGTAAACTACCCAATTGCTCTCGCTCCAGGGGTTGGCCTCTTGGCATTTTACTCCTTTACCGTAGTTCTCGGTATGGGCGTATCTTGGCAAACAGCATTAGGTGCGGTATTCATTTCAGGTCTCGTTTTCCTCGTATTAACATTGACATCAATACGACAAATGATCGTTGAAGGTATCCCAGCCTCCATGAAAATTGCCATTACCGTTGGTATTGGTCTTTTCATTTCTATCATCGGTTTGAAGTTATCCGGCTTGATGGCTATCTCCATAAGTTTGTCTCCAAACTCCTTGGGTCAAGTCGTACAGACACATGGTAATCTAGTCCCTCCAGCGTCTGAGGCACTTTTGACGCTCGGTAATTTGCACAGTGGTGAAACATTGTTGGCACTATTTAGCCTCATCTTTACAGCTTTATTGATGGCTCGCAAAATTCAAGGTTCTCTCTTGATCGGCGTTTTAGTAACAACAATCATCTCCTATGCAACAGGTCTTTCCACAATGCCTGAGAACTTCACCGTATTAGCCGTTCCTGATTTCTCCAAAGCAGCATTCTTGCAATTAGATATTCCTGGTGCTCTTCACATGGGCTTAATTACGATTATCTTCTCCTTCACATTTGTAGAATTATTCGACTCTATGGGCACTTTGATTGGTACCGCTACAGAGGCGAAAATCGCAGATCCTAAATCTGGTAAATTCCCCGGTCTTGGTAAAGCCATGACCGTAGATGCTATCGGTGTTAGTGCCGGTGCATTACTCGGTACTTCTACAATTACGGCTTTCGTTGAAAGTGCGGCAGGTGTAGGGGCTGGCGGCCGTACAGGTTTAACAGCTGTCACAACAGGCGTACTTTTCCTAATTTGCTTATTCTTGGCTCCATTGGTATCCTTGGTTCCAAATGCAGCCACATCTCCTGTTCTTATCATCGTAGGTGCCCTCATGTTAGGTGCCATTCGCAACATCGACTTCGATGATTGGACTGAAGGCTTCCCTGCATTCCTCGTTATCGTATTAATGCCGTTCACATACAGCATCGCTAACGGTATCTCTGCAGGTCTTATTGCATACCCTCTACTCAAAATCATTGCAGGCCGTGCAAAAGAAGTTAACTGGATTATGTACGTATTGGCGGTTCTCGTTATTATCCGCTACGTATTCTTCTAATTAACGTATACCCATAATGATGCTATTAGTGAAAGCTACTTTATATTCGATAACTATAAAATCACTAATACCTAAAAGCAAAATATATGTAAATTACATACACTAAAAGAACCTATCTCTAAAGATATTACTCTAATATCTAGGAGATAGGTTCTTTTTATTATGTACACTTTTACTAAACGCTAACGTCGTATGGCATCACCAAATCGTACTATAGAGTCTTATTAGAGTTTAGTATTAACGAATCGTTTTTACACCGATTAAGTCTGTACGACTTGAATCAATATCTTTTAATGGTCCTACATGCTCTTTATAAAACTCTGCTTCAGATACTTTCACAGGCACTTGGAAGAACAAGAAATATGTCATGTTATCTTTGCTCCACGCAACACTGCGTACTAAGCCCTTATCTACATTACCTGTATACTGCACATCACCGGTTGGCGTAGAGTCAATCCACTGTACGTCATGGTATTCCGTTGGAACATATTCTTTAGGCCATACCGTATCCATAGAGTGGCTCATGCGAAAGGCCATCGTATGATTTACCCAACGTCCGCTGCGTTCTTGATATTCTTGACCTTCCTTCCAATATACAGTTTCTAATACATCATTATCATAAAAATGTGTAGCATAGTATGTATAGCCAAGAGGCAAGTAACTTGGTACAGATACGTCATAGGACAGCTTACGAGATGCATCAATTACACCGCTAGGTAAGCCGATGGATTTACTCGTAAGTATAGGCCACTCAGAATTCGTATGTGTACGCAGTGGCAAACCAATAGTTTCAAAATGAGGTCTATCTTGTTCACCATTTTGTTTAACACTTTGCGCATCGTTTTCTTCAACATGTTGCTTATCATTGCGTTCACCACGTAATCGAGTATCATCAGCGGCTAGGTTAGTAAGAGGACCTACAGAGTCTACAATTTTGCTTACAAAGTTTTGGTTTCTTGTAGAGGCAAAGTAGAGCATATATACTTTATTATCTTTTTCCCAATAAGCAATTTGAACAGAGTCGTTGCTAGAGCCTAAAGTATGTACAGGGACTCCATTAGGGGTAGTAAAGCTAATGGCATCATCAGCATCGTATTTTGTCTTTTCCAATATAGGCTTTACCACGGTATCGATAGCCCACCCCATGCGATACACAATATCTGTATTAGAGAAGGTTAATTTCTGACCATATTCTCCATTATGTCCCGTTTCCGTATACACGATTTCTAATACGTCATGATCTCTTGACTTTACATCGCGTACTGCATAATCTTCAGGCATATAAGACGGAATTTGTAAATTATATCCAAAATAATTAGTAGTTGCCTCAATATTACGCTCTAGGATATCACCATTATCAAGTTGATCATACCACCGATAGCGATTCATTAGTTCTTTATTCTTTTCCACTGTATCAGTGGTAACTGTATGTCCATTTTCATCCACTAAAGGAGATAATGCACTAACTGGTTGTACTCCAAAGCTACTTACCACAGCAGCTAGTATTCCTATTGCTAATAATGATTTTGTTGTTTTTAATCTCATAATTTCTGCTCTCTCTAAAACACGCCAGTCTTTGCTTTCATAGGAACTACATGTTCCTGTTTCATTTCTTCAATAGTTTTAGGTTTAATCGGTGTTTTCGGATAGTTACCAACTAGTTCATAACGAGAGCTATCAATACTCTTCAACGGTACTACATGCTCCTTATAGAATTCCGCATCAGCTTCTTTCACCGGTTCTAAGAAGAATAGGAAGTAAGCCATACCATCCTTCGCCCACGTGATGCTACGAACCATATGCGTTTCAGGATTGCCTGTATAATAAACCTCACTAGAATCACCTGATTTAGACCATTCGAGATCGCCGTACTCAGATGGAACATATGGTGTATCTCTTACGGTATCTAAGGAATATCCCATTCTATATGCCATAATACTATCTATATATTTTTTCCCATCCCGATAGATAGTCACACCTTTTTTATAATATACAACCTCTAATACATCATTTTGATCTTGACGCGCTGTATAGAGCTGATAACCATAAGGTATATAGCTAGGTGCCTTGACCTCATACGGCAGTTGCTGTGCAGCTTCTACTATTCCTTTCCAATTACGAGCCCCTTCTTGAGTTTTCATAGGCCACTCTAATAAAGTCTTTCTTGGTAATGCTTTGATTGCAGAATCAGGATGAACTCTAGACATATCATTTGTAATGGTAGCGGAAACGCCAACATTATCGGTAGATATTGAATCATTAACAACATCAGCTGAAACATATCCTGCACACAATAATCCTACAGCCATAGCAGATAAAACGGACTTAAATAGAAGCTTCTTCATAATCTCTCCTTTATAAAAACTTGATATACTTTACACATATAATGATATATTTTCTTATTTATATCAAAAACATGCTGCCGATTCTGTTGCCCTAGCTACTTCATAAAACTTTTATCTTTCCTATTGTGAAAGTATCGTTATGAGCCATTAGCTGGTTTAATGCTTATTAGTTATACATAATAAAACATCCTACTAAACGCTATATTACAATAGAGTTCAATAGGATGTTTTGTCATTATTTAGTTAATGGAGGCATAATAATATCTTGTTCAAACTGTCGTCGTCTCTTTGCAGTATAGTCTACAACTTTAATTTGAACTACGCCCACAGAGTTTACCATGGCATCGGTAAAGGTAAATTCTCGACCGGTCTGATGCTTCATCAACACTTGTAAACCATGAACTTTTTCATCAATATTCTCTAAATAAGCAGCCTCTCCTCGTCCCATTACACTGGAATAGACTGAACTATATTTACAAGGAATATCTCCACCTGAAACGAGAGCCTCATCATCACCATGAATTTCGATAAATACATGGGGGTTCACTTTAATCAAACTAAACTTCTTCCCCTCATGATGTCCATGCACAAAAATATGAAGTACATCATCTATAAATTCATAGCCGAAATGCAAAGGTACCACGTAAGGGTAATCACCATCCATCATCCCTAAGTGAATGATGCGAGTGCTATTTAAAATACCTTTAATTTCATCTATATTTGTAACCATACGATCTTGACGTCTCATAATAGCCTCCACAAGAATCGGAAAATTGATATACCTTACGCTTCATGTAATCTGCCAAGAAGATGTTTAAATTGAGCCTCATCACTATTCAGCTTTCCGAAAAAAACTTCATCAATTTGTTCAACTAATGGAACTGCTTTTTGTAATATTTCACTGCCCTTTTCATTTAAAAGAACCGCTTTCGCACGTGTATCTCTAGAGTGCTCTTTTCGCTCTACAAAACCACGTTTTTCCAATAAGCTCAATATTTGAGATACCGTCATAACATCTATCCCTGAAAGTTTTGAAATCATAACTTGTGTAACTTCGTTATCATGTTGTGATAGATAAGCGAGAGACGCTAAAACAACAAATTGAGGATGTGTTAAGTTCAACTCTTTTAACGCTTGTTTTATAGTAAAATGCCATTTATTATACACCCTCATGAACAATAATCCTGTTGATTTTTCTGAATTGTCTTTATATTTTGATGTAAACAAACAGCAATCACCTTATCTTTCTAAACAATTTTTTAGAATAAATATAGATTGAGGAACATCCGAAAAAACTTGACTTAAAAATTCCAAATGTTGCTTATCTTCACTTTCTAAGCTTACCGTATGCTTTACATTTACACTTCCGTCATGATTATCAATTATTTGATGTCCGAAAAGTATAGCACCAAATGGAGTTTCAGTCTTATCCCAAAACTCTTCAAAAGGTTTTACAAGAGTAAGTTGATATTCCATAGGTGGCATACCTTCAAGCTCCATTGTACCACATGAACCGGTCTCAAATTTACCGTTTAATGTAATATTTTTTAGATCCTCTTCCCAATCATACCATTTTTCGATATTCGCATAATACGCCCACACAGCTTCTTTTGCCGCTTTTATGTTCAAACTAAAACTAAATTCCATTTTATATCCTCCTTTTATTATAAGTGTACTTATTATAAAATATTTTATATTATTCGTCAATTTACTTCAAGAAAAGGTTATTCTATGTTTTTGTCAATATAAGGGTATACTCTCATCAGAAAATCATCACGCCTTTTGTCCACTGTAAAAATACATTTGACTTTTTAGAATAGATACTGTATTATAAAAAAATAGTTTTAAAGATTCTATAGATTGTTAAAGCTATGGTAATCCATAGCCTTTATATTTATAGATAGTTTGTAGAAAAGAGGTCTTTATTATGTCTGATACGCATCAGTTAAAACGGGGTCTTAAGAACCGGCATGTACAGCTACTCGCCATCGGCGGTGCTATTGGTACAGGCCTATTCTTAGGCTCCGGTCGCGCCATTCACTTGGCTGGTCCATCCATCATATTCGCCTACCTAATAACAGGTGTTATGTGCTTCTTTATTATGAGAGCACTAGGCGAGTTATTGTTATCTAACCTAAATCACCACTCTTTTATCGACTTTGTAGAAGATTACTTAGGGGATCGAGCAGCCTTTATCACGGGATGGACATACTGGTTCTGCTGGCTTTCACTAGCCATGGCAGATTTGACAGCCGTAGGCCTCTACATGCAATACTGGATACCGTGGCTTCCTCAATGGATACCAGCCTTACTTGTTCTAGTCGCCTTGCTGTTAATGAACTTGACAGCTGTAAAATATTTTGGCGAAATGGAATTCTGGTTTGCCTTGATTAAGGTAATTGCTATTATCGCTCTTATCATTATCGGTATCATCATGATTGTTACTGGTTTCACCACAGATGCTGGCGTCGCCGCCTTTAGCAATATGTGGAATTACGGAGGATGGTTTCCGAATGGAACGATGGGCTTTATCCTATCATTCCAAATGGTTGTATTTGCTTTCACAGGCATAGAACTCGTAGGTTTAACGGCTGGCGAAACAGAAGATCCTGAAAAGGTTATTCCAATGGCCATAAACAATATCCCATTGCGTATTATTTTATTCTATGTAGGCTCTTTAGCTATCATCATGAGTATTTACCCTTGGACTGCCGTTAACCCTGCTGCTAGTCCATTTGTAGCCGTATTTACTGCCGTTGGTATTACAGCCGCTGCAGGCATCGTAAACTTCGTTGTTCTTACTTCTGCAGCCTCTGCTACAAACTCTGGTATCTTCAGTACAGGCCGTATGATTTATGCCTTGGCAAAACGCGGTCATGCACCAAGTTCAATGCGGCGCTTGACCCACAGCAGTGTACCATATCAAGCAACGATTTTCTCAGCTGCCGTATTATTGATTACTGTCGTACTCAATTATGTAATGCCTGAAGCTGTATTCGTTATGATTACATCAATCTCCACATTCTGCTTCATCTTTATTTGGGCCATGATGGTTATCTGTCACCTTAAATATCATAAGAAAAATCCTGAACTAGCGGCACAATCTAAATTCAAAATGCCTCTATACCCTGTAATGAATTACATTATCCTAGCTTTCTTTGTTTTCGTTCTAGCCATTCTAGCCTTAAATGAAGATACGCGAATTGCCCTCTTGTTCACACCAATATGGTTCATCATTCTTTGGGCCTTCTACTCCATGCTCAACACGGATGATGAAGATGCTCTTGGGGAAGAACTCATCGAAATGGCTGGTGTAAAAGAAATTTACAAAAAATCTAAAAAAGATGATTCCGATGATTACGTAATCTAACAAAACGCCCGTGCATGCACGGGCGTTTCTATTACTTCATAGTCGGGAAGTTTTCTTGTTCATATTGTTGTTGATACGCTGGTAGATTATTTATATTTTCATTGTAATTAAAGATAGTCTTAATGCGATAGCCTTCTTGAGTAATGATGATATCAATAGAGGATGGTACTTCTTGACCATTCTGTTGCAAATGGTTAACTAATTCTTGCAATGCCTCTATTTGACGTAAAGAACCAGCCATATATTTACCCTTGGATAGGCCTATATTTCTAACGACTTGTCCATTATATACTTGCCCTCTATTATCTTTGTAATAGAAGCGCACAGCATCCTTATCCCCCGCAGGAACGGCTTTAATATAAATAATCTTCCAATTCTTCTTAATCATCACTTTTGTAGCTTGTGCTAAATTATTAGACAAACGTCGTGTTTCTTGATTAGTAGATTTAGATACACCATTAACCTGTTGAATTTCATCATTCATAGGCATTTCAATAGGTGTCATTACTGGATCTTGTTCTACCTTTTTTGCATCTACAGGCTGAATCGCAAACACACCAACAACCGCCATTACAGCTAATGAGGTAAGAGCAATTTTTTTCATTCCATCTCTCCTTAGAGAATTTATCAACACAAATTACATTTTATAAAATTAGTTACTAAAATCCGTATCCACAATAGCGAATTGTGTATAGTCAGGGTACCGTTTTTGCATTTCTGCCTTGATTTTTTCCAATGTACCATGTGGATCTTCTTCGTCAAAGTCAAAGATAATATCGTAGTAAATAACCTTCTTTTCTTCTTGTACGTAGAAGGCATGTACTTGTACTACATGTGTATATAAACTAGTAACTTGATCAAGAGCTTTTCTAATTTCAAGTACTTCTACACTTGGTTTATTTTCAGCATATACACCAACGGTCATATTGATGCCAAACTTTTTATAAAGATGAACCGCAATGCCCTTTGTTAGAGGATGGACTTCTGCCATTGTCATAGAATCTGGTACAGAAATATGAACGGAACCGATTGTTTCTCCCGGACCATAGCTATTTAATACCAAATCATATACACCACCCACATTTGGATGCTGTGCAATAGTTTCTTTAATATTACGGATTAAATTATCATCTGCTCGAACACCGAGCAAATGGTTATACATTTCACGTAAAATATCATACGCTGCTTTTAAAATCAAAACAGAAATAACAGCGCCCACATAACCTTGAATATCAAAGTTAAAGAAAAATACTAAGCCTGCAGATACCAATGTAGCAAAGGTAATCACTGCATCAAAAAGGGCATCTATACCAGATGCTACGAGTGCATCGGATTTATATTTCTCACCTTGTGCCTTGATATAACGACCCATCACTACTTTCACAACGATGGCAACAGCAATGATAACAAGACCTGGAATATCAAATGTAGATACCTCAGGGTGGATAATTTTATCCACAGATTCCTTAAGGGATCCAATACCTGCACCGAGAATGATGAAAGCTATGGCCATGGTAGTCATATATTCTATACGACCGTGGCCAAATGGATGCTCCTTATCAGCCCCTTTAGCGGCTAATTTCGTACCCACAATAGTTAATACAGAGGACAATACATCTGTTAAGTTATTTACCGCATCAAGGATGATGGCGATGGAATTAGACGCAAGGCCCACAATCATTTTAAAAATAACGAGAACGACATTACCTATAATGCCTTTTATACTGGCAAGCGTAATCCCCCGATTACGTGCTGCACTATTATCTTGTAAAATCATACTACACCTCTTACATTCTGATTTATAGTTTTTAAATTGAACTATATCGATTTACTTATATTCCTATTATAGCTTATCGATTATCATTTGTCATTATTTTTCTTGAAAAATATTTTTAAACTTATTGATTTTGCTGAGTTATCAATAATTCTCATTTCTCAATTAGATTGTTTTAGGTATTGTGACTTCACAATATATAATACAGACCTATTATCAAACCAGTACTTAGGCTCGCGTAATGATTTAAGGAAATCAGATTATGCCGTAACCGTAATACGCTCGCCTGTGCGCATATGTGTAAATACTACCTTTTGAGCCCGTAATTGGAATGGCTGTCCCGTAGGTTGTGCACCGTATAAGATATCTCCTACAAGAGGGTGCCCTATATGGCTGAAAGCTACTCGAATTTGATGTGTTTTCCCTGTGTACAAACGAACTAAAACCTCAGAATATCCACATTTATTGGACTTATACACAGTTTTGTCCACATTTTGATTGCTTTTATCAACATCTCCCAAGTTTATATCCACATTTTTTGGTGCTATATCCACAGAATTTTTAGACTTATTCACAGAGTTATCCACAGTCTGCGAAGAATGTCTACATAGGACGGAAAAATCTGTACGTGTCCCTTTTCCCTTAGGATTCACTTCGTAATGAACCCCATCAGCACTGCGTTCCATAGGAAATACCAAAGAATCTTCATCGGCTTCTACAATGCCTTCTACAGTCGCCATATACCACTTTTCAAAGGTATTATCATCCATTTGCTGTTGATAAATACTTTGTGCTAAACCACTTTTTGCAATGACAATGCAGCCCGTCGTATCTCTGTCGAGACGGTTCAAGAAACGTACCTTTCGCTTGATACCATGATCTTTAAAATAATGCGCCACACCATTGGCAAGGGATATTTGATCTTTAGAGTTTACCGTTACACCACTTCGTTTATCCACAATAAGGAGATCAGTATCTTCATACAGAATGCGTAAGTCCATTTCGATAGGGTCATGATCTATTTTTTCCTTCGCCATAGCAATCCAAATCTCGTCGCCTTCATAGATTGCATCTTTTGGCGTAGCCTTATGACCATTAATGTGGATTAATTTCTCTTCAAAGAGTTTAACTAAGGACTTTCTAGGATATCTAGTATCTAACACTTCACCAAGTGAAATATTGCGTATTTCTCCAATATGCTCGGAACCACGACTTGATATGTCTTGATTACTACTCGATATATCTCGATTTTTACTTGATATGTCTTGACCATTACCTACTAGCTTTTGTCTTGCATTTTTCTTGCTAAGTACAGCTTCTATATCTACAGCTGTCACGGTCCACAGAATATCATCGGGGCGATGTGTTTTTCGCGCCATTAGTATCTCCTTTCTACGAGTTCAGGATCTCGTGGCATATAGTTGAGTAGCGAACTAGGTTGAACTGCTCTACCTCGTATATTCGTCTGTTCAAAGGTAATGGTCAATTCTCGCTTAGGTCGAGTGATGGCCACATAGAACAAACGCTTTTCCTCGTCTTCACGACCTTCTGCAAGGGCAAAGGGACTCGGGAAAGTTCCTTCATTTAGTCCGGCCAAGAATACATGGTCAAACTCGGTGCCCTTTGCTTGGTGAATGGTAATGATAGGAATGCGATCTTCATTTCGTACCTGTTGTGCTGGCTCACCCGCCGTAAGGGCCGCCATCTGTAAGATTTGGTTTAATCGAGCCAAGCCAGCAGGCCCTTCATAAGCCACATCTAGTTTTTCCATGATGCGATACAAATCGCGTATATGCTCTACCTTTGCCGCTTCTCCATGAGATTTGTAGTATTCTAGAACCCCCATTTGGTTCATGATATACACCAATAATTTCGTTGGCATCTCCGTATAGGCTTTTCTACGCAAGGTCGCCATTTGAGAGGCGATATCCGTGAAAGCTGCTTTATATTTATTAATCGCTACCATGCGCCCCGTTGTGGTCGGTACGATTTTTTCTTTTACCGCATAAATTAAAAGCTGTGCAGTGGCTAATATATCGTCCATCGCATTATGTGTTGGCTCATGGTGTATAGGGAACTTAGATGCTAGGAAACCCAATTTATGATTTGGCAAATTAGGATAGAAACGACGGTAGATATCGAGTGTATCGTAAATAGCCTTGAACTCAGGATTACCTAAGTTATGACGCGCCAATTCATTCGTAAAGATGGTCACATCATAGTTTACATTGTGACCTACGATAATAGCATCCTTAGAAAACTCCTTAAACGCTTTGAGTACTGTAGCCGGATCTTCGCCGTGCTCTTGTAAATACGCATCGGAGAAGCCGTGTACCTCTTCGGATTGACCAACAGGTATACCAGGATTGATAAAGCGTTCAAAGGCCTCTAAAACCTGTCCATTTTCATCGATGCGGATAGCTGCAATTTGAATGATGCGGTCTTGAGACGTATCTGTGCCGGTGCTCTCCACGTCATAAACAACTACTTCGTGCTGCTCTAAGCCACTGACAAGCTTTGCATAAGGCTCCGCCTCAAAGATAGGCATATCCATAAAATCTGTCAATTTTAAACCTACTTGGCGCGTCTCTGGGCTTTCAATCGCAGCGATACGAGCGTCACCAATACCAGCAACATATCGCTTGATAATGCGCTTCGCACTGACAGAGTCGTTTGGATTCATGAGCAGTTTGAAGTAGGCCATAACATCTTTAATTTCTTGACGTCTAAAGAATTTAAACTCGTCGATAATCATGAAGTGACGACGTTCCTCTTCAGGTCGTTCGCCGTTAAGACGTTCAAAAGAATCACTTAGCTGCTGTGCTTTTTTATTGTCTCTCACAAGAACGCCGATATTAGCATCCTTCGATAATGCACAGATAGCTTCGTAGATATATCGGCCCTCAAGGTAGCTATTTTTACAACCTTTAATGAGAACAGGCTTACCCTTGCTTTCACTATTGGCACGAGGCAATTCAGTGTAGATAGACCCAACTAGGTCAGGGAACATATTTTGTAAGGTTTTGAAAGCCATCGTAAAGAGCGTCCAATTAGAACGATAGTTTTCGTAGAAGATGATTTTTAAAGGCTTGAAATCCGCATCAAATTGCTTGAGTAAGCGGAACGGATTGGAGCCACGCCATTCGTAAATCGTTTGGAAATAGTCACCACATAGTAGCACGTGATTACCTTCCCACAGCATTTCTAGAACTTTGTACTCTAGTACGCCTGTATCTTGCATTTCATCTACAGAGATATAGCTATAACGACTGCGCCAGCGCTCACGAACTACAGGGTCTTGAAATAGGCGATGAACACCGCAGATGAGATCTGTAAAATCTAGGCCGTGCACGGAAGCTAAGCTTTCATCATACGCAGCAATCCATTCGTGACCATGGTTCAAGAAATCATGGAGTTCACTGTAGAGGACATTACCAAAGCTAGAAAAGAGCTGCTCAATGGCTTCGCGCTGTTCCTTCTGTAAGCGTTCGATTGTCCGCTTGTAGTCACCTACGAGATCATCAGAATAAAAGCCATATAAGGAACGATATTCTTTCACCATGGAGATAACATTAGCAAAGGACATTTCTCGCAATTTACCAGGACGGTACGGTTCAGATAGTTCCTTGCAATCTTCTTCGTCAAAAATGGTCACGTCCGTGTACAAAGTTTCGTTGCGCTTCCCCTCTTGTTGGAGCACGAAAAAGCAAAAGCTGTGGAATGTACTAACCTCCACAGCCTTTGCAGGACTGCCCACGAGCGATTGAATGCGGCCTTTCATCTCGTTTGCGGCCTTGTTCGTAAAGGTCATGCACAAGATATTCTCCGCCTTCGCATAGCCACCCTCGATGAGATGAGCCACCCGATAAGCAAGTGTATTCGTTTTTCCCGTCCCAGCGGACGCTAACAAGAGGATATTCTGTTCCACTTCATCAATAACGCGTTGTTGTTCACGATTGATAAGCATAAAAACCTCCTGTTATTTAATGCCGTAATATATAGCAGCTAAGACCATAGGAATAGGGCCTAAAATTGCTGTTAATGCCCAAATACCCACCCCAATATCCATTGGAATATTAAGTATATGAACGCATACCCAGTAGGTTAACCCACCAATCACAACATTCATAGCCACCCGTTTAATGGTGAAAAATGCTACTTTGAAAGCAATGTAGGCTACAGCAATGGAAATAACCGCCGATATAATCGGTGATGCTAATAAAGCTCCCATACTATTATCCTTTCATTTCTTGACGGTTCACTACGGCACCGCCTAGCGTTAATTCATCGGCATATTCGATATCGCCGCCCACAGGAACACCGCGGGCAATGCGCGTTACCTTGATGCCACTTGGACTTAATAAGCGCGCCAAATACAGAGCTGTTGCTTCCCCTTCGACATCTGGGTCTGTCGCGAGGATAACCTCTTGTACAACACCATCACGAAGGCGTGCAATCAACTCTTTTACGCGAATATCGTCAGCACCAATGCCCTCCATAGGGGATAAAGCGCCTTCCAATACATGATACAAGCCCTTATAATCACCACTGCGCTCGATAGCAATCACATCACGAGATGTTTCAACAACCATAATCGTCGTTTGGTCGCGATTTGGATTGCTACAAAATTCACAAGGATCTTGAGCTGATAAATTAAAGCAAATAGAACAGTGACGCGTAGCCCCCTTCGCTTCTACGATGGTTTCCACGAGGCGGTCTACCTCTTCCTTCGGCATTTCTACCAAATGATAAGCCAAGCGTCTAGCCGACTTGGAGCCGATGCCAGGCAAGCGGCGCAGCTGTTCTACGAGCCGTTCTAAAGCGTTTGTCATTTAGAATAAACCTGTTGGCAAGTTTAGACCACCAGTCACTTTGCCCATTTCTTGAGCCAAGAGGTCGTCTACTTTTTTGCTAGCTTCGTTTACCGCAGCCATTACTAGATCCTCTAACATTTCTACATCTTCAGGATCAACAGCTGTAGGATTCAATTTCAAAGATTCGATGATTTTTTCACCGTTCATCACAACGGTTACTGCACCGCCACCTACGGAAGCTTCTACAGTACGAGTTTTTAACTCTTCTTGCATTTTCTTCATGTCTTCTTGCATCTTTTGAACTTTTTTCATCATGCCAGCCATGTTGCCCATACCTTTACCAAACATTATATTTCCTCCTTTTAAGACATCGTCCTATACTAACATTCTAAGTCCACATCATTAACAATATATGACATAGATTTATAACATATGTGTCACCTAATAGCCCCAAGGCCAAAGGTTATTATCTAACAATTAATTTTTTATCTATTCTTCGATAACCTCGACTATGATGTCATGGTCTTCAGATAATTTTTCTAACGTTTCCGCCAAGAGAGGATTGTTTCGTTCCTCTTCTGTCATATGCTCTGGATCCCAAGCGTATTCTCGAGCAACCGTAACACTATCGATAGCCTCTACTTCAATAGGTGCTGCTGAAAGCATATCAATATCATCACCTTGATGCGGGGTTACCTCACGAGGTTCACCCCCATCAGACTTTGGGACAGCTTCAACCTCGATATGCGCACCGTTATCCATAGGGCGCTCTAACACTTCGCCATCCTCGCTGATAACAGTCACACTATCTAATGGATGTGGCGGCATATCATCTAAGGATGATACATAAGAATCCTCCATATCATCTACAGGCACATCATCAAAGGAATGAACTGGAATATCATCCCCTTCTATAGAACCTGCTAGAGACTCAATAGGAATTTCACCATCTGGCACCTGTGTCGCAGGACTACCATCAAAGGATGTAATTGGCACATCACCACCAAATGTTGGCTCTGTCTCTACACCAGCTCCTAATGCAGTTTCTGATGCAGCTATTGTAGTTGTATTCTCACTATCACTAACTACCGTATTTGCAACGGTACCGCCGGTTTTCTTAGCTAAGAATGCCATCGCCGCAGCCTTAGCCGCGTCCACGGCTGCAGAATCAGGCTTACTCTCTTGCGGATTATTGGTTAAATCCATTTGTGTCGGTTCCGCACCGGAGGTCGTCTTTACGTCAACCATCGGTTCTTGTGGTCGTTGGGGTGCTTTTACTTGGCGTTGTGTGGTGCTACCAGCAGCCTTTTTATAGTCTTTATAAACTTGCGTGAGAGCATCCACGATTTCTACATGTACTGCATAGCCCAGTGTATAGGTGAAAGCATCAGCCGCCTCCGCCAAGTTCACTTCATTGGTCATTACATTGAGATGCAATGTATTTTTAAAGGCCATGACCGCCTTGCTTTGGTCTACGTACACCAGCTGACCTTGACCGATAACGGTAGAGGTCATATTGCGATTACTATCCTTCAAGTATTTAATCACATTGGATTGTACATTGCGATACTCTTGAGCAGACAAGATTTGGTCACTAATGATGGCCTGTGTACTAATGCCTTTTTTACCGCGACCTTTAGCTTGGTTTTTTGTAGGTTTTCGGGAAGCCGTATCCCCATTGTTTGGCGGTGGCACCATGCCAACGCCACCCATTGGTGGCAGAGCCATACCCACTCCATTCATCGGAGGAGGTGTACTACCTGGTGCTCCCATCGATGGTGGAGTCATACCTACACTCGCAGTCGGTGGAGTCATACCCACATTCGCAGGCGGTGGTGTCATGCCTACGCTGCTTGGAGGTGGCACAGTGCCAACAGCAGTATTTTGAATACTACTTATGGAAGTATTCTGTACAGCAGCATTATCTACAGAAACAAAGCTGTTCGCATAGCCGCTAGGTGGACCAAATGCATTAGCACTATAAGCTGGTGTAGGAGCCGCTGGGCCTCGTTGTTCCAATTGAGCCATGCGGTTCAATAAATCATTTCGTTCAGATCGCTCAGCACTTTCTAGAGCATATACACGATCTTCTAAGCTTTCATCAATAGAGCCTAATTTAGCACAAAGCACTAGTAGACCCATTTCGATGATGGTTCGTGGATTGTCCACTTGTTTCGCATCATTCATGATGGATTGAGCACTGCGTACATATTGGTTAAGTTCATTGAAATCAACACTATTGGCCTGAGCTAGGAACTCATTCTTAAAGGCATCGTATACCTTGAGCTCATCCGCATCAGGAGCCACCTTACCAACGAGCAAAGCACGCACATGTTGAATGAGGGCTTCCATAATCTGCGTCGCATCGCGACCTTCCGCCAATGCATCGTGAACGTAGGATAATACTTTAGGCCCATCGCCGTTGCGCAAAGCATCTAGGAAGTGAATAATCCATTCCTTACTTACGAGACCGATTAACTCTTCCACCACTTGCGGTGTAATAGAGCCCGTTGCCATACCTGCACATTGGTCTAGAATACTCAAGGCATCACGCAAACCACCATCTGCATGAACAGCAATGAGCTGCGCCGCTGCAGAATCAAGGCCAAAGCCTTCTTTTTCTGCTACATAGGATAAACGCTGAGCGATATCATCAGATGTAATGCGTCTAAAAGTGTACCGCTGACAACGAGACACGATAGTAACAGGCAATTTTTCAATTTCTGTAGTAGCAAAGATAAACATCACATGAGCAGGAGGTTCTTCTATGGTTTTTAAAAGCGCATTCCACGCCTCTGTAGTAAGCATGTGGGCTTCGTCTATGATGAACACCTTTTTACGCCCCTCAACAGGCATAAATTTGACGCTTTCACGAAGAGCACGAACCTCATCGATACCGCGATTTGATGCGGCGTCAATTTCAAGAACGTCCATGGACTGTCCACTCAAAATCGATTTACAAGCACTACATTCGTTGCAAGGGTGATCCGTTGGGCCCTGCTCACAGTTAATAGCGCGCGCAAAAATCTTCGCCATACTCGTCTTACCAGTCCCCCGAGGACCGGCAAATAAATAAGCATGAGCTACCTTATCCTCCCGGATAGCGCGCATCAACGTATCAGACACCTGATGCTGACCAACTACATCAGTAAATGTCTGCGGACGATACTTACGATATAGCGCAATATATGCCATTGGAACACCCCCTTTTTTCCGAAACTTACAATACTTTATTATACCATATTCAAGAAAATCTGACTCATTTTATAGAGTTTTATCAGTAATTTACACTAGTCATTTGAGCCCATCAATTAGACATAAAAAAAGCGGCCCCACAGGCCGCCTTGCAATATTCGATCACGACAGCCCCCGGGGTCCCCGTGGCACATGAAGGTTACCGCTTAGTGCTGCTACCTCTCAGTCCTGACACGATTCACAGGCCCCCATTGCACAGGCCCGAGAACTGCCATGATCCAATATTGCAATACAAATATTATACATGAAAAAGCCTCTATAGTCAAAGCTATAGAGGCTTTTCATATATCCTATCCAAACGATATTCAATCAAATTAAAAATTATTTTGCATATTTCTCTTTAAATGCAGCCAATTGTGCTTCTTCCAAGGACAATCCTTGTTCTTTGAAGCGTTCAATAGCAGCTTGCATTTCTTCATAGGCTACAGGCACAACTTTTGTAAATCTATTTACAAAGTTATTCCAGTTTTCTAAGATGTGACGGCCTTTAGCGGAGTTAGTATGCAATACATGTTGTTCTATCAGTTCTTTAATGCGTTTAAGGTCATCATTATTAGCAGTACGTAATTCTACGAGACCTGTGTTAACATAGCGTTCATCGCAATCAAGGATATACGCATAGCCACCAGACATACCTGCTCCAAAGTTACGACCAATTTTACCAAGCACGAGCACTTCGCCACCAGTCATGTATTCACAGCCATGATCGCCTACACCTTCTACAACAGCAGTGATACCACTGTTACGTACGGCGAAACGTTCACCGGCCACACCATTGATGTAGGATGTACCAGAGGTTGCACCATAAAATGCAACGTTACCGATAAGGATATTTTCATCCGCTTCAAAGATGGATTTCTTAGGTGGGTATACAGTGATGGTGCCACCGGACAAGCCTTTACCGAGGTAATCATTCGCATCACCTTCAAGTTCTAGTGTCATGCCTTTAGGGATGAAAGCGCCGAAGGATTGACCAGCAGAGCCTTCGAAATTCAATTTGATTGTATTGTCTGGCAAGCCGCTTTCACCATAACGACGAGTCACCTCAGAACCGACCAAGGTACCTACAACACGGTTAATGTTAGTGATAGCCAATTTAGCGCGAATCGGTTTTTGGTCCTCAATAGCAGGACGGCACATACGCAAAAGCTTGGACATATCCAAGGTGCGTTCCAACTCGTGATCTTGGTCAATCGTGTGCATATGGCCTACAGAGGCATCGATGTACGGACGGAACAATATACGTTTAAGGTCAACACGGGACAATTTGAAGTTATCGTCTTGCGATTTTTGACGAACAAGGTCGATACGCCCAACGAGTTCTGCTACGGAGCGAATACCTAGGCGAGCCATGATTTCACGCAATTCACGCGCGATAAAAAGCATCAAGTTTTCAACATATTCGGGTTTACCTGTGAAACGAGCACGCAATTTTTCATCTTGTGTAGCTACGCCGTAAGGGCATGTATTAAGATTACATACACGAGCCATTTTACAGCCCACCGCAACGAGTGGCAATGTGCCAAAGCCGAATAGCTCAGCACCGAGCATAGCTGCTACAGCCACATCGAAACCAGTCATCAACTTAGAGTCTACTTCTAATTGAACACGGTCACGCAATCTATTGAGCATCAATGTTTGATGAGTTTCAGACAAACCTAATTCCCAAGGCACACCAGCGTGTTTAACAGATGTACGACCTGCCGCACCAGTACCACCATCGTATCCGGAAATCAAGATATTATCCGCTTTCGCTTTCGCAACACCAGCAGCAATCGTGCCAACGCCTGCCTCAGATGTCAATTTAACGGAAATACGCGCATCTTTGTTGACGCATTTCAAATCGTAAATCAACTCAGCCAAGTCTTCGATGGAGTAAATATCGTGATGTGGTGGTGGAGATACAAGCTCAACGCCAGGAGTGGAGTGACGAGCTTTCGCGATTTCAGGATATACCTTTTTGCCTGGTAATTGACCACCTTCACCTGGTTTTGCGCCTTGAGCACATTTAATTTGCAACTCTTTTGCATTAATCAAATAATTCGCTGTTACCCCGAAACGACCAGATGCAATCTGTTTTACTTCGGAGTTCATGCTGTCGCCGTTTGGCAATGGTTTGAAACGAGCTACGTCTTCACCACCTTCCCCAGAGTTAGATGTAGAGCCTAAACGATTCATAGCGATAGCAATGGCTTCATGTGCTTCTTTACTGATGGCACCGTAACTCATAGCGCCCGCTTTAAAGCGTTTTACGATAGACTCTTCCGGTTCAACCTCTTCGATAGGAATACCACCACCTACAGGATAATTCAATTCCATCAAGGAACGCAATGTAACGTGGTAATCATTGCGAATCGCTTTGGAGTATTCTTTATATTTTGTATAATCCTTTTCGATAAGGGATTCTTGTAACAGATCGATAGTCTTAGGGTTGAATAGATGCTCTTCCCCATCTTTTACAGGACCATACCAACCGCCTGGTTCGAGTACAGTTTCATCGGATTTGAAAGCCCGTTCATAACGAGCCAAGGCTTCGTGTGCTACACCGCCAAGACCAATGCCGCCGATACGCGTTGGCGTATTTACAAAAAACTTATTAATGAAGTTAGTATTCAAGCCCAAAGCTTCAAAGATTTGTGCACCGTGGTAAGAACGAACTGTGGAAATACCCATTTTGGACATAACCTTCATGATGCCACCCACAGCGGCTTTAATATAGTTCTTTTCTGCTTGTTCTGGTGTAATATCACCAAGACGTTTACGAACTTGCAAATCGCGAACTGTTTCAAGCGCCAAATATGGATTGATAGCCGTTACGCCATAGCCAATTAATGTACAGAAGTGATGTACTTCGCGAGGTTCACCAGATTCAAGAATGAGGCCGATTTCTGTACGCAATACTTTATTAATCAAGTGATTATGAACAGCTGCTACAGCCAACAATGCAGGAATTGGAGCGTGGTTTTCATCGACGCCGCGGTCGGATAAAATCAACACATTTTGATCTGTACGAGCAGCTTCTTCTGCCTTTTCGCATAAATCATTTAGTGCATCTCGCAAACCTTCAGCACCCTTAGTAGGATCGAAGAGAATTGGCAAGGTTACGGATTTCATGCGACGACAATCAAGAGCCTTGATGGACGCCAACTCTTGGTTCGTAAGGATTGGTGTACGCATGGACAACGCATAGGTTCCTGCTTTGTTAGGATCTGTTAGATTACCAGAGTTACCAAGCATAACCCGTGTAGATGTAACCATCTCCTCACGTATAGAGTCGATAGGAGGATTTGTTACTTGCGCAAACATTTGCTTGAAGTAGCTATATAGCAATTGTGGTTTATCAGACAAGATAGCTAAAGGCGCATCGGCACCCATGGCACCTACAGGGTCTTTACCATCTTTTGCCATAGGCACAATCATGCGAACAAGGTCTTCTTGGGTATAACCAAAAGCTTGTTGTTCTTTGAATAAATCATCTACTGTTGGAATTGTACTTTCATCGGCTTGCGTAATTTCAGATAAATGAATAACGTGTTCCTTTACCCATTCATCATATGGTAATTCAGTAGCGACGCGATGTTTGATTTCTTCATCAGAGATGATACGTTGTTCATCAGTATCGATGAGAAGCATTTTACCTGGTTCTAAACGACCTTTAGCGCGGATGTTTTCAGCGTTTTCGTTTACAACACCAACCTCAGAAGCCATGATAACGCGGTCATCTGTTGTCACATAGTAACGAGCAGGACGCAAGCCATTACGATCAAGAACGCCACCGATAACAGTACCATCGGTAAAGCCCATAGCCGCAGGACCATCCCAAGGTTCCATCATAAAGCTATTGAACTCATAGAAATCATGTTTTTCTTGGCTCATGAGATTATTGCGTTCCCAAGGCTCAGGAATCATCATCATGATCGCATGAGGCAAGGAACGACCTGTCATGTGCAAGAATTCCAATGTGTTATCAAACATAGCCGAGTCAGAACCGCTATCATCTACTACGGGGAATACCTTTTTGATATCTGGGAACAATGGAGATTCCGCTTTACCTTCACGAGCATTGATCCAGTTTACATTACCGCGAATTGTATTAATTTCACCATTATGAACTAAGAAACGGTTAGGATGTGCCCGAGCCCAACTTGGAAATGTATTCGTACTGAAACGAGAGTGAACCATTGCCAACGCAGATGTAAAATCAAGGTCGCTCAAATCAAGGTAGAAATCACGCAATTGACCAGGTGTTAGCATACCTTTATATACGATTGTTTTAGAAGACAAAGATGCGATATAAAAATCGCTAGATAATTCCTTGCTTAATGGAATGATGCGTTTTTCCGCCAATTTACGGATGATATATAATTTGCGTTCAAATTCCCTATTGTTCGTTACATCGGGGCCTTTGCCGATGAGGATTTGAATCATCCAAGGGCGAATCGCCGCTGCCTCTTTACCGACCTTTGTACCATCAACCGGTACTTCACGCCAGCCGAGGACAACTTGCCCCTCTTCGCGCACAACCTCTTCGAGAATTCGTTTTTGCTCGTTACGGAGACTTTCATATTTATGGGCAAAGACCATACCTACGCCATATTCGCCAGCTGCAGGCAGATTAATGCCAAGCACTTCACACTCACGCTTGAAAAACTCGTGCGGAATTTGCACCAAAATACCAGCACCATCCCCTGTGTCCTTATCGGCACCGGCACCGCCACGATGTTCAAGGCGCTCCAAAATGCGCAAACCATCGTCGATAATATCATGGGATTTTTTTCCCTTAATATTAACAACGAAGCCCATGCCACACGCATCCTTTTCAAATTGGCTGCTATACATGCCATTGGCCTCGAGTCTAGCTTGATCTAGACGTTGTTGCTCTATTGTGCTTTGCTTCATATCCATAACGTGCACTCCTTCATATCACTTGATTATTCCAAGCACTGCGGCATCGTTCCGTTCGGTCTTGGTAAAAGTATAACTAACAAACTATTTCTCTATAAAATTATCAATTTAATATTCTATAGAATTTTATGTCTATACACAGTATACTCCTGTCCACTGTGAATTGAAAATATAAAAAAAACATAGTCTATGCTTTTCATGCATAGACTATGAGTTTTTATCACTATTGTTTTTTGTATACAAGGATACAGAAAAAATAAGCATCTCGTCCGATAGATATGATAGGCTTATTATTTAGAGTAGTAAAATCTACAGTTATTATTCTCGACCAAAATTATCCCCTAATTCACAAGTAATCGTGATAGCTTCGTCCTTACCATACGGCACGAAGGTTAGCTCCGATGCATGTAAACATTGGCGTGTATAGGGCTTATTGCGCATACCATACATAGCATCACCAATAATAGGATGTCCAATATGTTTCATATGTACGCGAATTTGATGAGTTCTACCAGTCAACAACTTAAAACGTAACAGAGTATTGTCACCTTCATAACCGAGAACGGTATATTCCGTTTGAGCCGGCTGACCCAATTCATCGATAACACGGCGATTATCAAATACTGGATCTACCCCAATAGGCGCATCTACCATGCCATCCGCATCAATATGACCTTCTACAAGACCTGTATAAATACGGTCGATACGACCTGCTTGTAGCTCATCCGTATAGTATTGTTGTGCTTCTTTTGTTTTACCAAAGAGAATGCACCCCGATGTATCTCGGTCGAGGCGGTGCACAGGTCGAACCTTATGAACTACGTTTTTCTTCGCATAATACCCTGCCACATAGTTACTCAATGTACAAGACTTCGTTTGCCCTGCAGGATGAACGAGCATAAAGGGATCCTTATTTACAACTAACGTATGCGCATCTTCATAGAGAACTGTAATCGGTCCCTTTTCTACATCAATCCCATAATCCTTATCTTGTGGTAACTCCAAGGTTAATACATCACCCTTTTTAAGTGCTCGCTGCGAATGAGCCACACGGCTATTAACTTTTACCCGTTTCTTGCGAAATACCATTTGGATATCCCGAGAGGATAGGGAAAATCGTTCCTTTACATATTTAGAAACCGTCAACTCAGTAGGTTCTTTCACCGTATACGTTTTCCAGCTCATATTACCACCATTCGTTAATATATGTTTTTTGTTCAGGATAGAGAATATCGAAATAGTCCAACCATTCTTCGCTTACTGATAGTTTCCCTTCAAAAGCAAGGTCTCGAGCCGTAAGTGTGCCCATTAATAACTGGCTCAATGCACCAACTTCAACGGTAACATCCGCTTCGCCATCCAATGTATCAGAAATCTTTTTAACGGATGGAGTTAATGCACCGCCATATTGTACTTCATAGCGACCTTCGTTCCAACTGCAAAGTTTATCTTTTACAGCAAAGGTCATTGTTATAGGCATCATCAATGCCTCTTGATTAACAGGAATTGCTTCAAAAGCAGCTTTTACATCTACAATACGACTCATCATATATGGCATGGTAGCGTGACCAGTTCTACCATCAGGATAGAAGCGATAGTATGTATCATGAAGACCTTCATTCCAACGGATAGACGTACCTTGAGAACGGTGATTATAGAAGTAGTTCAATAATGCACGTTGTGCACGGCGTGTCATGTAAACCAATTCAGAAACAGGAATTTCAGGCTGACCTAAACGATACACTGCATAGCCTTCAATGACGTTATCATCGTTGCGCACTACAGCAATGTTTACACCTTCTGCAAAGAAGCTGCCTAATAATCGTTTCCATTCCTTTTCACCGCGCTCTGCGTAGCCGGAAAGACGAGCCGTATATGTTTTATATACTGGATCTAACAAAGTCCATTGATCTACGCTATTTAGCAAGCCAAAGCTCAATGTTTTATCTGTCATAGGGCGCAAGTCTTCTAGCGACATGGTGTTCACCCATTGATGAGCATAAAGTTCCCAACCATATTGTTGATAGAATGCCGCCTTGGATGGCATCAAAATCGTCATAGCTTGGCCGCGTTTACGAAGCTCATCTAGTGCAGAGGTCAATAATGCACCGCCTACTCCACCACGGCGAGCCGCAGGATGCGTTGCAACGCCTACCATATAACTCGTAGGTAATACAGCCCCGCGAACGTTAAGATTGTATTGACGCAAATGAACGGTACTCAACAATTGATCCTGTTCTAGGCCGACCATTGTATTCTCTGGTTCATAGCAATTTGTAAAATAATATTGGAAGAATGGATCTTCCTTTGGTTCAAAGCAGTACGCCCATAGATTTTCCACATGAGGCGTATCTTGAACCGTCGCAATTCTAAATTCCATGTTTATATCCTCGTTATATCATAAGAGCCGTTATCTATCTATTGCGTCACAGCGTATAATATCTAATCTAAGCACATCGCATCGCCATATCGCCATATCGCCATATCGCTATGATGATACGATAGTTACATTCAAATAGATAGGCTAACAATTCTATTATAACAAAATGAGCTATGAAGCACATCGACTTCATAGCTCAGATTTTATTTACCACCTGTCGCATTATCTGCTTCGTTAGCATATACTGCGTCATATTTTTCAGCAAAATGATCTGGGTTATAAGATTCTTTTGCTTGACGAAGACCAGGCAAGCCCATATCTTCTTCACGGTTGATGAATTCTACTTCGCTAAATTCATGACGAATGAATTCATTATTGATAGCTTGATACAAACCACGAATATCTGGATTTGCTTTTTCAATGTGAATCAAAGCAATTCTGTCATTGAGAAGCTCACCGATACTAAAGGCCTCGACACGGCCGAATAATTTAATGGCACCGCCTTTAAGACCCAACACATCCCAGTTATCAAATAATAAATTGATGGCTACCAATTCATCTTCGATACCTTCTTCATGATGCGTTTCTACCCAAGATGCTGCCGTTTCACGACATAATGGGATGATATCATCTGTAATTGGCACATATTCATAGTTAGAATATTGCATGCGGAATTGATTTAAATGGTTTTTCTTTTGACGGAATTTCTTACCAGACAAGTTGATAAGATCTTCGGACTTGTAAATGTATTCGTAGTTGTCGCGGTCAGGTGTAAATGCATAGCGACCAGGACATAGGTCTTCCATGCGTTCTTTTACATCTTTGCTAACGCCTTTAAAACGGAACGGCAATTTATTTTCTACGAACCATTCTTTAGCACGCAACAAACCATCAAGGAACTTTGCATCTTTACCAGCAAATGGAGGCAATAGGAATGGCTCACGCTTGCCGCCACCTTGGATATACAATACGCCATTCTCTTCAGCCCAGCGAATACCGTATGGATCTTGCCACATAAACAATGTAGTAAAGCAATTATCGGATGCTTCATAATGATGTTGTTCAAAATATTTGTCGATTAATGGTTTATCTCTCAATTCAAAACGTTTAAATTCTAAAATAATAATCCCTCCTATCAGATTCCTCTTTTGAGGTTACTTTCACAATCTGTAAAAGTTTTGATTCCATCACATTTAAACATAATGCTAACAATCTAGTACTAAAATCTTAGGTCTCATAATTACAATTTTACAAATTCACCTAACACAAAGGTGCCATCCGTCGTAATAACCTTATCACCTTCGTTTAAGCCAGAAATAATAGCTACATCATCGCCTTCAGTGATGCCTACCTCAACAACACGTACATCAACTGTATTATTCTCAGTCAATACATATACATATTTCCCATCTTGATTTTCCCGAACCGCCTTAGTTGGAACGGTCAGCATCTTGGCTTTCACATTAGATTCAATAACGAGTGTATAGAATTCACCAGCCTTGATTAGGCCTTTCTCATTATTGAAAGTGGCTTTCACAAGAACACTTGGCACATTTTCAGGTTGAGTAATATCTACGTAAGTCAATTCACCTGGTAATTCTTGGTCACCTACCTTGAGAAGTACCTTCATGCCATTCTTCGCTTCAGGTGTACCTAATTTCATAGCCGCATCACGAGGAATGCTGAGGGATGCAACCATCGGCGTAGATTGCTGAATCATCATAAATGGACGGTCTGCAATCGCCATTTGACGGTCTTCGTTATAGATAGATGTTACAGTACCTGCTATAGGAGCCACGATTGTAGATGCCGCCATCTGAGCCGATACTTGTGCGATTTGTGCCTCAATGGCCGCCGTATTGATGCCTCCGCCACCACCGGTTGTAACTGTTGTAGTTTGTGGTTGAGATCGTTCCAAAATACGATCATATTCTTTTTGTGTGATTATGCCCGCTTCACGCATGCGTTGAGCCTGTTCCAGTTGAGTACTGTCTATAGATGCTGCAGTCGTAGTCGTCACAGCTGAGGCATATGATTGTGATTGGGCTTGCGCTAATTGTCCTTGCAAGGATGCTAGCTGTTGTTGTAAAGCCGATGTATCTACAGTTGCCACAGTTTGACCTTGCTGTACTTGATCGCCTACTTTCACGGCATACACGACCTGCCCCGTCAAGGTCGGCGTTATCGTCGCCTTATTAAGGGCCGTTACATTGGCATCATTATGAATCTGCAACGGCATATCCTTGTACGTTACCTCTGCGACGGATACGGTTTTCGTACCACATCCCGCAATAGCGAGTGTCATAATCATAACACCAAGGATAGCAATTACAGAGCAAAAACGATTTATTTGCATTCTGTCACTTCCTATCATATTGATTTTTATCAATACCTTAGTATATCATAAAATCAGTTAGAATTGTATGAAAGCTAATTTCTCTAATTTATGGATATAACGGAGGTTCTCATGGAAGAACGGATGGACTTTAGGATTTTAAATAATGGTAGCTTCATTCCCTCCATCGGTTATGGTACCTATAAAACAGGTACCGAAGGAGAGACTGAACAAGCTGTTGCCAATGCACTTGGCGTAGGCTATCGTTTACTCGATACGGCCGCCTATTATGGCAATGAAGAAGCCGTGGCTAAAGGAATCAGAGCATCTGGTATCAAACGAACAGATATAATCATCACTACTAAAATTTGGCACACTGATGCAGGCTACGATAATACGATGCGTGCTATTGAAAGTTCCTTAAAGAAATTAAATACCAACTATATTGACATCATGCTGGTGCATCAACCACTGGGTGATTACTACGGTTCTTGGCGCGCCATGGAAGAATTATACGATCAAAATGTACTTCGTGGGTTAGGCCTATGTAACTTCTACGAGGATCGCCTCATTGACTTGTTGTACCACTGCAATGTAAAACCGGTGGTCAACCAAATCGAATGCCACCCGTTCAACCAACGTCACTCCCTCTTACAATTGATGAGAAAGCATCAAGTTGTAGGTATGGCATGGTCTCCATTTACCCGTGACCGCCAACCAATTTTTGACCATCCAATCATCAAAAGCTTGTCGGAAAAATACGGTGTTTCAAAACATCAAATCATCTTGCGTTGGCACATCCAACGGGGCATCATTCCATTGCCAAAGGCAAATAACGTGAGCCATATGGAAGCTAACTTTGATGTATTCGATTTCAAATTAACTAACATCGACATGGACGTTATGGAATTATTAGACCAACAAGACTTCTTGGAAGACCATCATACTGCACCAGGTCTTGAAAGACTATTACAACTTAAATAGAATATACTAACATTTATTTATAATTGGCAATAGTTAAAATAAATATTACAACTATGCTGTCTCAATAAATAAAACAGTACATAAATAACAAAACCACTTATATCTAATTTAGGAATAGATATAAGTGGTTTATTTTAGTGTGCTTTATTCTATTTAGGTACATTAAATACGGCTTGAACAAGTATCATATATACTACAGTGCCTGCTCCAATAGACATGAACATATTTCGTTTCCATACATGCATGGCAACGGTCACTAATAAAGCGATAAGTTCCGGTACTCCATATGGATAAGAAAGCACAATTGTATCTTTAAAGGTATACACAACAAGCATCCCCATAACAGCTGCAGGTAATGCCTTGCCTAAATACTGTACAAAATCTGGGGCCTTCCTACCAGGTGGGAAAATAAGAAAAGCAGAGAAACGTGTAAGTAATGTGCCCGCTACAACAATGGCAACGGTAATGACTATTTCAAAACTAGTCAAGATGTACACCTCCCCACTTATACGCTATATAACATACTACGAGCATACACCCCATAGAAGCAAGCATAAATAAGGATTTTCCCGTTAATAAAAGCATTGCTAGGGCTACAACGGCTCCAACAGCACCTAAGCCTCGAATATTATTACTTTTAGCATTAAATAACATTTCAAGGAATATAACAATAAATAAGCCAGGTAATACAAAACCAATACCTCGCAAATCTACAGATGCTAATAAATCGCCGAACAATCCCCCTACAAGAGTACTCACAACCCAGAAGATATAATTAAGCCACGATACATGGAAGTAGAACCATTTTTCATCTACATCATCGGGTAACTTCGTAGATACATTAATTGCAAAACTTTCATCACACATCCACGCAACTGTAGGAAACCACTTCCATCCCATATGCACATATCGCTGTAGTGCAGATAGACCATAGAAGAAATGACGCCCATTGACAAACAAGGTCAACATAAAAGTATTCACTGGATCAAAGCCTGCCATTAACAGCCCAATAGTTACGAACTCCATGGAGCCTGCAAATATGGTACTAGCTAAAACAGGAGCGGTCCACCAAGGAAACCCTTGACTGGTAGCATACAAACCAAAGCCTACTCCAAGAAAGAGGAAACTAAGCCCCATGGGAATCATAATAGGAAGTGCAAAAGAAAATGCACTTCTATTTTTTATTTTATTTATAGGGAGCGCCTCCTTTCCATATCATACAAGTTTACACTGTTAATCCCCTTAATTATAAGGCACGCATTAAAATCTCGCGAGCTACTTCTGGTGTTACATCACCATTTTCACCAAGTTGTGTCATGCCATGGTCCTCTAATTGTTTCACAATTTTATCAACTGCTTCTTCACCAAGACCATAGTCTTTCAAATGCGTAGATACGCCAAGGGACTCGAAGAATTCACGAGTTTTAGCGATAGCCTTGTCCGCTTTTTCTTCGTTTGTACCTTCTGTAATATGCCATACCCGTGTAGCATATTGTGCCAATTTTTCAAGTTTGTCTGCTTTTTTCACTTCTAACAATGCAGGTAATACGATAGCCAATGTAATACCATGGTCAAGATGGTACGCCGCAGTTAACTCATGGCCAATCAGATGAGTTGCCCAGTCTTGTGGCACGCCGGCACCAATTAAACCATTTAATGCCAATGTAGAGGCCCACACGTGGTTAGCACGAATATCGTAGTTTTCTGGATTTTCTACTGTTTCTTTGCCGATTTCAATCATAGTTTTTAAAATACCTTCGCTGAAACGATCTTGAATACGACCTTCTACAGGGTATGTTAAATACTGCTCTGTGGTATGCACAAAGGTATCGATAACGCCATTCTTAACTTGTCTTTCAGGCAAGGTGAAAGTCAATGTTGGATCAAGCATGGAGAACTTAGGGAATACTAAGCTACTGAATACAGGGTATTTACCGTCACCATAAGTAATAACTGCACCATTGTTCATTTCGGAACCAGTTGCAGGTAGTGTCATAACTGTGCCAAATGGTAATGGATTTGGTACCATGTCTACCGGAACCTCTGGCACACCAGCTTTCATTACCTCAATAACGGGACCATCATAGGTAGCACCCATAACGATAAGTTTTGTAGCATCTACTACAGAACCGCCGCCTACAGCGAGAACGAAATCTACGCCATGTTCTTTAATGAAAGCTACCGCACGTTCACAAGTTTCAAGAGATGGGTTTGGCTCAATACCACCAAACTGCTCAACCTTGCGGTTACCAAGAGCTTTCACAATGCGATCAATAAGACCACTGTGCACAGCGGAGCCACCACCATAAGTAATGAGCACCTTTGCATCCTTTGGTACCAATGTATCTAATTCATCTAAACGGTCTTTACCAAATACGATATGTGTAGGGTTATAAAAATCAAAATTATACATACATCCTCCATTAATCCGACATATAGATATATGAATCCATATTAGAATTATACAAAAATATTTAAAATATAAATTTACTACCTAGCGATCACACATTCAATATAACACATTAATCAATATATTATATTGAATTGTATTATAAATGAGCTAGAATTTCACCATAGTTTTAATCTATAGCTAACTGATATGCTTTTATCATATACAAATCCCCTTCATCCATGATAGGATATAACCATTATAAGACTTGAAAGGGATGATTATATGAAATTAAAAACATTGTTAGCACCATTACTTATCGGTGCTCTTGCATTTGCTATCGCTGGTTGTGGTAGTACATCAAATCAATCAACACAAACACAAAAAGAAATCAAAATAGGTGCTACATCTGGTCCTCATGCACAAGTAGCTGAAGCTGTAGCAAAAGAAGCTAAAAAACAAGGAATCGATCTTAAAGTAGTTGAATTCTCAGACTATGTAACACCTGATAAAGCCCTTGCAGATGGCGATATTCAACTGAATGCTTATCAACATGTACCATTTATGGAAAACTTTAACAAACAAAATGGTTCCAACTTAGTAGCAATCGGTAAAACAATTTTGGTGCGTATGGGCTTATATAGTAATAGCGTACACAGCGTACAAGATGTACCTGAAGGCGCTACTGTTTCTATCCCAAATGACCCTACTAATGGTGGTCGTGCATTAGCATTATTAGCTAAAGCTGGATTAATTACGTTAAAAGATGGTGTCGGCTTCAAAGCAACAGTTGCAGATATCACATCTAACCCGAAGAATATAAAGATTCAAGAACTAGAAGCAGCTCAATTACCTCGTAGTCTAGATGATGTAACAATTGCAGTTATTCCAATGAACTATGTGCAAAGTGCTGGTCTTAGTGTAGAAAAACAAGGTTTCTTCTTCGAATCTAAAGATGAACCACTAACAGTTATCGTACTTGCAGTTCGTAGTGAAGACAAAGACAACGAAACATACAAAAAAATTGCAGATATTTACAAATCTGATGCTATTAAACAATACATCGACGAAACATTCAAAGGCACTATTACAACTGCCAACTAATAAAGTTTATATCGTCACTATATAACTAAAAAGAGATGCCCCAATGATTACAATCATTGGGGCATCTCTTTTTTACTCTTCTGTATCAAATGTAACATCTAATGGTTGACGCTCTACAATATTGCGATATCGTACTTTAGGATATCCCATAAGAATGCCACCAGCTACAATTTTATCATCAGGTACACCTAATTCATCTAATAATGGTTGGTATTCAGCTTCTCCAGCATGTTCAAAGAAACCAGCCCAACAAGTACCAAGGCCTAAAGTCGGCGCATATAGCTCAGCATAAGACAAGCAAGAGTGACCACTATCATGGGTACGATGAATATCTTTTTTAGAGCCAATTGCCACTACGAGAGCCGGCGCATCGCGCAAGATATACTCCTTGCCTTTATCTACCTCTGCTTGAGCAGCACGAGCATAGAGACGCATAATCGGTACTGTTTTTGCAGCCAGATGCATCCACTCTAGAACAAGATCAGCAATACGGCGCAACGTTTGTTTATCTCGGATTACTATATACGAAATACCTTGTGTGTTAGTCGCTGTTGGCGCCATTCTTGCAACGTTTAGCACTTTGCGAATGAGCTCTACAGGGACTGGTCTATTTTGATAGTTACGAATAGAGCGACGACTACGCATGAATAGCTCAGCTTGCTCAGGCGTTAACTTAGGTTCCTTTGTAATATCGATTTGCTCCTTACGCGGTGTCATATCGCTATCAAGAGCAAGCGTTGGGCATACGGAAATACAATGCCCACAGGAGATACAACCTCCCCTGCCAGTTACAGGTCCAGCATCGGACATCACCAGCAATCCGGTCGGACAGTCAGCAACGCAAAGGCCGCATCGTGTACAGACTTCTGTATTGACGGTAAATAACATCTGAATATCCTCCAAATACTACTATAAAGCCTATTATAACATACAAAATCAAGTCATATCTAGTTTTAAACAATTATTCTAATTGTAATGGAGCTAATCCCTGTTCCTATATTTGCCTTTTGGATGGGGCCCCGTTTCATTAATACAACTTGGTAAAAAAAGTAAGAATACGCTTGCTTGCTCCGTTCTTCGCAAAGTCGTTGCACAAGCGTATTCTTACTTTTTTATCACTGTATTTATAAAGATGCCCCATCCAAAAGCGTAAATAATCTAGCTAATACTTATATAGAGTCATTACAATTACACCTTGAAATAAATCATAGAAAACACTATCATTTTACACATTATAATAAACTTTATAGTAGTGGCGCCATGCCCACCGTATGGGAAGGACTAGCCAGAGGCTAATCTACTGGCTTGTCTTGATGCAAATTCAGTCAAAACTACTTAACCGCTCTCGCCTCTCCGCTCCTCTAATTATAAAAGCATATTGAGTAAATATCGAATGTAGCTTGTCATGGGGCCGCTCCGTATATTAGTAGGGTAAGTCGCTTTGCTATGGGACTAATTTACATCAGGTGTTATAAAAATGAAACTGGATACCCCTGCAGCGACTTTACGAAGGACGGAGCAAAGAGGTACCCAGTTTTATTTTTAATTAAGTTGTCGCAATGAAACGGGTCCACATAGCAATCGACGTAGAAACTACTTATATGCTAGGGCCCCATGACAAGCGGAAACCACATTTACTCAAATGCTTTTATAAGTTCCATGTATTGCGCTTTGTGTGTCATTCTCCATGTCCCAAAGTCTGGTTCTGGAGATTCGTTTAGAATATTTGCCAAAGATTCCAAAAATTCTGGAATTTTTGTAGCTACAATATTGCCAGCCATTTTACCGAAGTTTTCAGAACCCATGTGTTCTGATCCACCATCTACAAGGATGAATGCTACCATAGGTTTTTTATCTACTAATTTTACAGCACCATGGAATCCAATTTCACCGATTTGGTGTGTACCACAAGAATGTGGACAGCCGGATATATGTAAACGAGGTAGTTTTCTTGTGTCTACACCCTTTTTTTCAAGGTATGCGAAGATATCTTTTAACAGACCGTTAGAGTCTTGCATACCAATCTGACATATAGTAGAACCAACACAAGATACGGAACGGCGGAAATCATTTTCGGCACTATCATCAGTTATTTCCGCAATTTTGCGTGCTTCATCAGCTGTAAGATTAATGAAGAACAATGCTTGGTCTGGCGCAATACGTGCTTCTACTTGGTCAAGTGTCACTGCATAGTCAAGGGCAGCCAACAAGTGTTCTACGTTCGCATCACCACCTGCTGGATGGTATTCTACGTAATATAAACCTTCTTGTTTTTGACGGTGAATACGATAATTTTCCACAGAATCATCACGCTTACCAGTTTTTGTAATTTCATAAGCATAATCAGCTGGATTAATAGTTAGGTGTTCTACTTCTTTTACCATAGCTAGAGTTTCTTCATAGATCTTGATGAAAGCTTCCGCCCCACCCATTTCAGCAGGCATATAACGGGTACGAGCCTTACCGCGGTTTTTGAAGTTACCATGGTTAGCAAAAACCATAAGCATAGCTTTCACATGGTACAAAACATCCTCAGGCGCTACATCATGTGCCACCGGAATACCAATGCGAGGATTAGGACCAATACCACCACAAGCATACACATCAAAAGTATTGTGTTTTGTTAAGTTAAAACCTAGGTCCTTGAACGTAGAATGTGGGGTACTATCAAAACCATTATCTATACCCATTTTAAATTTGCGAGGGATCTTGATATAGAACATTTGCTCCATAAGAAATACGCTAATAGCTGTTGCATATGGCGTAATATCTAAAGTTTCACGAGGATCAATGCCACGTAAAATACTAGCCACCACATTGGGATTGTCACCGCCAGCGCCACGGTTATAGATACCGTGGTCATAACATTCCTTATAGAGACTCAATATAGTATCACCATCAAGGCCATGCATTTGTAAGCATTGGCCGGTAGTGAAATGTACGTGTTGCAGGTTATATTTACGAATGGAGTCCGCTAAAAACTGCATGTGCTCGCGCGTCATGCGACCACCGTTGAAGCGCCAACGGCTCATGCCAGTATTTGCACCGCGCTCAGCGTAACTACCATAAGCACCAGATTGTCCTTTATAGTCTGCAATGGATAGTTCTTTCTTATAGAACTTATGTGTCATATCCTCAAACTTTGGATAATCTGCAATTAATCGATCTTTCAATTCTTGTGTAATCATACTATTACCCTCTTGGCTTATATTTATTAAGCATAATTCGTAACTTTATAACGCTTAGTATACCATATATGCATAAGTATGTTAGTAGCTAAGCTCACAATTTCAATATCGATTATTAATAATATAGTTTACAATCTGTAATAATTATCACTTTTAAAAAGCAAAAGAAGCTGTAACCAAATGTGGTTTTACCACATTCAGCTACAGCCCCTTTTTATAATAATTATATGATTAAGTGTTGCTAGTTTTTATACGCGACCTTCGTTAGGATTATTGTATGCATCCTTATCGATGGTTCCCATAATTTTGTCTACTACCAAAGCATTTGTTAAGGACCCAGATACGTTCAAACATGTACGTCCCATGTCAATCAATGGATCGATAGCTAGAATTGGGCTAATGGAGGTGAAGTACGCTCCAAGGCCTGTACCACTAAGGGATACAGATGCCGCCATTGTAGCCGTACCTGGCACGCCTGCGATACCAACAGAACCAATAGCAATAACGATAACACTCATGATATACATAGTCATATCGAATGGAATATTGGCTACATTAGAGATGTACACCACAACAAGTGCTGGGAACACGCCCGCACAACCTTGCATGCCCGCAGTAGTACCGAAGGAAGCTACTGTATTAGCAGTTGTAGCATTTACACCAAGACGTTTTGTCAAGGTCTCTACAGTTAATGGCAATACCCCCATCGAAGAACGAGAAGTGAACGCCAATAAGAGTGGTGCTTTCGCTTTCTTGAAGTATGTAATCGGATTGTAACCAAAGCTAGTAATCAAGATCGCTTGTACAACAAACATAATCAAAAGACCAACGTAAAGTAATACTACGAACAAGCCCATATCAAGAATAGCTTGTACACCGCGTGTTGCCAATGTAGAAGCTAATAAGGCAACTACACCATATGGCATAAGACCAATAATGAAATCAGCTACCCAGGAAATCAACTGATGAAGTTCATCAAATAGTTTTGTGAATACCTCCATAGAGTTTGTCCCTGTTTGTTTTAATAGACGAGCTACGCTACCCAAGATAATTGCAAACACAACAATGCCGATAACATTTGTTTCAGCAGCCGCTTGAATTGGATTACTTGGAATTAGTGCTCGGAATGTATCAACCATAGGTTTGATTTCACGAATCTTCTTACCAGATTCAACAATATCAAAACCTTGCCCTAAACCGAAGGCATTCCCCAAAATTAGACCGACTATAGCAGCAACGGCTACCATGCCAAGATTCGTAGAAATCATAGCAACTACTAACTTTTTAAGATTAGCACCTGCCTCCATGTGCAAAATAACGTGAACAATAGAGATAAAAACGATAGGAATAACAAGCATGCGGATTAAGTCGATGAAACCGCCCCCTACGAGAGAGAACCACTTTGTACTTTCCTTAATATAAACCACTTTGGATGGATCATCAGGGAAGCCTGCAATAATTTGGACCGCTATACCAAGTACGGCACCGGCAATAGTACCAATAATAACGAGATTACCGAAGGATGTGCCCTTGCGTTGCAATACATAAATACCTATTAACACGAGCACGAACACCGCGATAATACCAATACTTAATGGATTGCTTAACATGAGGTAATCTGTAAAGAATGGAATATTCATAATACACCTCTTTAATTCATATCACAACAATAGGTTATGAATTTAGTATAGCATATATCGAAAAAAATACAAGTATAATATTTAATTTTTGGTAACATTTAATGTATTCTGTAATATATGCACCAAAAAGGCGATTTTCCAAAAGAAAATCGCCTTTAGTAAATCTAGTTATTATATTATCTATTAACTAAGATATAGGTTACTTGGATAGGACCATGAGCACCATCTACAGTTACCAATTCGATATCCGCCGTACGGGATGGACCAGAAATCAAGCAGATATTTGTAGGGAACTTAGCTGGATCGTTATGATACCGTTCAGCCAAATGTTCCATTGTTTGTGTCATGCGAGGATTAATTGTGTCAGTATACAACACCGCAATATGTGTTGTAGGCAGCAAGCTAATCACACGGCCAGAATCCTCACCAGAAGCTTGCACTACAGTAGCAGTTTCAGCAATACCGCAGTATGGGAATGTAATACCAATATCAGCATTAGCAGTATTAGAAATACATTCTTCACGACCTTTAGCTGGATCCCATTGGAAGTATGTACGAGTGCCGCCATTATTAGCTGCATCTTGTTCGAACAATTCTTTTAATTTATATTCTTCTACTTCAGGAGAGCTTGGGAATACAATTTTACCGTTTCCCCAGTCGTCGATAACTGCAAAAATTGTTTCACCTAGTTTGTCAGGTGTAGTTTCAACGAATTTTGTACCAACACGTTGACATTGTTCCTTAAACATTGTCAAAATTTGATCGCGGTTCAAATCTTGGAACATAGTTTCTTGAGGACCATGGCTATAATCAAAGCCTTCTACAAAAGCAGGGCACATTTCTTGATCACGGCCTAATGCACGAGATAAACGTGCAATAAATTGATTACGTTTAGCTACATCCATTATTTTTTCTCCTTCTTCTTGTTCTTTTCATGTTCAGCATACAAATCACGGAATTTCTTGAATTTCAAGGAACCCAATTCTTTAGATTTAGTCCAGCCATTCATAACTGGAATAGCTTGAGTCCATTCAGGCATGTTACCCTCTTTATTACTAATTAAGTTCATACCGATAGCACCAGCTTTTGTGCCAAGATCAAATAATGTTGCATTACCGAACATCTTAGCAGCTGCTGTGAAGATAGCTTCTTCTGCTTTTGGACGAGTCTTTTCAATATCAGCCATGATATGACGGTGCTCCATCAACAATTCATGCAATGGAATAGCTACTGGACAGTTCTCTGTACATGCACCGCATAATGTAGAAGCATATGGAAGATCGCCGGCTACATCGTAACCTTTGAATAATGGAGTCAATACAGCACCCATTGGACCTGGATATACAGAACCATATCCATGACCGGAAACGTGACGGTATACAGGACAAATATTCATGCATGCGCCACAACGGATACAACGTAGCATTTCTTGGAATGTCCCACCCAAGATGCCAGAGCGTCCGTTATCGATAATAATGATATGAGTTTCTTCAGGACCATCAGCTTCACCAGGACGCGCAGGGCCAGTCATCATGGAGAAGTAGTTAGAAATTTTAGAACCTACTGCAGAACGGTTCAACATTTCCATCATAACATCAAGAGCTTTAAAATCAGGAACAATACGTTCTGTACCTAAGAAGATCAATTGAGTCTTAGGAATAGAACTAGCCATACGACCGTTACCTTCGTTGGAAACGATTGTACATGTACCAGATTCAGCAACTGCAAAGTTACAGCCGTTAACACCTACATCAGCTTTTAAGAAGCGCTCACGTACATAACCGCGTACAAAGTGAGTCATTTCCGTAGGGTTTTCAGTTCCTGTATAACCTAATTTTTCAGCGAAAATTTCGCGGATTTTGTTACGTTCAAAGTGAAGACCTGGTACTACGATGTGAGATGGAGGACTTACTGCAGTTTGCAAAATAAATTCAGCCAAGTCAGTTTCGTTAACTTCAATACCAGCTTCTTCTAACACTTCGTTCAAACCAATTTCTTCAGTTAAGATAGTTTTGGATTTAACGATCATTTTTGCTTCGCGTTGGCGAAGGATATCTAATGCAATTTGAGTTGCTTCTTTGTCATCGAACGCAAAGTGAACTTTAGAACCGGCTTTTTCAGCGTTGTCAGCAAATTGACTTACATAGTAATCCAAGTTGTTAAGTACGTGATCGCGAATTTTAGCCGCTTCAGCGCGGAAATCTAACCATTCAGGAACATCCGCAACTACTGTATTACGTTTATCATAAAACACGTCTTGTGCTTTTTTAATAGCTGCAACTTTGAAATCGTCAGCCAAACATTCTTTTATACGTGTTTTATAGGGGCGATTGTCATATATAAGTGCCATGTCGTCTCCTCCTTAACGGCAGTTTAAGATTTCAGCAATATGCATAACTTTGATACGGCGATCAATTTCGCCTTCTTTATGAAGACGATCAAGCATACCAGCGATGTTCATCAAGCACGCTTGGTCAGAACCGGAGATAACGTTGGCACCTGTGCCAGCAATTTCCAATGCTTTTTCGCGTGTCATAACTTCACTGATTTCAGGGTTTTTAACTGAGAAAGTACCGCCGAAACCACAGCAACGATCTGCACGTGGTAATTCAATCAAGTTGATATCTTTAACGTTTTTAAGGAGTTTGAAAGGAGGCTCTTTAATGCCCATCAAACGAGTTACGTGGCAAGATGTATGGTATGTTACGGATTCGTTGAAACGAGCCCCTACATCTTCAACACCTAATACGTCAGTAATAAATTGAGTGAATTCGTAAATTTTACCACTCAATTTTTCTGCGCGCGCCAACCACTCTGGTTGATCTTTTAAGAAATGATGATATTCATCACGGATTGCAAAAGCGCAAGAACCGGACATGCTGACTACATATTCAGCGTTCTCAAAGCATTCGATTGTATTCTTAATTGCATCCATAGCTGCGTCATTGTAACCGGAGTTAGTAAACATTTGTCCACAGCATACTTGTTTCTTAGGTACTACAAGCTCACAACCTAATCTTTCAAGTACTTCTACACCAGCCATACCTACATGAGGGTAGAACATGTCAATCAAACACTGTTGGAAAAGATGAATTTTCATATTAACTTCCTCGTCTTTTCTAGTACTTAACCTAATAAAAAATTTTGATATGTATGTGTTATGGCAATTTTTAGTAGTGAATTTTTCAACTAAATTTCTGCCCTGAACATTACTTATGCTTTCAAATAAATATTCAAAAGCTCATCGCTATAATTATAAATTAATCATGTAGATATTGTCCAAAGAATTGCTATATTCGTATGTACCCTTTTATTTCTTATATCGTTATGACTTTTTGTAATAGCAAACATTGAATTTTATCACATCTATTATTTCATTTATCATTTTTTCTTGTAAAAGCCCCATAGAATCTAGATTTTGCGAATATTTATCATTTTGCATTTTTAACTACTAGAAAATCAACTTTTATCTATATTTCATTCTATATTTATATAATCAAACTTAATTTTTCAAATTCATGTAAGTTTTATCCTTATATATTACATTTTCTTATAGTAGTGTATAAATTTAAAAAGTGTTATAATTTATTTTATATAAGTATAGTTTGAAAGGAGCCCTTTTCATGAAACTAAATAAATTATCTTTGTCTTTAGCAATTACATTGGCCCTTGGCTCTACATTCAGCATGGCTCACGCTGAAACAACTGCGACTCATATAAAATCAGAAGTATCTAATGTGGCTACTAGAGCTGAAGTTTCTGCTAAAGCGGATGAACACCGTGTTGATACATCTGTTAAAAACGATACTAAACGTATTGATACATCCGTAAAAAATGATGCTAAACATGGTAGCACAGTTGTAAAACGTGATGCAAAACATGCTGATGCATCTGCAAAAAACGCTGTTAAACGCACTGATACATCCGTAAAAAACGATACTAAACGCGTTAACACTTCTGTAAAAAATGACGTTAAACGCATTGATACTTCTGTAAAAAATGATGTAAAAGAAGATGCTGTAAAAGTAGAAGGTAAAAAAGCTGTAAAAGCTAAAGAAAACTTACCTGCTGGTATATACCCTGACACAAAAGATAACTGGGCTCGCGATGCTATCCAAGCAATGACACAAGCCGGTTACCTTTCTGGTTATGCTGATAATACATTCAAACCTAGTGCACAAATTACTCGTGAGCAAGCAGCTGCTATTTATGGCAAAGTGCTACAACACAACTTAAACGAACAAGAATTAGCGGAGATTGCAACAAAAGAATCCTCTACCTCCTACTCTGACGTGGAAGCAGATCGTTGGTCTAGCTCTGCTATCAAATTAGTTAGTGCTGCAGGCGTAATGGAAGGCACATCTAAAACAGCTTTCACACCTAGCAAAACTATGGACCGCGAACAATTCGTTGCATCCGCCGCTAGTCTAGCTAAAAAATTAAATCTTTCTACACCTGTAAAAGCAGAAAAAGTAACATTTAAAGACGAAGCTAGCATCTCCTCTGCTTACTTGGCAGATATCCAATACATGGCTCAACGTGGCATCGTAGCATCTGGGGCAACAGAAAACTTTAACCCTAAACAACCTGTAACAAGAGCACAAGCGGCAACAATCTTGAACCGCATGCTTAATGGTGCTGGCCTTGCAACACCGAAACACAGTACAACTGAAGCTAAAGCTGAAACAACTGTAAAAGAAGATATAAAAAAAGCTGATACAGCAATCGAAAAAGAGGCCTCCAAAGTAAATAAAGATGCAAAAAAAGATATGTCCAAAACTGATAAAGACATGAAAAAAGAGGCAGAAAAGGCAGATAAAGTAGCCAAAGCTGAGGCAAAAAAAGCTGACAAAGACTTAAAGGGCAACAAAAATGCTACAGTAGCGGAAAAAGCTGAACCTACTCGCACAGTTCGCCCTGTTCGTCGTAGCACACTAAAAGCACTTGATCAAAAGCAACAAGCTGCATTAGAAGACAAAGTATTTTCTGAATTAAATAAAACTTATAAAACAGAAGATGCATTCCAAAATTACGGCGTAATGTACTGGCGTGACAACCAATTACACGTAGCTTTGAAAACAGACAGCGATATTTCCACTGTAAAAGCTAACCTTGCAAACCGTGGTGATTCCACTGTAAATAACTATGTTATAGTTGAATCTTCCCAGTACAGCCAAGCTGAATACGATGCAATTGATACAAACTTCCGCAACTACTACAACAAAAATGAAAAAGCAGGTACAATTCTAGCTACATTCCCTGATGTAGAGAATAACCAACTTTACGCAGTTGTATCTACAGCATCTAAAGAAACACAACAAGGGATCTCTAAATTATTCGGTTCCAAAGTAAAAATGACAGTAAAACGCTAATCGGCGTTACACTTAACCAGCCAAGGCAGCGTATACTCAATAGTACTACGCTGCTTTGTTGTATATCACAATGCATGCCAACTAATTGACTATGATGCGACGGATATAGCTTTTTATGCTGGTGAAAGTTTATATTCTACGGCTATCGCGCATTAGCCTTTACCATGATTAGGAAGGATTTTTATGTACAAGAATACCCCTTACGCATTACGTGCCCTCGTGCTCGGCACATTATTGACTACAACAGGCCTTGGTTTTGCTTCTGCAAACACAACCACTACAACTCATGCTCCTGCAACCACTGTTAAATCCACTAAAATGGAAACTACTAGAGCAGATGTAGCTAAAACAGAAGTAGCTAAAATGGATGTCGATAAAACGGAAGCAACCAAAATCGAAACAGCTAAAATTAAATCTACTAATACTGCATCACCTGCAATTGTAAATACCTCTATTGGTACACCTCAAGATATTCAAAAAATCCGCGCCCACATCTTTACAGATGTGCCTAGTGATTTTTGGGCAGCTAACTCGATTAGCACTGTAACAAAAGCTAACCTAATGAAGGGGTATTCCGATGGTACATTCCGACCTAACCAACCTATGACACGTGAAGAAGTAGCAGCGCTCTTCAACAATATCACGGATGATGGTACGGCCGCCTTTTTATCAAGTAAATTTAAAGATATTACATCTGACCGTTGGTCTGCTCTTGCTATTGAATCTGTAGCGCGCAAGAATATCATCAGCGGATATGGCGATGACACATATAAACCAGAAAAATATATGTCTCGCCAAGAGTTTGCTGTAGTAGCAGATAACTATATCCATTATTTAGGATATATCACTGAAGACCCAACAGTTCTTGATAATATATCCTATGGAGACCAAAAATTCGTGGCTCCTTGGGCACAAGATGCCGTTCGCGAGCTTGCCTATCTTGGGTTCACAAACTACGCTCCAGGTACATTGTTTAATCCTGAAAAATATGTAACTCGTGCAGAAGCTGCGGAAATTGCGTACCGCATGACACAAACAGAACAAGCACTTGCCTTCCATAACACATTGTTCAAGCAACAAGTAGAAAATAAAACAGCTAATATCATCGACAAAGCATTAGGCTATGGCAATGATTTCACCAAATTTCGTCAAGACGGGGCCCTCTTCTGGGAGGCAGGCCAATTACATGCATCTTTAACGGATCAAAAGAAAACTGACCTCGTCTCCAAAGCAATTACAGAAGCTCATGATCCACAGCTAGATAGAACTGTAGTCGTATCAAAAGGTAAATTAAATCAGGCCCAACTAGAGGAGTATCAATCTGATGCCATCGCCCTTTACCAACAAAAAGAACCTCAAGGAAAGATTCTTTCCATCTCCCCAAATACTGATACGAGTGCCCTTCTCATTACCGTTGACTCTATTCAAAAATCGACGTTGAAAGCATTTAAAAAGAAATTCCATGATAATGTATTCTTACAATTACCACCGGAACCACTTACAAACTCAGATGGAAACATTCAATTCCCATTACCGCCACGCGTAAACTATTATAACGACAAACAATAAGTAGATAAAAAAGAACCGCCCCCTTAGGAGCGGTTCTTTTCACAATTAAACAGCTGTTACTATACACACATAATCGAATTTACACAGTTCGATTATTTTTTTGTTACATCATTTTCGCGGTCACGCAAGATACCAACTGGTACATATATAGTACCTGCGCTATGGATTGCATCTACGTCTTGTTGCAAGATCATTACAACGGAATAATCATCTGTTGTGTAGAATTCAGTAGGCATTTTATCGATATTTACATCGCCACCTAATTTATCTTTCACATCTTGATTATTATTAATCGCATTCACCAATTCTTTTTTATTAAGACCACCAAGATCGTACAAGGACAATTGGCGACCTGTTGTGGTGTTAAATGTGAAACCTTTTACATAGTTTACACCATTGGCATCATGATCACGCATTGTATATGTGTGAATCAATACGCTGAAAATACCGTTTTTATCTGTTTTAACATCATAGTACATAACTACATTTGTTTTATCAGATTCTTTAGCATTTAACTTTTCTACATCATTTTGTATTTTAGAAACATACTTTTTGATGGTCGTATTAATTGCTTTTTCTACCGCAGGGCTAACAGATTTAACCTCTGGGAATACTAAATCCAAATGATCTGTAGTAGATTCCACAGGTGATACAGCAACCTCTTTGCGATCCATATAACGGTCCGCATTTGGAGCTACCACTTCAACTGCATTACGATCTACTTTAGACGCTTTAGAGCGCAACGCACGGTTCTGCTCAGGTGTAGCAGTGCTAGAAATACGATATGTTAAATCATTACGATTTACACGTTTCGCATTTGTTTGATTTGCTTGTACATTTACAGTATCTTGCGTTACAGGTATTACTTCGCTTGCTGCGAAGGAGACTACTGGCAATGCAGCAGCCATAATGATGAGTACAGACTGTTTTAATTTCATTGTTTAACCTCTTATTGTTCTTGCTCAGCTTTCATAGCAAGAGCTTCTTCTTTATTGAACTTGTGTGTAACAACACGGCGAACAAGATAGAGACCAGCGAATATGAATGCAAGCAATCCTAACCATTGTGCTGTGCTTTCAAATTCAGGACCTACTAATTCAAGTGGGGATTCCCCACCACCAGTTGTAACAGACAATACAATAATAACAGCTATGATTACACCAATCAAGCTTTCACCAACGATCAGACCAGAAGCAAAGAGAACACCGCGGCGATTGGATTGCTCTACATCGTAGTCAGCAAGCTCACCGGCACGCATTTTAGCACGAGCTACAAGATAACGACCTACGAAATAGCTGATGAAAGAACCAATAATAAGTGGTACTTCTAAAGTAGGTGGTAAATAAATACCCATACCAACAGCCAACGGAGGCAATGTTAAGGTAGCAGTTGTGCTCTTGAGAATCAAATTGACGATAATCGCCACAACACCAACGCCAACGCCGATTAAGATATAATCCCAATCCATGCTAGAGTTGAAGATACCTTGCGCAATGGTAGTCATCAAAGTCGCTTGAGGAGCAGATAATGCAGCGTTTGGATCCATTTCAGCACGTGGTAACGCACCTGTGAAACCATATGCTTGGTAAAGCAAGTTAAGAACTGGAGCAATTGCAATGGCACCGGCTACAGAACCAAGTAACAAGGCAATTTGTTGACGCCAAGGTGTAGCACCAACGAGTTGGCCAGTTTTCAAATCTTGTAAATTATCATTAGAAATAGATGCAATCGCAATAACTACGGATGTCATAAAGATAGCCATAGCGGTAGCGAACTGAACACCTTCTTGTGTAGCAAATAAATTATTTTCCGCTGCGATAAAGTATACAACCAAGGAAGAAATAATAGTCGCTAAAATACCGATACCAGAAATTGGAGAAGCAGATGTACCGATAAGGCCTGCCATATAGCCACATGCTGCAGCTACGAAGAAGCCAATCAATAAAGCTACTACGATACCTACTACAACGAGTGTCCACATTAAACCTGCACTAATAGGTACGACAGATACGAAATCCCAGAATGTAAATACTAATCCAATAAGAATAAGTATGAATACACCTAAAACGGATTTTGTACTCATATCTGTATCCATGCGATGCAATTCACGTTCTGTGGAACTGCTATTCATGGATTTAACAGAAATTTTCATACCTTCGATGATAGGTTTGATTAAGGTAATCAAAGTCCAAATCGCAGCAATACCGATAGCACCAGCACCGATAAAACGAACTTTAGATTTCCAAACAGCCATTGCAAACTTGGCAGTAGCACCGCCATCTGGAGCAAACATATTAGTGAAGTAAGGTACGAAGCCAGCCCACGCGATGAGTACACCAACGAGGATAGCGATACCAGAGGCGATACCAATAAGATAACCAGCACCTAACAACGCTGTAGAGAAGCCCAAAGGAATTTGAGTAATCCCTTTGCTACCTACAGGAATCCAGAAGCTCATGCTATCGCCAAGCACTTTGAAACCATTTGCACAAAGGCTAATAAGGCCAGCTACAAAGCCACCGGACACAATGTCTGTCATACCGGAGCTAGATTGAGGGCCTTGTTCACCATTGTGAGAGCCAACCTTTAAAATTTCTGCTGCTGCACGGCCTTCAGGATATGGTAGATCACTATTCACTACCATGGCACGACGCAATGGGATGGTGAATAATACACCTAGAGAACCACCACAGGCACAGAGCAAAAATGTTTGCCAGAATGGAAAGCCATTCCAATACCCAAGCATGAGTAAACCTGGCAAGATAAAGATAATAGCGGACAATGTACCAGCGGCAGAAGCCTGCGTTTGTACCATGTTATTTTCAAGAACGTTAGAATCCTTGAAAAAACGCAAAATCGCCATTGAAATAATAGCAGCCGGAATGGATGACGAGAACGTCAAACCAACCTTCAAACCAAGATATACGTTAGATGCTGTAAAAATAACAGTAATCAATGCACCAAGTAGCATCCCACGTAACGTCAGTTCCGGCAGATGAAGGTCATGGCTCGTAAAGTCATGTTTCATAAGTACTTACCTCCTCTGTGAAATCATAAACTTAAAACAATATACTAAGCTACTTTCATTTTATCGTGTTAAAGCGATGATTTCAATATATATGCGATATTTATAATGTATACATATTTTCTCCAACCCTTGAGCTATGGGAAAGGCAATAGCCCAAAAGCCTCCAAAGCCACCCACCCCGCTTCGCGGGGCCGCTAAGTCGTTTTTGGGCTATCGCCTTCTCCCTCTCAGATCAGCATTATATAAAACATATATACAAATTAAATATAAATCATCACATATATATTGTAGGGAGGAGATAGGTGTATATGCGCATTATGCATATACACCTATCAATTATATGAAAATAGAAATCATTCTCTTTTATTCTGTACAAATATACAGGATTTTATATAATTAAAGTACCGACAATAGAGTCGGCATGTCTTTTAAGGAGGTTGTAAACATTATGGAAACAAGAATTGAATACGATTCAATGGGACCAGTCGAAGTCGACGCTAGACGAATTTACGGACCTCAAACGCAACGCTCGTTCAATAACTTTAAGATCGGTGACCACCGCATCCCTATTGAACAAATCAAAGCGCTTGCGCTTGTAAAAAAAGCATGTGCTTTAACCAATGCAAAGTGTGGCGCAGTAACTGAGGAAAAAGCGAAACTCATCGCTCAAGTAGTAGATGAGATTGTAGACGGCAAATGGGATGAAGAATTCCCGTTAACTGTATTCCAAACAGGTTCTGGCACACAAACGAATATGAATGTGAACGAGGTAATCGCTCACCGGGCTAAACAGTTAGATGAAAGCAATCCGCTTCATCCTAACGACGATGTAAACCGCGGTCAAAGTACAAACGATACATTTCCTACGGCAATGCATATCTGTGCGTACTTTGAAATTACAAAACGCGTAATTCCTGCATTGGACGGCCTTATCGGATCCTTTGAAAAATTGCAGAAAAAAGGAAAAGGATTGCAAAAAGTTGGTCGTACGCATCTACAAGATGCTACTTTTATCATGGTAGACCAAGAAATTAGCGCCTTTGTGGACGGCCTAAAAACTGCCAAAACTATGCTCCTTCAAAATGCTGACCACCTACTCGACGTAGCACTCGGTGGTACTGCGGTCGGTACAGGTGTGAACACACCTAAGGGCTATCTAGACGTTATGGAAACTGTATTGCCAGAGGTAACAGGCGCTCCATTCCGTGTTAAGAATAACAAATTCCAAGGCCTATCTTTGAAAGATGCATTTATGATGGCTCACGGTGCACTTAACACATTAGCGACTACCCTATTCAAAATCGCTAACGATGTGCGCTTCTTAGGCTCTGGCCCTCGCTGTGGCTATGGCGAATGGCATCTTCCTGAAAACGAACCGGGCTCCTCCATCATGCCAGGCAAGGTAAATCCTACACAATGTGAAGCCTTGACCATGGTATGCGCCCAAGTATTCGGCCATAATACGACTATGACACTTTGTGCAGGTAGCGGTGCATTCCAATTGAACGTGTACATGCCTATCATGATCTATGACTTTGTTGAAAGCTGTCGCCTCCTTGCAGATGCTATGAATTCGTTCACAACACACTGTATCGACGGTGTAGAATTCGTACCTGAAAAACTCAACTTCTTTGTAGAACAATCCCTCATGATTGCTACATCCTTAACACCATATATCGGCTACGATAAGAGCGCTAAGGTGGTAAAAGAAGCGTACAAACGTGGTTGCTCTATTAAAGAAATCATCTTGGAAGAAAAACTCATGACCGAAGACGAATTTGCTGAAGCAGTTCGCATGAAATAAAATCTCTCACATCTCTATGATATATCTGTAACATCCTCTCATACCTCAAATGAACGGAAAAAGCCCCGATACATTATGTATCGGGGTTTTCTATTTATTACGCCACTCCATCAAAGAATGTAATGACTGTAATTTCTCGTGGGCAGTTGATACGGATTGGGAACCAGTGTCCTGTACCATTATTAACATAGCACACGCTTTGTTCTTGTACATAGCGACCTTTTGTATATGGTGTGCCCGTTGGTACTAATGGCATGCCCATGAATACGATTTGACCTCCGTGTGTATGACCAGATAGAGTCAATGGAATTTTACGTTCAATAGATTCTTCGAAGAATTCAGGGTGATGGGCCAATAGGATAACAAAGGCATAGTCTGGAATTCCAGATAAAGCTTTGTTAATCATGGCTTCTCGGTTATCCTTTTTACGATCGTTATCGTACGCAACGCCCGCAATATATACAGGTTGTTTACCACCCATGATTTGAATATTACTATTCACGAGAATATTCATAGGTGTATTTCGTTTAAGTGAATCCAGTACCTTATTTACATCGTGATGATACTCGTGATTTCCCAAGATAAAGTCAACACCATCAGGGATTTGTTTTGCGAAGGTTGTCAGTCTTTCACAGACTTGCGGCAACCATGCAAGCTTATCAATAAGGTCGCCAGTGATAACAACGCGATTAGGTTTTTGTAAAAGTGCAAGTTTCAGGATTTCATCAAAGTCATCTAAGTCGATACTCGGTCCTATATGAATATCACTAAGTTGTACAATTTTATAGTTTTTCAAACCAGGTGGTAGGTTCGTGTAGCCAAAACTTTCATGAGTTACTACTACCTCTTGTTGACCTGCAAAGGCAGCATAGCTAGAACCACCGATAGTAGCCAACGGCACTATAGTTGCAGCAGTTCTAAAAAAAGTACGACGGCCTGTTCTATTTTCCTCTGGTGTTTTGCTCCAAATCTTATTGATTGTCCAATATAATAGACTAAGTATGATAAATACAGGAATCGCTAGAAATACGCCAAAAAGGAATCCGTAGCTTTCGGTACGGAACATATTCATCAAAGGATAGTACATCGTACCATATAAATCCACTTGATTGAGTATATAGTATCGGATAGCAGCAAACCACGCACCGATAATGATTATATAGCCCACCCAGGCAGGCCATTTCTTTTTGGGCTTCCACAAGTTGAGGAATAGAGCCCAAAATCCTACCAACCCTATTAGGAGGATGGCAGAAAAAGTAATATTAAATAGAATTCTCATTCATTACTCCTACAAATTATTTTGCGATTTCCGTCAATTTACCATGAGGACCCGCCCAAGCATAGTCGGAGAACTCATCACGCTTGATGAGCATCCAGTCCTTTGGCAATTGCTGTTGGATATCTGCAATCGATATATTATTCGCATTCCCTGTGTACGTTAAATCACCGCGGAATGCTTTCATAAACCATTTTCGGTGAGAGAAAATATGTGTTATTTCTTTCACAAGTACTGGTTGCAAAGATAACTCAAAGCCAAGGGGCTGAACTAATTCCTCAAGGCCTCGTTCTCCGTCCTCAAAGGCAGATACCATTTCCACAGATGGAAATTCCCACATGGACCGTAAAAGTCCACGATTCGGCCGTTTATGCAACAAATAATAGCCTTTATAATTCAAGATGCTCACGAATAAAGGCACCTCTACTACCTTTGTTTTCTTGATGCGCACAGGCAGTTTATCTGTATCTTCATGTTGATAGGCAGCGCACATATTTACAATAGGACATTCCCCACAACGCGGCGTTTTTGGAATGCACACAGCAGAGCCAAAGTCCATCAAGGCTTGGTTAAAATCACCAGGTCGATCGTGAGGCAAAGTCTCCTCCACGATGGCTGTAATAGTCTTTTTACCCTTAGTGCTTAAAATATCGTCAAAGATGCGATATAGACGAGCATAGATGCGCAATACATTGCCATCTACAGCCGCTTCTGGTTCGTTGTACGCCATAGATAGTACAGCCCCAGCCGTATAAGAACCTACGCCCTTTAGGGACTCCATGGTTTTACGATCGTGAGGCACGATACCGCCGTAATTTTCAACTACGTCCTTTACACCGAGGCGCAAGTTACGAGCACGGCTATAATAACCAAGCCCTTGCCAAGCATGAACCACCTCATCTTCGGAAGCCTTTGCCAAGTCTTCCAAAGTTGGGAATAGACGCATCCAGTTGTCGTAATAAGGCTTCATCGCCTCAATGCGCGTCTGCTGGCTCATCACCTCGGAAACCCAAATCTTATAAGGGTCCCCACAATCGCGCCACGGCAACTCCCGTTTATGCACATCATACCACGCCAATAGCTGTGGTACCCACTTTGGGTTCTTTTTATCAGTCATATTACCTCAAAATAGTATAAATTATGGAGCATATTACCACTCTCATGGTCATATAGCCCCTTTTTACATTTTAAAATCCACCAAACCATCATCTTGATGTTAGTAAATTTATGTTAATAATTAAATAGGTATACACTAAAATTCGTCGGCATAGTATAAAGAATACCTATATTCGACAATATAACGCAAATAATCTATACGTATCAGCCATTAATATACAAATCAATGCGCGCCAAGTGTTCGCTTTCAAGAACAGTATCAACAGTGGTCAAATCCATCTTATCCACCATATTATTATCTCGTCCAAACACAATAGGTCCTTTTAATTTCTTACCTTCTAACAACATCGGCAACCATCTGCGGTCACCATCCCACATATGTTCATAAGGAATTTGATTTGGTTCTAGCCAATGAGGCTCCATTTCGTCTGTTTCCTCTACATCGCCTGTGAAAGCACGCAAGAAATACACATAACTCACGTGCGTTAAGCTTTCATCAAAAGGAAATTGAAAATCAAAAGCCGCGACACATTCTAAGTCTTCAAGATTTCCCTGAAGGCCAGATTCCTCATAGAGTTCGCGAATGGCACACTCTCGGAAGCTTTCACCATCATCAAGTTTACCACCGAAACCATTATATTTATCGGCCCCAAAACCACGCTTCTTACGCCCTAACAATATACGATTTTGTTCATCAATGGGAAATACGAGCGTCGTTGGTTTCATAGGGCCTCCTTAGTCACAAAAATAACACACTATTATTATACCATTATTTCATGTACGAATGCGCTAGTTGTGGTATGATTAAGAGTATAGAGTTTCTTACAAGGAAGGAGGCACATGATGAACAAACCACTTAGATTTAATATCGAATTAGGACGAACAAAGCCCGTCAATATTCGCAATGAACAAGTGCGTTGTCCCTTCTGTGATCGTTCCAAATTAACGGATATTCTCGATACATCAGGTCATATTATATGGCTCATGAACAAGTATCCTGTATTAGAAAAAACTTGGCCTACCGTCATTATCGAAACGGAAACTGACGAAGGCGAATTTTCTACCTTACCTACAGACGAAGCCGCCCACATTCTCCAATTTGGTCTCGATAAATGGCGCGAAACTCGTCAACGTAAAGAGTTTAAATCCGTACTCTTCTTCAAAAATTATGGCTATATGTCCGGTGGCTCTATTCGCCATCCTCACAGCCAAATCATAGGGCTTGAGAATTACGATTACCATAAAGATATTACGGCCCAAAATATGGAGGGTTGGCTCTTGCACGAGGATCAAGATGTACGCATCACCTTGTCTACCCATCCAATTATCGGGTTCTTTGAGTACAACATTCGCTTCAAACCAGATGCACCGGTTCGTACTGTAGCCCTTCGACTACAGCAAATTTTGCGCTATGTATTGCATAGTGTAGCAAACTTTAGCCAGTCCTATAATTACTTCGTATATAATCTTGAGGACGGCTATGATTACATCAAGGTAGTGGCGCGTTATGTAACGACGCCCCTCTATGTAGGCTACAAAATTCCTCAAACTTGTGATGAGGGACGAGCTGCTAAAATCAAGCACGATATTACGCCTTATTTTCAAGCTACTAAATAGCTCTAACCATATACCGTATATAATTTGATATATTATTTTATATGGTTTTAACCATACATAATTGAAAGGATTTTTATGAAAGTATTTGCCATCGGCGACCTCCATCTATCTGGCAATCCTCCGACAAAGCCGATGGATATTTTTGGCCCGCACTGGAATGATCACTGGTCCCGCATCAAAGAGCATTGGAATGCCAATGTAAGCGATGAAGACATCGTCTTTCTCGTAGGTGACATGAGCTGGGCGCTCCGTCTCAATGAAGCTGCCTGCGATTTACAAGAAATTGCATCTTTACCTGGTAAAAAATATATGATTCGTGGCAACCATGATTATTGGTGGGCATCAGCAAACAAGATGCATAATCTCATGAGTGACGCTATTACCTTTATACAAGGTCACGGCACCGCAGAAGTTATCCAAACCGAAGAAGGGCCGCGCCTTATTGCATTCGGTGGAACGCGCGCCTACCTCTGTCCTGGAGACTCCCACTTCTCCCCAGAAACGGACCAATCCATTTACGATAGAGAACTGATGCGTACCGAAGCAGCACTACAGGAAATGGATAAGGCAATACATAAAGTACTTGAGGAACTCAGGACGGAAACAAAGGTCTGTATAACAGAATCATCCGGTTCTAAAAAGTCCTATTCACCAACACCTGATTCAATTAGAGATATAGAGAATATTCCTGTAACAAAGTTATTGTTGCTACATTACCCTCCATTTAACGAGTCCAACGCACCTTCGGGCTTTACGGATCTCATGGAGCAATATAACGTAGATATCTGCATTTTTGGCCACTTACACGATCAAATTTCTTTTAACCGGATTCCAAAAGAATTTGGTACGACAAAACTAGAGTTGGTATCTGCAGACTATCTAGATTTTAAGCTAAAGCAAATTATCTAAGGAGAGACCATGAGTCGTATTCATAAAGAACATTTACAAGCTGGCTATATCTTTGGTGACAATGTTAACCAAGAATATATTTACTTGCCTTCTGGTGAGGTAGGCACGGAGCATCCGTTAGCAGTCCTAGAAACACCAACGAAGCGCGAAGATATTACATTGGACGAAGCAGTCCATATGATTGATACCCTAACACTAAAACGTTGTAGCCACCCTACACTAGGTAAAAAATCATTTTAATAACGCCATCAATAATGTAATTAATTGAACAAAATAATAAAATAGCGGATAGTTGACTATAATCTGCACTCCAGAAAAGGATCATAATTTCTGATTTCTGAAAGTGCAGATTGTTATTAACTCAACTATCCGCTAGATGAAAAGAGGCTGTTTATCACGACTTCTTTTGTTTTTTCTTTAGTTTATAAAAGAACTATTTTGTTGTCTTCCTTTTAGTTTAAAAGGTTATTTCAAGACAAGTAATTACTTCGCATTACGCTCGATATGACTACCGTAAACATCTCTGTAATCATTAGTTTGCTTATTGTCTTTATTGTTTACACGAAGTCGTTCTACCTTATGACGGTCATTGTCTTTACCCGAGATTCGATCTACACGAGTGCGATCCAAGTCACGAAGACGAGCCAATTCAGGATTAAATTCGTTAATTGCACGTCCCATTTTGCCATCAATTGGAGCCCCCAATTGTAAAGCACGGTAAATAATCGCAGCATATTCATAACGAGTCATTGCGCGATCGCCTTTAAATTCGCCATCAGGATAGCCTTCAACAAGACCTTTATCAGCCAAGTCTTTTACATATTCATAAGCCCAGTGATTAGCTGGTACATCAGGGAAGTTCACATCTTTCATTTCATACTGAGGTGCCATTCCCATGGATGCTTTCATTTGTTGAATTTCTACATTTTGTGCTTTTACAATGGCCTTTAAGTCTTGAACCTCTTTAGCCAAAGCTACTCTAGATGTAGATACACCATTTTTTTGACCTAATTTCAATGAAACGCCAGCATTGACCATGTTTTCACCGTTACCCATGGATCCAGCTACGCTGAACATAGTGTCTTCATTTGGTCTGTAGAAAGCACCTAATGCCATCGCATTTTCACCGGCATAGTTACCGTAACCAGCCGCAAAATTCCACTTATCATCTGGATCAAAATCCAACGGATGAATGGCCGCTAATGCAGCTGCACCGGCACCAACTTTTCCTATTTTACTATTTAATAGGTTCACACCATTACTAATACCGCTAGTAGCTTGATACAATTGGCTACCGTTAACGGCATCTTTAGATGTAGCGGATACTTCACCATCGGCTACATTAGTGATTTTATTGCCACCATTATTTAGACCTTTATTGTCCAAAGAAACATTACCAAATTTAACTTTATCTACAGATACTTTGTAATCAGTACCACCAGCAGCATTTGTGCTTGTAGTTACAGTTACATTATTACCTGCAGAAATGCTAGTATGTTTTTTAGCTTCTTTTAATGCTTCTGTGGCTAAAGTCTTATTATATTCAATACGACGTTCATGACTTTCGATACGCTCACTATGATTTTCAATTCGAGCATCATGATTATCAACACGATTATCTAAATAATCTAAACGCTTATCTTGATTGTCAATACGTTTTTCTTGATTATTCATACGTTCAGTTTGATTTTTTAATTGAATGTCATGATTTTGAATTTGATCTTCATGACGAAGTAAATCAGCATCTTGACGAAGATTTTCTTTAGTTAAACGAGTAATTTGATTATCATGATTTACAATTAATTTATTATGTTTTTCTAATTCTTGACTATGTCCATTTAAAATATCTTCATGTTTTTGTAAGACATCTGTATGATCTTTTAATTTTCGTTCATTGTCGGCAATTTTTTCTTTATTTTTATCGATTTCATTAATATTATTTTGAATTAATGTATTGTGATTATTAAGAATTCCGCCCACTGTATTTGCTACTGCATATAATTGACTACCATTTATAGCATCCGTGCTATCGGAAGACACTTTCCCAGATGCTACATTAATCACCTGACGTTCTTTACCAGATGCACCAACACTCGTAACGCCGTTACGAGCTGACCCTACCCCAGCAAAGCCGGAATAGTTAATACCATTTATATTAGCTTGTGTTTCTGTTGTGGCAGCTCTATCGGTAGATGCATTGCCTAAGAGAACACTATTTCCTTGTGTTGACGTCACATTACTGCCCAGTACATATGTATTTGCTTGCGCTACGTTATTTCTAACCCCAAAAGCGCCAGAATCAATGCCAGAGACAGAATTACTGCTACCAATTCCAACTCCACCACGTGCAGTAATCGTATTACCTGAACCTAGTGCAACAGCATTTGCAGCACCAGCATTAGCATTATTACCTACAGCAGTTGCACTCTCTTCAGCTTTTGCATTATATCCAACAGCTACTGAACGATTTCCCTTTGCTCTAGCATCATTACCATATGCTGAAGAGAAATTACCAGATGCCTCAGCATTAAAGCCAGTAGCGGTACTTGAAATACCACTAGCCTTTGTGCTATTGCCAACCGCTGTAGAAGCTTCAGCAGATGCTTTAGCGGATGAACCAAAGGCATTTGAATTACGCCCTGAAGAAACTGATCCATGACCTATTGCAGTAGCATTTTCACCTTCTGCCCGTGCACTCCGACCAATAGCATTAGTATTATTAGCAGTTGCCTGTGCACTTCGTCCGATAGCTAGTGAAGTCTCACCAGATGCGGTAGAAGACTGTCCTACAGCAGTTGAATATGAACCGGATACCGTATTTCTGAAACCTACTGCTGAACTATGGTCACTGGTAACCGTATTTTCATCACCAAAGTGACGTGAATACTCTGTCGGATTTCCTTGTGCTTCTACATGTAATACAGTTCCCGTACCTAACGCAAGTAGTATTGCCAATGATAATGCAACTTGTTTGCTTTTCATCGTTTACTATTCCTCCCTACATCTAAAATTATAAATACAACGGATAATATATTATCATTTATAATATATATTCAACAAAACTCAGCATAAAATATGTCCATTATTAAATAATGTATTATCATTATCCTTAACTATTATTGTACTTTAAATATTAAATGAAGTAAACGAAATTTTTAATAAAATCGATAAAAATATCAATTTTATCGATAAATAAAAATTCTACCAAATTCATCATACTATAAATTAATAGCATAATAACAATATAAGGAGATAAGATTTATCTTATCTCCTTATATTGGCTATATTAACTATATTCATTATACTAGCTATACTAATTATTCTAGTTATATTATTTGCTTTAGCTATATTACTTAAAATAGCTATATTGGTTATTCTAGCTAATCTTATTATACTAGCCTATTAGCCCAAGAATCCTCCATGACCCATAGCTATACAATCTTCTTTGGTGATTTCATCATCTGCGATGAGGCGTGGCACAATTTCATCAAAAGCAGTCGGTTTGCTGAACAATACACCACCTGGTACACCAAGAATTGGTGTGCCATCTGCACAGTAAGCAATGCAAACCATGGACCCTGGTAACACAGGTAATCCATAAGTAACTACGCGATCTGCATAGCGTTTAATCGCTCCTGGAGTGAGATCATCTGGGTCAACGCTCATACCGCCAGTGCAGAAAATGATATCTGCGCCTGCTGCTTTCACCTTGTCGATAGCCGCCACGATATCGTCTGTATTATCCGTTACAATTTCGTGAGCTACCTTTGTAACACCAAATTCAGCACAACGTTCTTCAATGATTGGTGTGAAAGCATCTTTAATACGACCTTCAAATACTTCAGAACCAGTCGTAACAATCCCCATTGTTTTGCGCACGAACGGCTTTACATGTAACAAAGGCTTACCATCAGCAATTTTTTTTGCATCTTCTACTTGTTGTTCTTCTAACAATAATGGAATACAACGCATACCTGCTAGTTTATCACCAGCTTTCACAGGTGTGTTATTAAATCTCGTTACAATAGTCAGTTCGCCAATGCTGTTGATAGCGTGTAAACGTTCCACATCGACCTTGAAAAGACCATCTACATCTGCAATGGCTTCAATTTTACCTTGCGCCATAGGGCCATCGTGCATGTTTTCGCCGCCTGCCATATGGTACAAAGCACGAGCTACATCCTCTTCGTGCAAGAAACCTTCATCTTCCGGTTCCATCACAAAGATATGTTCCTTACCAAGGTCTAACAATTTTGGAATATCCTCTTCTGTGATAACATGACCACGGCGGAAGGGCGTGTCTTTCACCTCACCTATGACGATTCTTACGAGATCGTGTAATAATATTTGCCCTACGGCATCTTGTGTTCTAATAGATTTCATAATATCTCCCAAGTCATTAATAACAAAATACGTTACTGTATAACATCAAAATGTATTTAATACTATTATTCAATATTAATATGTTTAAATAGTACAGAGTAGACGCACTAATAGCATACCAACCCAACAGAGGATTAAGCCCCCTACGACTTGTACTGCACCGTACCATAATGCTTGTACATAGGATTCAGCCATCATAAGCTGTAGCATTTCAAAGGCAAAGGTTGAGAAGGTGGTAAATGCACCTAGCCCACCTACAACGAGGAAGAATCTCGCCCATTGAGGTAGATCTGGCTTTTGCATATAAAGGCCTAAGACTAGACCGATAATGAGGCAACCAACGAGGTTTACTACTACCGTACCATACGGAAACGAGCTGACCTTTGTCATAACCCATTCACCGAGAGCCATACGGCATAAGGCCCCAGTGGCGCCACCGAGGGCAACGGCTATATATTTTTCCATATTGCCTCCTCTACTTAAGATAACATACTAGATGGTATGCTCACATTACTATAGCATACATGTAATACTACTTTCACAATTCGTGTAATTATCTGTAATAACCGATAATTATCTAGTTTTCTATATTAGTCAGATGCTAACAATCTCAGTATACTATATTTAGAGAGTAGGGAAAAGGAAGGAGTCCCTATGAACCCCTCGTCTACACCACTCACCGAACTGCGGATCAACACGTACGAAGACCCATTTTTACAACATCAATATGTGTGTTTAGGTCATAAAATCGCCATTATTCGCGTATCCCTAAATATGTCTCAGCAAGAGTTAGCTCGTCACATTGGTATCAGTCGCAGTTATTTAAGTAAATTAGAATGTGGTACAGGCATCTCCGGCATGTCTTTGGAAATTCTTTTTAAAATCGCTCAAGCCTTTCAAATCAACGTAGGTCAGCTCGTAAGACTGCGTGTTGTAGACTATAAAAACTGTAATGCTCACCTAACATCACACTATAAACGACTAGAGTTTCTAAACCACACCAAAAGGACGTCTCAAAACAAAACAAGAACAAACTAATCCGATAGGCTAAAATAGCGGTTAATTAAATACAACAAATGATACCTAATTTATATCAAGATACGCTAAATACTCTAAATGAAAGTTGAATTAACTATTCAAAATAACAATCAAAAAAGCTCCGTCAATAGCGGAGCTTTTCATATGTCATTATGCCTATTACAGCATCAGCAGGCATTATACTTCATTAAGTTTTTTATGTTGTACTTCTGCATTTGCTTTTTTGAAGATAAATGCATTGTTAATATGCTGACGCATAGCTGTTTCTGCAGCAACTTCGTCGTGACGTTCAATAGCGTCTACGATTTGATCATGTTCGTCATCACAGTCATGTGTACGTACAGCATTGAAAGAACTGATGTACATGTCGCGATTAACGCGTTCACGGAAACCTGCTAGATAATCTACAATGCGTTCATTGCCAGAGTAATGAGCAATCATTGTATGGAATCGGCTATTCACATCAACACGTTCTGTGGCATCTTCAATTTCATGCATTTCTTTACAAAGGGTTCTTAGCTCTTGTACTTGCTCAGGTGTAGCATGACGAGCACATAATCTAGCACCAAGTCCTTCCATTACTTCACGAACTTGGTAAAGTGCTACGATTTCTTCTGGCGTGTCAGCTTTTACAGTAACGCCTTTCCAAGGAACGATAACTACGAGATTATCTTTAGCCAATTTGCGGAATGCCTCACGTACAGGTGTAGCACTCACTTGTAATTGTTCTGCAATCTTTACTTCGTTAAGCTTCTCTTGAGGCATCAATTCGCCTGTTAAGATAGCTGTTTTTAATGTTAAATATACTTGTTCACTGAGAGGTAATCTTTCGATAGAATCCACTGCGGACAATTTGTATTTATCTTTTGAACTTTGTCTTCCCATTACTAGCCCCTAAACCTTACTAACCATTCATGCTTTCAGACTTTCAAAGAACGGTTAAAATGAGTATAATATAGTATACAACATATCTTAGACAGTATGTTGTGCGAAATTAAGTGCATACATTACAATTATAGAACTCATCATTAAGACTGTCAATTTAACTATAGATAATAGCTATATCTCATTTTTGAAAGTAAGGAAGTATACTATGAGCCGTTGTTTGATTATCATCAACCCTGTCTCAGGAGGCGGTGCAGCGCGCCGTTACGCCCTCGATTTACAATGGAAATTGAGTACCTTGTTCGAAACGATTGAGGTCAAATTCACCAGAGGCGAAGGCGATGCTACACGTTTCGCTAAGAACGCTTGTGAACGTGGGTTTGATGCCGTATTTTGCATGGGTGGTGACGGCACTGTTAACGAAACCGTTAATGGTATTGCCCAAGGTGGATTCTCCTGTACCTTTGGATTTATCCCCGTTGGTACAGTAAATGATATGTCTCGTGCGCTCGGCATTCACCAAAATCCAACACAAGCTATCAGGCGTATCGATATCAATGAAACTCGAACCATTGATATCGGCCGTTGTAATGATCGGTATTTCTGCAATAACATTGCAGCTGGCGTTATTCCTAAAGTTGTAGATGAGGTTACACCAAAGGAAAAAAGCATACTCGGCCCTCTTGCGTATTTCTTGCGAGCAGGCCAAGCGTTGTTCACTACAAAGGACTACACGTACCGCATCAAAACAGAGAACGACGATTTCATCTGCAAATCCCCTCTCGTTTTAGCCCTACTTACCAATGTAGTGTCTAGCTTTGAACGTTTTATGCCAGAAGCCTCTGTAGATGATGGTTATATGCGTATTATCATCTTCAAGGAATATTTTATCCTCGATATTCTCAGCGTATTACCACTCATTATCAGTGGTGCCATTTATAATTCTCGTTATACAACGACATTAACGGTGAAAAAAGCTCATATCGAACTTCTATCTGACGTCGATGATTTATCGACTAATATGGATGGTGATGCAGGTCCGGATATGCCTGTGGATATTGAAGTATTGCCACGCGTACTCAAAGTATTTGCACCTGCAAAGCACAAAAAGAAAAAAGCCTTAAATCTGCCTAAACTACCACATATATAATAAGTAATTGGTAACACAAAAGCTCTCTATCAAAAGATAGAGAGCTTTTGTGTTTATTAATTTATAAGAATCTATGCGCATTAGTCCACAATGATTGCATCATGCAAGCGGAAGCTATAAATATAGCATGCTTTCACGGGCATCCCCGTCAATCGCTGCAAGGCCTCTTTATAGAGGTCCATTTGGATTTTATAGCGCTTAATGAGTTCTTCTCCGGATGTAACGCGATCCGTTTTATAATCTACGAGAACCCATTCACCGTCCTCTTCAAAGGCCGTATCAATAATACCTTGAAGGAACAGATTTTCCCCGTCCTCTAAAGTATCATATACGCGTTTTCCTTCAAAGAGCATGCTAAACGGCAACTCTCGCTCGATACGTTTTGCATTGATAAGGCGCTTACCAAGATCAGAGCTGAAAAATTTATACAAACTTGTATCGCTTAATAAATTTCGTTCTTCCTCTGTGAAAGTCCCTTTAACCACTAGTGCATCAAGCTCTTTTGTCAAAGAAGCTTGGGTATACTTCACAAGAGGTAGCCATTGCATAGCCTCATGCATCAAGGTCCCCCATTGAGCACCGGTCAATACATCTTCTTCAAACTGTAATGCTTTTGGTTTTCGACCGAATACGGAATTTGCTAGGTCATCTGCTGAAACTTCTACCGTTGCAATCGGTTCATTTAGAGTATCAATAGTTCCTGCTTCAAGTTCTCGTTCTTGGAATCGTCGTTTCAATTCACTAACGGAGATTTTTGCGGTTCGGCGAGTAGCATCATTGTACGGATAGCTATAGTTAAATCGGTCCACGATTTCCTGAGGTAATTCTACGGAATTAACAGCTTTTAACTCCCGTACCTTGTTGATCGTTGTCTCATCGATATCCGCTTTGTAATCGAGATCACCATAGAGCGAACCATCATAGATTTCAACCTTTAAACGGCACTGTTTATCCGGCAAATCAAAATAAGTTGGCCCCTCATACTCGATGGCTACGCGCAATGGATTGCCACCATCTAAATGACGAGCAAAGCCCATGATTATCCAATCTAGATAGGTATTAGCTTGTGTAATAATATCTGTCGGTAACTGTTGAGTTTCTACAGAAGCCGCATTTTTAATAAGCTCACCTATGGTGCTTAACACACCTTTAGAATTTTTAAAGCCCTTAATAAAGCCTGTCATAAACAGCTTATCTCGTGCCCGTGTCAAGGCAACATAGAGAATGCGCTGCTCCTCCGCCTTGAGGGCTGCTTCTTTTACGTCTTTCACATAAAACCAAGGCATGGTCGGGAAGGACACTCGAATATCTGGAAAATACCCTTTCAAACCAAGGCCTGCATTTTTATCGATAAGAAGCTCTGAACGCAAGTCCATCATGTTGAATCGCTTTTGTACACCAGATAGGAATACTACAGGGAATTCAAGGCCCTTGCTCTTATGGATGGTCATGAGGCGCACCACATTATCCGCCTCGCTCACCACATTGGCAAGAGGCATATCTTGGTTGCTGTCGCGCAAGCTTTCCACAAAGCGCAAGAACCTAAAGAGCCCACGGAAGCCAGAGGCTTCATAGCCCTTGGCTCTATCGTATAATGCGAGCACATTGGCACGACGAACGAGGCCATTCGGCATAGCTCCCACATAGTTTACATAGTCTTGAGATTCGTAAATATCCCACAGCAAATCGGTCACGCCGTGACGACGCGATAAGGTGCGCCACCTTTCCATATGCCCAATAAAGGCCAATAAACGCTCATCTTGAGCCTCTTGTGCATAGGCTGGCATAAGAGACCATAAGGATCCCTCACCAGACAGGCGCAATGCACCTAGTTCGTTGGCATCAAGGCCTACCAGGCCAGAGTGCAACACGGCAGCCATCGGCAAATCTTGTTCAGGATTATCTATGATGGATAACAACGCCAATAAGAGTTGAATCTCTTGGGCTTCAAAGTAACCGTCTCGCTCATTTACCACCGCAGGAATCCCCGCTTGACGCATGGCTTCTACGGCACGCGTGCCCCAGCCCGCCAAGGATCTGCGCAAGATAGCAAAGTCTCGCCACTCGATTTGACGGAATGTACCATCTGGATTTTGCACCTGCTTCTTAGTAGCATGGATTTCTTTGATTTTTTGAATGATAAAATCTAGCTCACGCTCGTTGTTTTCAGGATCATCCCCTTCATCTTCGTCACTTTCACTAGCACCAAGGGTATCCTTACTCACATCTAAGAGCTGTAATTCCACGTCACCACCGACCCAATCCTCTGGCGCATCCTCTACGATACGGCCAGGAATGAGCGATTCAGCCTCTGTGTAATTGAGCTCTGCCGCGTCTTCCGTCATGATTTGATAAAACAAAAAATTCGTTGCAGCCAAGATATTTTCGTGAGATCGGAAATTCTTCGCTAGGTCGATACGACGTTCTACCGCATCATTGCCGCCGTACGTATTATATTTCTCCATGAACAGAGAACTATCGGCCATACGGAAACTATAAATAGCCTGCTTCACGTCCCCCACGTAGAACCTATTATCGATACGAGAAATCAAGTTGATAATCGTCTCTTGCACGCCGTTCGTATCTTGGTATTCATCGACCATGATTTCTTTGAACGTATCTTGGAGCTCCTTCGCCACATCGGACGGCTGAGGGTCATCCTCTGTACCAGGTTCAACGAGAAGGGCCAAGCATAAATGCTCAAGGTCGCTGAAATCCATGATGCCTTGCTCTTGTTTCATATCCCGATACGCTTGGTGGAATGCAATCGTTAGCTCTACAAGGCCTTCTATGATTGGATATTGAGCCTTAAACTGTTCTTGCAAGGTGGCTTCCGGAACGGTGAATATAGCGGCTTGCATAGCTTTAAGGTCATCTTTATTTTGACCGCCCAAAGATTTAAACTCTGCCACCAATATAGGATCATAGGCTTGCGCCTCTTTGGAGCCCATGCGGAACTGATCCTTAATAAAGGTATCCATATGTTTACAAGCTTCCCCCATGTCGTCCCAAGTTTGAGCCGCTGAAAGCATGCCTAGTGCAGCCAGTTGATTATCGTATATATTTTGCCATTTATGAGGCCCTGTCGGATCGAGCAAGATTTGTTCCATCCGCTCTAAGCGCTCGCGAATGCGATCGATGACAGCCATGTGATTCGACCACATATATTCACCCCACAACGTATCGCTAGGGTTTATGGTCATCGCCTCTTTATAAGGCTCTAACGCTTTTCGTAGCCATCCATCTGGATTGGCGAGGGACATGGCGTAGTTATACAGGGACATAATCTTCGCCGTTAAGCCTGCATCGGATTTATCATCGCTGAAGAAATCCGCTAGCTCATAGATATTATAAAGGCCCTCTTCATAGGATTTAGTTAATAAATCGGCTAATACCTCTTGTTGTAGCAATGCCATTTCTGCTTCATTGCCGATGCGCGCTGTCGGATTAATGTCGAGCTTATAGAAATAGGAACGAATCACCCATTGGCAAAAGGAGTGCAATGTAGAAATATGAGCCGAGGGCAACAGATTGAGCTGTCGTTCAAGGCGCGCTTGTAGTGCAGCATCATCTGTAGATTCCATGGCTTTAGCCAAGGCAAGGCCAATACGAGCGCTCATCTCTTGGGCCGCAGCCTTTGTGAAAGTTACAACCATGAGTGCTTGAACAGATAAGGGATTATCCATGTCCTTAAGGCGCGTAATAATGCGTTCTACTAGGACCGCTGTCTTACCTGAACCGGCAGCGGCCGCAACAAGTAAGGTCTGATTATCTAAAGAGGAGTCCTTAGGCGCTATGATGGCAGACTCCTGCTCTGGCGTCCATTTAACACCCATGGTTTTCACCTCCTTTGCTACTATTATTTCCGTCGTTTAAGACCTCTTTCATCCGTTCTAATGCATCATCTTCGGACAATTTAGACAAATAATTATATCGATTACGGCTAGAGTCAAAGCGACATACCGTTCTGTAGTCGCAGAATGTACAAGGTCTAAGGCCATTCAATTGATATGGCTTAATCGGGAACTGCCCTTCCCCAATGTGACGACCCGTCTCAGCCATCACGTGATTTGTATAGCGGCACATTATGTCAAATTCACCTGTAGACTTAACCTTCCGCAAATCTCTGCTAGAAATGGTTTGATCTTTTTTCGTAGCAATCGGCACATAAGGCCCTCGCTTAGATCCATAGGACAAGAACTTATTGTCAATATGCGTCAACAACTCTATATCATCGGAGAAGTACCCACTGTTTTGCCAAGCATCGCTTTCATTAGCCAACGAAACGGCATCTTCATAAGATATAGGCGCATCAGCAGGGATTTTAGGGTTCTTCACGTAAGAGTAAACCACCGCCGCAGGGGACATAGATCCGCCATGTGTTTTACCATAAGCGGACTCCAAAGCCAACAGATAGGTCATGAGTTGCAGTTTAAGTCCATAATAGACATCTTGGGCCGTCACATGAGCACCACCCGACTTGTAGTCGATAACCATGCCATAGGTTTGATCATTTTTTGTATATTCGTCGATGCGGTCAATTTGACCGATGAGTCGCAAGTAACGGTTTTCACCAAGAGGGACTCGAATAGGATCCCAGCCACCTTGACGACCAAAGTCTTGCTCTAAATACTTCGTATCAAAATCGCTGCGCTTAGACCACTCTATGAGGCGGTCTACCGTCACATGTAATGTTCTCTGTACACGCTGTTCAATGGCCTTTTGGTAGGCATCGCTCGTTTCTTCACCTAGCTGATTTTCTTGCAAGATTTCGTCTGCCACAGTACGGCATAGATTTTCTTGTTCCTCTTCGTCGAGGTCACGCCATTGTTTGTTATTTTCTAATAGATAATTACCTAAGCGCTCTAAATTAGCATGTAAGAACGTACCGATTTCAGGAGCTCCAAAGGAGCGTACTGGACGTGGTTCTAGTTTCAAACCATATTGGGCATAGAACTTAAACGGGCATTGTTGGTATCGTTCAAGGCGTGTCACAGAACCAGACATGTAGCCTTTAGACAAGAATAGACCATTCACTAAATCCTGCGTTATGACAGGCACATCGTTGTTATCTCGAATGCCACGTGACACCTCCGCTAAACGAGGACGATAGGTTTCGCTTTCACGAGCCCAGTTATAGAGTCCCCACCAAAGAGGATTGACCTCATAACCACTAAAGAGAGCCCCCCAACGCTCAGATAGCAATGACAGACTTTGGAGTGGGCGCCACACGTAATCTGCCTCTGTATCAGGTGCAATGGAGAGAGGAATATCTACTGCCTGATCTATGTACCCAAGAGATTCTAATCGTTTCACAACGAGGGATGGCTCAAGACCTGTTCCATCCTCACCAGAGCCCGCATAGGACAAGGTCAACGAATCAGACGCCCGTGTCATGGCGAGATATAATAGGAAATTCTCGTTGAAAGCCTTCGGCAAGGCCCCTTCTGCTAAGGTAATTCCTGCATCGGCCAATTCTTGACGCTCCTTATCCTTAATGAGCCCTTCATCGCCCATACTTTGAGGGAATACACCTTGGTTGAGACCCATTACAAACACCTTAGGCCACCACTGGCTGTAGCCACGTTCGATGGTAGTAATCACCACATGATCTAAAGAAGGTGGAATCATAGAGTAGTTTACATCGCTAAGGCCTTCTTCGAGGAGGAGCATCATCTCATCCAGAGTCAATATTTCATCCTTCATGACCATAGAAATTTCGTCTATAAAGGAAAGAACCGCATTATACATCTGTTCATGACTAGCTTTGGATTCTTGATCACCTATAGTTTCTGCGTCCTTCGCCCATTCATAGAGCCGCTCTGGCACTTGTAAGATTTCTAATAAACCATAAAGTTGTGTACCCCACTCAGCCCCTGTATGACCCTCCGCATTAGCAGCAAAGTCAAACCATGGAGATAATATATCCATAATGGTTTCTCTTGCTTTGTTAACACGTGCTCTGCGTGGTGCATCTACGTGGCTCTCTTCATCTTGCCCCTCATGAAAGCCTCGTAGGTACGGCCAGCTTTCACGTTCCCATTTATAATGGTCGATACCAAACTCGAGAACGTAGTTCTCTAACTCATCTACAGCCTCACGAGTAAGCGGCATCAAGTCCGTCTTGAGCAATAGAAACATGCTGTCCCGACTATAGTTATGACGCACGATATCAAATAGAGCCGTCAATAGCTCGCCTAATGGATGGTTTTTCATAGGCCGCTGACGGTCAATAAAGTGCGGAATGCCGTAGCGAGCAAAAACCTTTTCTAAAGTGTCACCATAGCTTTCAGACTCGCGGAGCATAATACATACATCTCGGTAACGAGCCTCTTCAGATGAGTCTATATAGGCTAAAATACGACGAGCCACCGCATCGGCTTCGCGTTCCCTGTTATAGCCTCGAATAAGCGGAATCATTGCATCTGTAGTATTTTTCTTACTAGGGCTAGCAAAATAATTAGCCTCTAGCGCTTGAACGATTTGAGGTCCTCGTTTCCCATCAAAGCCAACCCAGTTGATACTAGAGCCATAACGAGCAACTAAGGTGTCGTAAATCTCTAAAGGGCGGCTGAAGAGATGCTCCCCTCGACGAACTAGATTTAACGCCTTTGGGGCCATCGGTAAATCGATAGTAATAACGGCTTCCTTTGCCAAGTCAAACAAGGTATAAATCAACTCGTAGTGTGTGGGCGTAAACCAATGAAAACCATCGATAAAGACGTGGCTATTCTCCATGAGAGGAGATTGTGGCAAAGCCTCTACGATTTCCATGATAGGATCGATGTCGCGCTCCCCATGACGACTGAGTTCCTCTTCATAGGCGGACATACAGATAGCTAGCTCGCGCAATTTCTTTTGTAATACATTATTTTTAACAGATTCTGCCCCTCGTTCTAGATCAGCAGGGCCTACACGGAAGGCGCGGAATTCAGAAAAGAGCTGTTGCAATACGGAGGAAAACTCAGGCCGCTTTGTAGCCTGTTCTAACAGCCCCAGTTCCTTTTGCTTTCGTTTCATTACAAGGCGCAACAACATAGACCGGCCAAAGCTTGATAAACTTGATTGACCAGCCCCTTTTGAGCCTATAGATTGATATACCTGATAACCCAAACGCCCAAAGCCTACGACACGAACCGTAGTAAAGCCTTTTTCAGGCATAAATTCAGCTAGCTCCCGTTCTACCCGATAGGTGGCAGGTTCAGGAACAAGTAAAATTATTGGTTCCCCTGGACAATCTGTCATGACCTGACGTATGCGCTCATATACGGCACGTGTCTTGCCTGATCCAGCCCGTCCATAATAGACGCTAATACTCATGAGACCTCCCTAGTGAAACTTTCACCATCTCAATTGATGTAATTCACAAATGTATGTTGCTCATATCATTTAACGCATTAGATATAGCACTACACAAATTAGTTGTAGCACTATACGAATTAGATATAGCATTAAACGAAGTTTTTCGATATAATAAATTACTATACTGATTATTATTATATAGTAATATGACATTCTATGGCTAATTGTACAATATTTGACTCATCTGATTATATTTATTTATAATTAAGATAATATTTTATATTTTATTTACAATTAGCATGAATTCCTATATAATACAATTTAGTATCTGTGTTATTTGTAAAATCATGTATTTAGGAGTAAATTATTATGAACAAAAAACATTTAGCAACTGCTTTTGCAGTATTTGCAGCGACAACAATGTCTTTCTCTGCTTTTGCTGCAACTATCGATGCTAATGCACGCGCTTATGAACGTGCTTCAGCAGAGCAATATTCTTATCCTGCACCACAAGCGGCTACGCCAGCTTACCAAACTAGTTATGCCACAAGTGCACCGCGCCCTGGTTACAAACCATTGCCAGCAGTGCCTTATACAGCAGGCGATATGGCTCAACAAATGCCTGTATCTAAAGAATTAGGTGATCCAATCTTTGTGGCACCACAAACAACAGCTGTAGGTCTTCAAATCATGGATCCTATCCCTACTGAAGCCCAACCGGTATACCAAGAAACTGTAAACTCCGTAACAGCTAATGGCAACGGCAGCTCCTACATTTCTCGCTACAAAGCTAACCAATTAAATGCGTTTGACTTATTGTTAAATGGCAAAACTTACACATATGACTTGCCTGCATACACTAATGGCTACCAAGTTAAAACTGCTAGCTCTTACAACCGTGCTGGCAACGGTGTTGCGAATGTATTCTCTACAAACGTAATCACTGAAGCAGTTGTAAATAACAACTCTTTGCGCATCACTGTAAACATGACTCAACCAACAGCTATAGCAGCTGCTAAATTGCGTTCCATGCAACAAACTGGTCAAGTAGCAAATGGTGAAGTAGCTGCATTGTTCGCTTACAATGAAAGCTATGATGGTGTAAAACAAGCGGCTCATTACGATATTTTCAACAATAACGGTCGTTACATCGTTGTTAAATCCGGTGCTGTAACTGTACCAAATGGTGCGCAACATCCTTACGCAACTGCATTATTCGCAGTAACTGAAGACACTGTAGCAGCTGTAACCGTATCTGGCAACACTGCTGAAGCTTCTGATTTAGTAAAAGGCACTGCATACGCAATTGCACAATCTGCTAAGGTGTCCAATAACAAAGTATCTACTAAATCTAAAAAATAATTCGTTACGAATTTAATTTTATCTGGTGAAAGCCCCCAACTTTCACTAGCACAAAAGACTATAAATCACTAACTCCCCCAATGAGGCAACTCATTAGGGGAGTTTTTATGTTCTTTATATTACGTTGTATTATAGTCCCGTTCCAGTTCTATTATAGCTCCGTTATAATCGCGTAAAGACCTCTAATGCCTTATACGCCATTAATCGATAACCACGCTCGTTGGGATGAACCTCTCCGGCAAAGACAATTTGTCCAATTTGATCTGCTTCAAACAAGGTAGTATAGAAATCTATAACTTTAATATTATGCGCCTCTGCGTAAGCTTTTAGCTGTTCATTAACCTCTCGTACAACCAGATCCAATCCGTCCATATCGCTATCAATTTGAGTTTCTAAACCGATGATTACCTTCCCTTTTGTACTAGCCAGCTCAATAGCTTTCACCAAAGCCTTGTACACATAGGTACTATCTCGACCTTGTAAAATATCGTTAGTGCCACACATCAAGAAAATATAACGTGTTGGATCGGATACAGCAGTAACCGCCCAATTTTCAATATTATATATCATCCCCTGTACGGAGCAGCCATCTTCACCATAATTTGTAAAATTAACACCCTCTATGGATGCATCACAGATTTCGACCCAACCCCGTCCATAAGGCACATCATAGCCACGCGTAATGCTATCGCCAAAACAGATGATTTCCATTTACATCCCTCCTGTACTATGACTCAATCATATAATAAAAGAACACCATACACAATATACATATTAATTACAAAAAGGACCCGTTTTGAACTGCCCTCCAATTAGATACAATTTTTAGAAAGGCAGTTCATTTACGGATCCTTTTATATTATTTAAGACGAATGAAGAACAATGCACATGCACCGATAATAGGCGCTATAGCGATAGACATCAAAGACATTTGGTAGCTACCCGTCATGACAAGGACATTGCCCAAGAGAAGTGGTGCCAAGAGTGCACCAATTTGGTTAAACAAATTTACAAAGCCCGCTGTTGTGCCGCGTAAATGAGGCGCTGCAGATTGAACTACAAGGGCATTGGTCAACGCACTATGCATAAAGGCACCTATACCGAGGATTGGACCTGTTACAAAGAGCATATTTGGATTTGCCGTACTTGCAAACAAGATTAAAGCTGGCGCAAATAAGAACATAACGAGCGCCGCTAAATGGTTCTTCTTAATTGGCAAAATATCAGATAAAATACCGATCGTTGGTTTTGCAATTAGCGCAGCCGTACCGAACACGCTCATGACTTGGCCTGCATAGATAGCCGTTACACCTAATTGTTTAACCATGTACAAGTTCGCCCATTGCGTTACGCCCCAAGTCGTACCTGTTGCGAAGAAGCCAGCAATCGCTAAGCAACGAATATTGCGGTTAGAAACGATGTGCTTCAAGTTTTCTACTAAAGACGTTTGTCCTACGCCAAGCTTAGCAGCCGCTTCAGAAGCCTCTGCCTCTCGTTGTGCGAGAACTTCTGCACTAGGCTTACGCACCGTGAAGTAACATAACACGAGTACTACCAATGGCAAGATTGCTGTAGCAAGGAATGCAGTTTGCCAACCGTAATGTGTAGCCACATACGGTGCGTAAAGGTTTACCGTAGTAATACCAAAGGAAGTACAACTCATGAAGATACCTACGGCCGCACCGCGTTGGTTCGGACCGAAGTGATCGCCGATAGCACTCAAGCAAGAAGCTTGTACAGGGCCAGACATAACACCTAGCAAGAAGCGCAAGCCCCAAGCCATGTTATAGTCTGTAATGGTACTCATCAAAGCCGTTACAGCAGCCATACCAATCAAACTAAACAAGATAGTACGTCTATAACCGATTTTATCGGCTAAGATGCCACCTGGTAATACCGTTAACGCATACCCAAAGTAAAAGGCCGAAATGTGTTGAGCCCCCATCTTAGCTGTAAAATGCAACGCCTCATTGAGGATAGGCATAACAGATGCCCAAGACAAGCGCATAACAAAGCTCAACAAGAACGTGAGCCACACGCTAGCGAGAATTAAAATCTGAGTTCGCGAGAAACTAAGTCGATTCATACGAGCTCCTTTCTACAGAAAACCTAATAAATATATCGATAGCATATCATAGTGGACAAATATTGAAAAGGACATCTATTATTAGATGTCCTAAACTATTGATTATGCTATTATATTTTTGAGGGCGTAGAAAGGTCTATTTATGGCTAACAAGAAGTCAAAAAAAATTTTCATCGAAGAAAGCACTAATATAAATAAATTAATAGAGACTAGAGGCGGTAACCTTCAAAATATAAATAAACCGCCAATAAGTGCAGCAGATGAACTATCTAACTATATAAATAAATTACCTAAAAAGAAAAAATAATTACTCATCTTGGGTTACTGGTATTCTGACATCGTATTCTTTAATCATAATACCTAGTCTTCCATCATAGTAAATATGCTTATACGGAATTTTCCCTAATCGTTCTTCTAATTCAATAAACTGATCCTCACAGGGTTCAATTCCTAATTCCTTATATTTTTCTACACAGTTATTTAAACGCCCTCTACATATAAGCTTGTCATCTTTATAAAGTTCGATATAATGACGATATTTCCTATCATTAAAATATGTATCAAATATACTTTGATTTAGCGTGACCGCAGTTTTCTGCGAACCTCTAGCTTTATTTATCCAATATGTATACCACTCATTCAAGCGATACGTGATTAAACCTAGTATAGTAGCTACTATTAAAACTAATCCAATATACTTGGCAATAAATTCTAAATTATTTGCATATACTTGTACATCAGTAGCTTGTAGAGTTGAGTAATTAAAACAAAGCCCATGAATAGATACAAGCATAATAGATACTGCAACAATTGAAATAATTCCACTAAACATCAAGCAATATAATGTTTCCTCGAACGTGCTTAAATCATCACGTACGTCATTTGTATGCTTATAGATTTTTCTAGCAATATAACCTGGAACAATAAGTAATAAAATAGCTAACTGATTTTCCATAGTCTCACCTCTTTCAATTCCACTATATCATGATTATCTTTATTTCGCATCAGAGAACATTTAGTATTATGTAATATATAAAAAACTGTATCACATTTGATCTGCACCCATTCTCTTGGACAGCTATAATTAAGCTACTTTTGAGAATGAGTTCGGTATTCTACCGGGGACTCATTCCGTTTAATTGTATGCCTATTCGGCATAAAAAACGCCCCCATTACATACTGCATGCAATGGGGGCAAATCATTTTATTCTTTTGGGGGCAAAATGATGGCAAAATTGTGTTATAATTCGTTACAATTCGTTATAATTGTAATCTTACAATACCGTTATAAACTCTTATTCTTACTATATTTGTTATAGTCCGTTACAATTTGTTATAATCTGTGGTAATTGTATGTATTGGTGGCGGAGATAGTAGGTATTGAACCTATTTTACTGATAGTAACTGGCTTTATAATCATGTCTTGTATTTAGGGGGGCAAAAAAGGGGGCAAGTATTCTCTTATGCTTTTCGTTGGTTTAATTTTTCTATTACATCATCTTGCATTGATTTTGTAACATGAGTATAAATACTAAGCGTTGTATTAGGGTCATTATGTCCTACACGTTGCATAATTGATTTGAGCGGTACTCCTAATTCTGCTAACATACTAATATGAGTATGTCTAAAAATATGAGTAGTTAAATGTTTCCCCTTTATATGTACTGCTTTCAATTTCCTATTTAAGAATTGAATGTCATAAGGGTTACCACGGCTAGCAGTAAATATATAACCATGGTCTATATATCCCTCAAACCATAAAGACCGCCGTTTATTCTCTAACATGATACTATTAAGAATACTAACCGCCCTATCAGATAAGGAAACATCACGAACAGAATATATATTTTTAGGTGTTCCTCGCTTAACCTCGCTACTATTTTTATAATCGTACTGGATTGTACCATTGATATTAATAGTAGCGTTTTCTTTATCATAATCACAATACCGCAAGGCTAATAACTCACCTATGCGTAAACCTGTTAAGCTGATAAACTCAAACAATAAAGAGATACGGCTATCTTCCTTTGATAGTTGATATAAAGCATCTTTCAATTCAACCGCATCAAGAAATTTACCTTGCCTTTTAGCTATTTCCGTATGGCTGAAAGGCTTTTTCTTTATCTCAATATCATCATAGTCAATCAAGTTAGGTATTAATCGTTTCCGTTTAGCATGCTTACAGATTGCCCTCATTGTTGTAAAAGTAGCCCTAACATACGAATATGAAAGATTTTCAACATAATAGACCTTATGTAATACATCTTCCAATATAACCGCCGTTAAATCTGCTATAGGTAAACTCTTATCAATGTATGTAAAAATCTTATTTACATAAATTGTATGGTTGATATGTGTAGACCTCTTTACAGTAGGTTCCGTATGTTCAAGCCATGATATGGCCACATCATAGAATGTTACTACCTTATTTATATCTAAGTCTTTTACCGCCTGTTCATACTTCCGTTGTAACTCTATTGTTGCCTGCTTTCTTGCATGACTACTATTAGTATTAAAAATTACAGATACTTTTCGTATCTCGCCATTAGGTAATTCAAAGCGTTCACAATATTTATATCGTGTACCCTTTTTACTTTGTCTTTCTTCTATCCACATAGTACCGCCTTTAATAGCGACTATATGGGGGATATCTATTTCTTACTATCTAAATATCTTATTAATAACTCAAAATAAGCATCTTGTTTTTCGCTAATTTTTTTCAACTCTTCACTTATAGAAATATTGCTTTGAACTTGATATTTATCATCATTTTCTAATTCGTTAGGATATCTAGCAAATATAGGATAAGTATCAAAAGTTTTACCTATATATGATGCAAAAAAATGAAAAATCCACCCTTTTAAGTGTTTTAAAGAATTAACAGGAATATTTTCACTAAACGATAAATCATTAAATATTACTTCAAAGCCTAATAAAACACTATCATGGAATTTATCTTCTTCTTGTATCAATTTATATGTAACATCAACATAGTACTTTATTTTCTCAATTTCTATTAACAATTCAATCTTAGGCTTATCAATATTCAAATCATTTACATAAAGAGAAAAATCAAAATCTATATTTCCTTTACTTCTTAGCTCGTAAACAATCTTTTCTAGCTCAATATGACCCTCTTTTTTATTATTTATATAAATTTCTACTGGTTCAAATATTAGTAAATCATTTAAAGAAGTTATCCCTAAATAATGACAAAGTGTATTTAAACTTTTAGAAGAAAGGCGTTCAAAGTCATTACTCATCAAGCTATCTATAAACGTCCTAGATAATTTACTCTCTCGAGATAAAGGATACGGTTTTATCCCCTTTTCCTCCATAATAGTCGCTAATTTTGAAAATATCATATAATCACCTCTATACACAAAATTATAAGTTACAGAAGTGTTTTTGTAAATTACAAAATTGTATGTTTACAAAGCAGTCTTAAAAGTGTATTATGAAATTACAAAATTGTTGTATAGGACATCAAAGGCGGTGAAAAAATGAGATATATAGCAAAACAAGATGCTTTAAAAAATGCGTTTTTAGAAAATGCAATGACTTACAAAGAAATTTGTACAAAAGCCCAAGTATCAACATCGACAATTGCCAACGTTTTAAATGGAAAGTCGATAACGGCAAAAACCTGTAACAAAATAGCCGATGCACTCTCTAAACCTGTTACAGAATTATTTGAATAGAAAGGAAGTGAATATATGCAATTAATGGCAACGCAACACTACGGCGGAAATGACTTTTCATTTTATAGTGCTAAACGGAAAGACATTTTCATGACTATTAATGAATTGGCGGTAGGCTTTGGGTATAAAAGCAAGAAAGGTATTGAGGAAATACTAAGACGTAAACCATATCTAAAAGAAAACAAGTACTCTTTTATTTCAAAGGTTCCTGTACGTAATTATGGTACCCCTCAAAGCGTGGGTACCACAAAATCAAAAGTACAGTATCAAGAGGTCAGATTATTTACAGAAAGAGGAATATTTGAAATTGGGTGTATATCTCATACCGCAAAAGCTGAACAATTTAGAGATTGGGTGTTCAATCAGTTAAAGAAACTAAGAACCTCATTTACTAAAGGTATGATAGCCCATAACGGAAGTAAAGATTTACAAAAGATGCTACATGATGCGGTATTCAATAGCCCTATATATAAAGAGAAAACCGAAGATAAAAGGCGGTTAGCTATTACAAACTTTAACAATCTACTTATAAAGACCGCATCAAAAAGCCGTGTTAAATACAAGGAAGATATGACGGCGGAAGAAATTCAGAAATTAGAGTATTTAGAACATAAAACAATAGCCCTATTACATGAGGGTAAATGTTATCAAGAAATTAAATTAGAATTATAAAATGAATAACAATGAAAGAAATTACTAAAGCATTTCATATCAAATCATATAATTACCTCACCTGCTTTAGTAATATTTCATACATTGATACTCACAGATATTCAGTAATAATCACATAAAAAACCACTAAGAATATAGATAATTACTGCATATATCACACTTTAATATTTTTGATTTGCCTAGCCTAATTCATTTCAAACGAGCGTTTTAATATTGTTAGGTACAATCATCAAGCCGTGTACAAAAACGAGCATACAGGCTAAATAAATGAATTTTATTTTTACAGAAAGGATAATTTTTATGAAAACTGGTTTTTCTACTCCTCAAACTGGAACATTCTCACCTATCATGGTTCAACCTAAAGACATTGTAACCATGTTTAGTATTAGTCGGAGTACAGTAACACGGCTTATAGGGAAGATGCTACTTGATGATAAATACAAGAGTTGCGTTACTAGATTAAATAGAAACCTTGTACTAATTGATGTACAAATGTTTACCGACTACCTTAAAGAACAAGATTTGAAAGGCCTAAAAGCATAATGAAACAAGCTAAACATAATATCACAATTAAACAAAATACAGAAAATAAAATAGTTATCGGTCTTGATGATTGCGGACTTGATGCGGTTATCACCTTTGATAGTAAATTCAATTACAAAACATCAGAAAATATCACCGATGTTAAATGTTATTTAGAACCAACTAACAACGAGGAGAATTAAAATGAGTAACAATATGAAAGATTTAATGACTGATAAAGTACATTTTGAAATATGTCAAATTGGAAGAGATTACATTGATAAATTCGAAAACGGAAGATTAGATATATATATGAAATGGTAGCTATTCTGAGTTTAAAACTTTTTGATAAAGGTGTTGAATGTATGGCGGAATATATGGAACAAAAACAATGCGTACACAAATAAAAAAGCCCATGATGCGGTAACATCACAGGCTAAAAGAAAGGTTATGTCTAGGCTAATAGAACCACCTTTCTTTTATATTAGCATACATTCTATTTCTAGTGAATACAAAGAGAGGTGATTATATGGGCTTATGTGAAACAGATACTATAAAAGAGATTGCAACTGCTGAATTTAATAAAAGAATACAAAGCGGAGAAAAATGCAGTTTTGACGAAATACATAATAAATTAAGAAAAGAAAAAGGCTATCCCCCATTAAAAACAGAGGAACAAGATATAGAAGAGATTATAGACCCTATCAACGATAAACAACATTACTTTTGGGTAAAATTGCATCATGATTTTTTTGATACATTAATAATCAAAAAGTTGAGAAAAAAACCTAAAGGCGATACCCTCGCCCTCTTATATCAAAGAGTTATCTTGTTAAGCCTTAAACATAATGGATATATCTGTTATGAGGGTATGGGTGATGATATTACCGAAGAAATATCTATTACAACTGGTGAAAACATCGATGATTGTAGGGTACTAGTTGATTTCCTAGTAGACAATGGCCAAGCTACCCTATCAGATGACAAAACCTATATTTATATTCATGGCTACGAAGATTGTACAGGTGCTGACAAACCAAAAACACGCATGAAACACTCACGCATAAGAAAAAAACAACAAGAGCAATACAACCAGTTAAGCTAGGTAATTACTGGTTTAATCGATTACCCCCCCTCTTATCTGTTACAAAACGTAACTACATTGTTACGATACAGTTACGAAAAGTAATGAAAGCGTTATAGAATAAGAATAAGAGTAAGAATAGAATAGAATAAATCAGAATAAAAAAAGAAAAGAAAAAAATTAAAATAAAAAAAAAGAACAAGAGAAAGAGGGAGAGATAGAGGGGAGATTATAAGAGGGGAGAAAAACGGCGAGCGTTTCACCTCGCCTTTTCTATTTTTAGGAGCCGATACAATTCATGATATTTAGAATATTAATTATCAAGCATTGTCTATTTATCCGTGATTAAACAGAGAGTATATCAAACCAAACCACGAACAAACAACGAGAATTTACTAAATTAGGTATACCAAATGGCAACCAACTGGCAACCACGTATACAATATGGATACAATGCGTATACATGTATTGATGATAAGGTAGGAATGAATGAACGCAAGCGATTATAGAGCATATAGAGATGAGCAAGTTATACGAAAGGAATTAAACAAGCCTAAAACCACTAAAGAAAGCCATACTAATAACTACTCATACACGGTTACTCAATCATCTAAAACTATAATAACTACCAAAGAGCAGGCCATAAAAGATACTTTGTTAAGTTATAAGCGACTTAATAACAAGTATCTTGAATTGAATGAAATGATTAATCACTATACCCCTACTGCTAATATTGCTAAATATGGCGATATAGCATCACGCACCAACAAGAAACACGATATATCAGATGAAATAGTTAAGCATGAAAAGATAGCTATACAACTTATCAATACATCTATGATGCGGTTACATATTAAAGACTGCTTGTACAGTACTACCGCCCTAACCCATTCAGAAATTCTATACTTGATAAATGCTTATGTAGACGAAAGAGAAAAAATCAGTTATGCTAAATCTAAGCGGATAATTAAAAAGATTGTTAGTCTTAATATTAAAATTCCTACGATTGAACAAGCTAAAAAATATCTAAATGAGAAGTACAATGAAAACCCATGACTATATAAGAGCATCTATTTTGATTAAACATACAATATGAATAGTATAAATTAATCAAGATATACACTTTTCAAAGGTCAATTATACATGACTTACAGTAATAATCTATAAAGCCAGTAATGATGCGGTTTTTCTAAAAAATAACTTCCGTTTTTACTTCCACTAAGTATATATTATCGGAAGTAAATATTTTTCTATAACACAAGAGCATAACTAAATTAAGCAACAAATGAGAACCCCCATTATAAAAAAAATGGGGGCTTTTTATATATTAGATGCTTTCAAAAAACTAAACATTTCAGATACCCTAAAAACTAATAAACCGAATACCCTAAAAAAGGGCTAAAGAAAACTAAGGTTTACTATTAATAGAATGTAATAGCGTTACAAACCTGTTACATCAATGTTACATTACTGTTACATCAAAACATACCGCATTAAGCAGTTAAGAAAAGTTAAGGTTATCTATTAATAAAGCATACAAAAAAGCAGTACTACTAGTCGCCCAACTCAGAATGGCAATAGCCAAGCGGCCGGTCAAATGACTAGTAATACTGCTTTTGATACTATAAGTATAATAGACATATCAAACATCGTCAATAATAGAACCTATAGCTAATTTCATACAAAGCTATTAAACATATATTAACATTTGTTAACATACTCTAATATATAATAAGAACCCTCTACCGATTAGATAAAGGGTTCTCTATAGTACTATACAAGGAACGGGCTCCAATTGCCTTACCAAGTATAGTACTATATCAAAAGAAACGAGCAACAGGCAACAAATGGCCCAACTGGTCTCTAAAGATTTATATTATACGAATAGTATAGCACAAGTACGAGATTAAAGCTATATATAAAACCCTCTAGGCGATAACCTAAAGGGCTTTTTAGAGATGATTATATGATTTTGAAAACATTATATTTACTGCTTTCCCCTCTATTCTACCACATAAATTTTAGGGGGCAAAAAAGGGGGCAAATTATACTTAACTTATAGACTACTTATGAATATCTAAGAGTATCAATAAAGCAGGTTTTATCTAGTTTTATTTACTCTTTCATATTCTTTGATAGTCATTGAAATTCATAAAATTGAATGGCGGAGAGGGTGGGATTCGAACCCACGGCCCCTTGCGGAGTCACTGGTTTTCAAGACCAGCTCCTTAAACCACTCGGACACCTCTCCATAACGGTACTATTATATCAAATTGGTCTAATAATAAGCAACAACGTAATACGTAAATAAGCAATAATATAATACATAAGCAAGCAAAAAAAGCTGACTTACAGCCAGCTTTTTCATTTATATTTAACATTTAGTATTGCCCTAATCTATTAGTTATTTGTCATATATGTTAGAATAGGTCTTTTTTCCACATGCCTATGATAGCAATGATGGAACACACCACGGAAATACCTACTACTTCGTAAAATCCATTTGGATCATCCTGGAATGGCAACGCCACATTCGTTCCCCACAGGCTGAATATGATTGTGGGCACCGCCAAAGTAATCGTAAGGGCCGCCAACATTTTCATAACCATGTTGAGGTTATTAGAGATGATAGATGTGAAGGCATTCATCATGTTCATCAAGATATTGGAATACATTTCAACCATCTCAATGGCCTGTTTATTCTCGATGATAACGTCCTCTAGTAAGTCCTCATCCTCTTCGTACATCTTGAGCAAATGTCTATAAGTGCTGTGACCACGCAAGCGCAATAGGCGTTCCATAACAGTTCCATTCGTACGCAATGCAGAGGTAAAGTATGTCATGGATTTCTGTAATTCCAATAGTTGGAAGAAGTCTTTATTCTTCGTTGTATGACGCAACTGAACTTCAATATCGTCGGTACGGCGGTTAATTTGTTGTAAGTAACGTAAGAACAATGTGGCTGTACGGTACAAAATTTGGAACAGGAATCGCGTCTTTTTATATGTATAGAATGTAGACAGTTGGTTTGAAATGAACGGATACAACACCTCGGATTCTTCAAGACATACAGTAATGAAGAAGTCAGGCGTCAAAAAGATGCCAAGTGGCACCGTATCGTACATATCATTACCGCGAATCGCAGGAATGTTGATAACCACGAAAATATAGTTGTCCTCTAATTCCACGTGAGAACGTTCTTCCATATCGAGAGCGGTCTTTAAAACGTCCGTTGGAATTTCCGTCAAAATATTGATGAGGGACAACTCATCGGGGTCTGGGTTCACCAAATTTACCCAAGAACCTTTTGTGGCATCTGATACAGTGCAGTCTGAAACCAACTCTTCTTCTATGTGTTTGTACACCGTGATCATGCTATCCCTCCTTCCAACGAACATATAGTAATCATCTAATAAATTATATACTATTTTATAGCTATTATTCAATTCAATTGTGAAAGTTTTGTTTATGTAGTATATACATAAACCGCTTTATGTCTATTAACAATGCACAATTGTATATGTTAAAAGCATCTCAAAACATCCTTTTATCAAATCTACCAAAAAATCTAACGAGCACATAGATTAATAAGGCTGCTAAACTAAAAAATCCACCAAAAGATTAAACCACTAAAACTTACAGTCAGTAAGTATGTAAACATATAATCAGCAATATATCATTAGGTTAAAGCTTATAAAAATAACCTCTATACTGGCTTGTCGCTAATATAGAGGTTATTTGTTTTATCCCAATCTGTCAGATCAGAATAATGTCATTTGTTATATTTCTGTACTGATCTATAAGATTACTTTCACCAAATTAACGGCGCAAGATACGAATAGAGTTCAAGATACAAAGAATGGATACGCCAGTATCACCGAATACCGCCCACCACATGGATGCATAGCCCATAAGACCTAGTGCCATGATAAGAATTTTAACGGCAATAGCGAATACTACGTTTTGCCATGCTACGCGCAAAGTCGCTTTGGACAAGTCAAGGATATGTGCAATGGCAGTCAAGGATGGACGCATGAATACAACGTCTGCCGCTTCGATAGCCGCATCGGCACCGCTACCCATCGCGCCACCTACATCAGCACCAGCAAGCACTGGTGCATCGTTGATGCCGTCGCCTACGAACATAGTTGGACCATATTCAGAGCGAATATCTTGTACAACAGACAATTTATCTTGTGGCAACAATTGAGCACGAACGGCACTTACGCCAGTTTCTTTGGCAATATAATTAGCACTTGCTTCAGCATCACCTGTAAGCATGACTGTTTTAATATCTTGACCATTAAGATCTGCAATCGCTTCTGCGGAATCTGGACGAGCTTCATCAGCGATAATAATGCGACCAAGGTATACATTACCTTCTGCTACAAGAACTTCTGTACCGTATGCAACAGGTTCTGTTGGATAGCCTTGAACAGCATAGCGTTCCATGAGACGACGATTACCAACGAGGACTTGTTGACCATCAACGGTGCCAACCATACCTTCGCCTGCTAATTCTTGAACAAAGTCAGACGCTTCTACAACGATACCTTGTGCCTTTGCTTCGGAAACGATGCTTGTTGCGATTGGATGTGTAGATACTGCTTCAATAGCAGCCGCCATAGATAATAATTGAGCATTGCTCACATGGGAGCCTACAGTTTCTACGTTTTGTACTTTAAATTCACCAGATGTGATAGTACCAGTTTTATCAAGAGCTACTGCTTTCACATTAGCCAACGCCTCGATAACGCGACCACCTTTAAGCAAGATACCGTGTTTAGACGCATTGCCGATACCGGAGAAGAATGCGAGTGGCACGCTAAGCACCAATGCACATGGGCAAGAAATAACGAGGAATGTTAAGGCTGTGTAGATCCATTTATGCCATTCACCTGTAATAAGGGACGGAATGATAGCTACAGCCAATGCAAAAGCTACAACGATTGGTGTGTATACGCGAGCGAAACGCGTGATAAAACGGTCGATTTTAGGTTTAGAAGATGCTGCATTTTCCACGGCATCAAGAATTTTAGTAACCATGGATTCTTCAAGAACCTTGTCCACACGCATCGTAATGCGGCCAGATTCGTTGATGCAACCAGACATGAGTTGAGTGCCAGGTACAGCGCGAACCGGTACAGGCTCACCTGTTACAGGAGCTGTGTTAACGCGAGTTTCACCTTCAAGAACTGTACCGTCTAGAGGGATTAAATCACCAGGACGAACTTCGATAGTCCAGCCTACTTCAACCTTTTCAGGAGCCATAACTACGATTTCACCACCACAGCCTGTGTCTACAACGCGCACCTCTTGAGGACGCATGTCGACAGCGTTCATGATTTCTGTACGACTACGATCAGTTGCTTTTTCTTCGAAGAACTCACCAATACGGTAAAACAAGATAACGCCTACTGCTTCAGGCAATGCATCGATTGCAATGGCGCCCAATGTAGCGATAGACATCAAGAAGTTTTCATCGAATACTTGACCTTTTAAGATATTGCGACCTGCGATACGCAATACGGGGAACGCAAGTAAGATATAGGCAATATAATAAATTGGAGTTTCAATACTCTCTGGCAAGCCGATGGATGGGACAAAGGATGACAAAACTTCATAAATCATGAATAACAAACCTGCTACGATGACTACAATTGTTACAGCATCACTACCACGATCCTGGTCAGGACCATGATCATCCATAGCCGCTTTAGATTTACGCTCGTAATCCGCTACTGTAACGCCCTCTTCGATGGCATCACAAATATCTTGAATGTCACGTTTAAGCGCTTCACGGTCTTCCCAAGAGCCGGTTAATTTTAATTGATGTGTAGCAATTGTGAAATTTGCAGTCTCTACAACATCCATTTTACGGATACGATCTTCAATTTTTGCTGCGCAGTTCGGACAGTTCAAATCCTTCAACAATAATGTTTCTTCCATGATATCTCCTTTGATAATAGTGAAAGTTTCTATCCTGTATTGTAAGTTAATTTATTGTCTATGTCTAATACTTATTAGACATATCTTGTTCCATATCTTTTTAGATATGTTCCTAAACATTTTTCATCAGATATTTTATTTATATGAATATCTGTTCATATGTTTATATTATATTGAAGGAGATTAAATGTCAATACAAAATTATATTCACTATATATTAAATTTTATTTACTTTAGTTCGAACTATATTCATCTTATATCAAATTTCGTTCTACTAGGAATTTATGTGCCACATCAGCTGGCAATTGATGTTCCGTTTCAACGGCGTAATTCATCTTCGCCATCTCTTGATCTGTAATCGTATGATTCAAACTTTCTAATACAGGCCGCAGTTCAGGATGAGCAATCAACACTTCGCTACGCACCACATTACCAGACATATAGGATGGATATAAATGTTTATCATCTTGTAACACCGTAATCGGTGCAATACTTAATTGACCATCAGTCGTGAATATCGGCATTGCATCCACCTCTCCACGACTAATAGCCGTATATTTTAGACCTATATCCATATCTTTAGTCGCTTTAAAGCTCATGCCATACACCCGTTGTAATCCAGGATAGCCATCCTCACGACCAAAGAAATCATATTCCCCTCCTAATGTTAGGGATGGTGCTATACGAGCAAGATCAGAATACGTTTTTACGCCATAACTCTGAGCGATTTCATTACGCACCCCTATGCCATAGGTATTATTAAAGCCGTACATGCCGACCCACTCAAAATTATATTTCTCTTTATAAGCCTGTGAAAGCTCATTAAATAAGCTTTCATCATAAGCATCTGTACGTTTTAACACAGCAGACCAAGCCGTCCCCGTATATTCAGGATATATATCAAATTGGCCGGAAAGCATAGCTGGTTGAATATTTGATGTACCACCACCTACACCTTCTGTAACCTCTACGGTTAGATCAGTCTTCTTCTCGATTAATTCTTTTAAAACATTCCCCAAAATAAGCTGTTCCGTCATAGGTTTCGTTGCAATATGAATAACATCGGTCTTCACATGACGGCAATACATGGCCCAGCCACCTATACCCATCGCAATTATCGTCATAATCGAAACAAATATAATCGTATAACGCTTCATATGGGGGCTAATATGCGTTACTCTTTCACCTAGAGAAAAGAGAGCATCAACGGTAATGGCTAATAGGGCAATCAGTAGACTACCGGCAATCGTCAAAGCACTTTGATTCGTTGTAATCCCCCTATAAATCGCCACACCTAAGCCACCAGCACCAATAAAGGATGCAATACCTGTCAAGGCAATGGTCATAACGAGCATGGTCCGTATACCAGCCATAATCGTCGGCATAGCCAAGGGAATCTCTATATTCCACAAACGTTGAATCCGCGTGAGTCCTAATGCAATTCCCGCTTCACACATGGCTTGATCAATCTGGTTAAGACCAGTAAATGTATTTCGTACCATTGGTAATAAAGCATATATAACCAATGCAATAATAGCCGTCGTATTACCAACACCCGATACATACAACAAAAGGCCTAACATCGATATAGATGGAATCGTATATAGGAAATTAACCCCTACCATAACTGGCGTAGCTAGCCGTTTATATTCATATATAAATACACCCAATAATCCACCGATGATGGTAGCAATAACAGAAGCTAATACTGAAATTTCTATATGCTCCCATAATAACTGGAGAAAAAAATCATAGCGATTGATAAGTAATGATATGACATCATGCATTACATACACCGCCTTTCTAAGTTAAGAAATAAAAAACTATATAGGTATACTACAGCTAACCGAATTCAAGAATTTATTATCAAGCTATAATAACCCATAATATCATTGTATACCTAATTATTCCTTAACTCTAGTCTATTTACCATACACAGCAAAAACCGTTATATTTATATTTACATATCATACATATTCAGCTCTTTAATATGTCTGAAAGGAATAACAGTCCCTTGTACAGAGAGAATTTGTAATTGCTCACTAATCATATCAACCGCACCTATAAGTTCCGTATATTTTCGTTTGTTATAGTAAACAATTCGTACCCACTCCCCACAACGTACAGATTGTAAAACTGTATTTAATTCATCTATTTGATCCTCTGACAACTCTGCCCGATCTTCTTTTGGCCTTGCTATAGCGGTTAATAAAGCTTCAAAGCCCCTCAATGCCGCAAAGGGCATAAATTGTTTTGCTCGCTGTAAACGAGACATGCGATGTTTCATTAATGTATACCTCCCCTTACGCGACTAATGTATCCATTATAATATCTATTCCCCATTATGACCGCCTACCAAGGTATTTCTAAAGCGCATGGTTCCTTCCTCTTGTAAGCTCGATGCACGCAAAATAGAATTCTTACCAAACTGTTCCTTAATGGATAGCATAGCCTCTTGTACCTGTCGTTCCTTTTCCTCTGCATTTGTAGTAAGAGTACTAAATAGGTCCACCTCTTGAGGTATGGCAGATCGATTGACTAAATCCTCAAAGCTGATTCCTATGCGACGGATGAGCTCATTTTTACGGCAATACTGCTCGTATAATTTAATAACTGAGGCCGTCAACGTTTGTAGAGAATCTGTGTACTGCTTAAGCTTTTTAGAACCCCCTGTAGAGCGCACCATTTCATCAGCATAGCCGATATGGACATGAATATGATTTGTGACCCCTTTGATTTGTAAAAGCTCTAACACCAAGGACTCTACCATTTCGCGCATAGGCACGTATACCTCTTCATAGGTATAATTACGCAACAAAATCTGACTGTGCGAGATAGAGTGCTTAATAGGTCGATACGCATGGATATCCGCAATCGTACAAGGCTCACGGCCCCAAGCATGATCGATTATGAGCTCTGCATTAACGCCGAACTCCTTATACAACTTCGCCTCAGGCACTAAGGTAACTCCATGCAAATCATAGGCACCATATTTATGTAGTCGATTAGCTATGCCCTTACCAATCTGCCATATATCGGTCAAGGGCTGGTGATACCAGATTTTCTCTTTAAATAAGCTTTCATCAAGATAGCCTATAAAATCAGGCGCATGTTTCGCCAAAATATCGAGGGCAATCTTGGCGAGAAACAGATTCGTTCCAATCCCAACGGTAGCATAAATCTTCGTTGCCGCTAGCACCACATCGAGCAACATCTGCGCCAACTGACGAGGCGTCTTTTTATATAGTGGTAAATAGGGCGTGATATCGATGAAATACTCGTCGATAGAGTACACATGTACATCCTCAGGCGCCACATACTTGAGCAAGGTTCCATAAATCTCAGCAGACACCTGCATATACCGCTTCATATGTGGCTTCACCGTCAAATACTCAATATGCGGTGGAATCTGAAATAATCGACTGCGATTTTTAACACCTAACTTTTTTAAGGCAGGAGAAATAGCCAACGTAATAGCCCCCTTGCCACGAGAACCATCGGCCACCACCAGAGGTGTTGTAAACGGATCCAGTCCCAAATCGGCGCATTCTACAGACGCATAAAAACACTTCAAATCAATGCACATATACAACCGATCCGTATCAGCTGACCCCATACAAACACCTCCCCGAACCGCTAAAAAACTGGCTTTTACAAAAATTAGAACACAAAAATTTCTATGATTAGTATAACAAAAATATAGAATATTTTCAAACATATGTTTGTTTTTATATTTAAAAAGAAAGGACTATACTTATGCAGCGACATCAGGTCACGAGGAGCAAAGAAGTATAGTCCTTTCTTTTTAATTAAAATGTAGCTATGTCACGGGGTCCCATCAATATAGGGCATCCCACGGATAGTTTTCATTATTGTTCTGGCCCTAGGTCTCGGAATTCTACGTCTCTAAATTGTGTTAATTCTCCAACGAATTGGAGTTCCACGGTACCGACGGAACCGTTACGGTTTTTACGAATGAGGACTTCTGCATTGTCCCCTTTTTCAGAGTTTTCATCATAATATTTATCACGGTACAAGAAGATAACGATATCCGCATCTTGCTCGAGGGAACCAGATTCACGAAGGTCCGAAAGTACAGGCCGTTTATCTGGTCTGCTTTCAACACTACGAGACAACTGAGACAAAGCGATAACCGGTACGTTAAATTCACGAGCAATCAGTTTAAGATTACGAGAGATTTCGGACACCTCTTGTTGACGATTTTCACTGCCCTTACCAGCATTTCGACCTTGCATCAACTGAATATAATCGACGATAACGAGATCGAGACCATGTTCCACCTTGAGACGGCGCAATTTAGAGCGCATATCTTGTACGGTAAGACCCGGCGTATCATCGATAAAGAGCTTGGATTTACTCATGCGGTCCGCTGCGGCAATAACCTTTTCCCAGTCAGCAGGATCCATGTTCGCACGGCGCAATTTTTCAGAGCTCACACCTGCCACGGAGGACAAAATACGACCAACGAGCTGTTCCTTGCCCATTTCCAGGGAAAAGAACGCCACTGTCTTGTCGTACAACATCGTTACGTTTTGAGCGATGTTCAAGGTGAAAGCTGTTTTCCCCATCGCAGGACGAGCTGCTACGAGGATGAGGTCAGATTTTTGTAAGCCGTTGAAAATGTGATCCACATCTTTAAAGCCTGTTGGCACACCTGTAATAGCACCATCATGCTGTTGCAGTGCATTGAGTTTATCTAGATTAGATAAAACCACTTCACCAATGGCTGCAAAGGATGATTCAGCCTGAGTTTGACCGCTTACATCTAGCACCATTTGCTCTGCCTTATTGAGAATGGCCGTCGGCTCATCTTCGCCAGCATACGTCATGCCTACGATTTTATTCCCTGCATCGATGAGGCGGCGCAACTGAGCTTTCTCACTGATGATTTTCGCATGTTCCTCAACATTGTAGGAAACCGATTCATTCGCAAGAGATGTAATATAAGCAAGACCACCTACTGCATCAAGGCGCTTACGACGGTCTAGTTCTTCACCAACGGTGATAAAATCAGCCGTCTTATTGGCATGCACGATTTCTAAAATAGCATCGTAAATAATACGATGTGCATCGCGGTAAAAATCTTCAGATTTAAGAATACTCGTCACCGTATCTACAACGGCTCCCATATTGGATCCATTAGTTAATAAAGCCCCCAAAACGGCCTTTTCCGCATCTAGATTATGCGGTGGAATGCGTACATCCATGATAATCCCCTTCACACAACCACTATGGATAAAAGAATTCACCATACTCAAAGAGCATGGTGAATACTATTATTCGGCTACTACATTAACCTTGATAGTACTTGTAATTTCAGGATGAACACGAACTAGTACGTCATGTACGCCCAATGTTTTCAATGGTTCTTTAATTTCAATTTTCTTTTTATCAATATCTACTTTATATTGAGCTTTAGCAGCATCGGAAATATCTTTAGCAGTAACGGATCCGAATACACGGCCTTCTTCGCCCATGCGAACTTTTACAGTTACTTCAATCTTAGTCAATTGAGCTGCCAAAATCTTAGCTTCGTCATTTGCAACGGCTTTATTATGAGCAATAGATTCTTGTTTTTGTTTCGCATTATTTACGTTAGTTGCTGTACCTTCAAGGCCGAGGCCTTTTTTGATCAATACATTGCGACCATATGCATCGCTAACTTCAACGATTTCGCCTTTTTTACCAACTTTTTTAACATCTTCTAACAATACTACTTTCATTGTTGTTCCTCCTCTTGTTCTGCGGAATGAAGTGCCTCAAGAGCATGCTCCAAGATGGCCTGCTTCGCTTCCTCTATGGTCATACCTTGTAATTGAGCACCAGCCACAGTTCTGTGACCGCCACCACCCAAGGCTTCCATTACAACTTGTACGTTTACCTTGCCTTTGGATCGAGCGCTGACGCCGATACCGCCGTCATTCAAGGAATATAGTACAAAAGCTGCTTCAATATCTTCATTACTAATGAGCATGTCCGCACTTTGTGCAGCCAACGCCATCATATCCTTTAAACCTTCAGGCGCTACGGAAATAGCAATCCCTTCAGTACGACTTGCTTCAAATACCATTTTAGCACGCAATTGGATAGAATCGAAAGTTTCAATAAACAATTGTTTAACTCTGTCGATATCCGCTCCTGCACGGCGCAAAAATGCTGCAGCCTCAAAGGTACGCGCACCAGTTTGTTGAACAAAGTTCTTCGTATCTAATACGATACCTGCATAAATGCCTGTAGCTTCCGCTTTTGAAAGTTTCACAGGAACGCCTGCATATTGAACAAGCTCTGTTACGAGCTCAGATGTGGACGATGCAGTTGGTTCCAAATAGGTGAGCAATGGATTTTCTACAAAGTCCGCTGCACGACGGTGATGGTCGATAACGATGCGTCGTTCAGAAATTTCAAGCGCCTCTTGAGCCGCCACCATTTCTTGACGGTGCGTATCACACACGACAGTGAGCGTATTCGCATCTACCCATACTCTTGCAGCTTCTGCAGTAATAATATTCTCTTTCCAGAACTCTGACTCGTTAAGAACATTCACCATTTTATCGATGGCGCTAGTTTCTTTTGAAAGCGCAATGCGCACGTCTTTACCAAGTGCTCGAGCAATGGCTGCTACACCGATAATGCCACCTAAGGCATCATAGTCTTCGCGCTGATGCCCCATGATAAGGATCTTATCAGAATCAATCATAAGCTCATGTATCGCTTGAGATACAACACGAGCACGAACGCGCGTATTCTTCTCAACGCCTGCCGTATTACCGCCAAAGAAGCGCGTACTTTCACCATCCATAATACACACTTGGTCACCACCGCGACCTAATGCAATATCTAAGGCTGCACGAGCACGGCCAGATACATCTTTCACAGAGCCTACATTTTCACTAATACCAATGGAAATCGTAGCTGGTACTTGACGAGGAGATGGTACTTTCCGGATTCGTTCGAGCACTTTAAAACCATCTTCCTCCATCTCATGAAGTGCACCACGAGAAATGGCAAAGGTATACATATCATCTTGGAAGTTACGAATAAAACCTTCGTAGCGGTCAATTTCATCCATGATGATATTATTTATATCTGTCCAAATACTAGTATACTCACGATCACTAAGACCTTTTGTCAATTCTTCGAGATTATCAATCTGAATCATGCCCCATACAGGCTGGCCCTCTTCCGCTTTAATACGGGCTTTTTCTAAGTCTGTAATGTCCTTGAAATACAATGCCATCACTGCATGTTCCGCGAGTTCATCTTCACTATCAATATCTGATCGCGTATCCCGAGGATCGATAAATTTATAAATAATTTGGAAGTATCGATTTTCATATTTTTCCGTCATATATCCGGACTTACCCCAAATTTTATCGATACGGAAACCAGGTAACAACGCAGACATTTTTTGGAGCTTATTCCAGTCCACCTTAACCCAGTCAGCGAAAACACTATTATTCCACACCAAGGTGCCTTGCTTATTAACAAGAACAATCCCCATTGGCAAATTTTGTAAAGCAAAGTTAGAAGCTTGTGTGACGTTTTTCATCATCGCACTAAACTGTTCTCTTGCTAAACGACGCCGGTTATGAAGGGTATTATAATTAACCAAATACGCCGCTACTACAATGATTAATGCTAAAATTGCAATAGCCCAATTTAAATAGGCCAACAATAATAGCAATAATACGAGAACGGCAACAATGGTAATTTCTAAACCTTTCCATCTCCGTTGAAAGGATTTCATAACGGCCTCCTTTCTATTATGAGCTACGTTTTTCGAAACGTGCTCTCATATCTAAAAACATATCAAAAATACCATAGAAAACAAGACCATACGGACTCATTGTATATAAGAAGAAAAGAATTATAAATTGAAAGAATCCATTTACTCCATAGTTTTTCATAACTGCCATTAAACAGGTAATACCATTAACTAAGCAAATGAAAGCCCCCACAAAAGCAACATTCATTCCGATATCTTTAAGTAAACTATTATCATATCCAATATAGGATAAGCCATAAATAATAATAATCCCTATGGCTAGAACTCCAGCACCCCAAATCGGCATACGCCAAGTAGCCATGGGAGGTAATTCTCTATGAACTGTATTAGTTCGACGACCAATATAAGATACTAACTTAGCCATGATATACGTTATGATAGAGCATGCACAGAACCATAATGACAACATCATACGTTCTGCTTGAGCAAATGAATAATTAAGTTGCTGAATCATCGTATCAATCTGTTCTTGCGGTGCTGATTGCTGTCGTATAGACTCAATCATAGCTTCTTTTAACTCATTATTTACATTTTGTCCTAAGCTAATAAAATCTACAGATGCAAAACTATTAGCAACCACTAATTGTAAGAGGCCCATACCAAGCAATACAGCAGCAGGCACTAATATTAACTTTCTAAAAGACCAGTTTGCTCTAAAAGCTTCCCCCAAAAATATACTAGGCAATGAATATACTAAAATGGTAGACATAGCAATTAATGGTCCAAGAAAGAGTGTTACTAATATAAAGGCTACTATTGAGGAAGTACAGCTATATCTACTACCCCAACGGATACCAATGATAGAAATACCTGCTGGAGCTACCATAGTTGCTAGAAAAGCTGAAAACGGCATGACTGCCCCAATTATAGTCAACATAGCAACAATGGTCGATACAAAGGCAGTTTCTACCATCGCTCTTGTATTTGTTTGTTTCATAAATCACCATTCTTACATAAGAAGATATATTAATTGGTATCTTTTAATTATAACAGTTTAAAAGGGTAACTTCAAATACCCCATATAGTAGACGAATGCGATAGCAATGCTATTAATGGTAGTTTTTATTGCTCTTTTAGAATGTCAAAAGTACCACACCATGAGGTGCGGTACTTTTCTGTATTATATAAGATTATACGTCTTGAATAATCGGCAAGATCATAGGACGACGACGGGTTTTATCATAGAAGAATTTACCCAATGCGTCACGTACGTTTTGCTTAATGGTTGTCCAGTCTTTGATGCGTTGCATTTCGCAATCTTCAAGAACTTGTTCTACGCGGCGCTCCGCAGCAAGCATGAGTTCTTCTGCGTCACGAACGTATACGAAACCACGAGATACGAGATCTGGACCAGCTACGATAGTACCAGAAGCTTTGTCCATCGCCATAACAACGATAACCATACCTTCTTGTGCCAATTGTTGACGGTCACGGATAACGATATTACCTACGTCACCAACGCCAAGGCCATCAACGAAGATAGCGCCAGCTTGTACGCGGCCACCTTTGCGACCACCATCTTTATCAAATTCAAAGATTTGACCATTATCGCCGATAAGAACTTTCTTAGGATCTACGCCCATGGCCACACCAAGTTCACCATGACGACGCAACATACGGTACTCACCATGAACTGGGATAAAGTATTCTGGACGAACAAGGTTAAGCATTGTTTTAAGCTCTTCTTGGCTCGCATGACCAGATACGTGGATACCACGGTCTTTACCATATACCACATTACAACCTAAACGAAGTAAGTTATCGATAGTTCTACCTACAGCACCTTCGTTGCCTGGAATTGGTGTAGCAGAAATGATAACAGTATCATTCGGTGCCAATTCTACAGTGCGATGATTGCTTGTTGCCATACGGGACAAGCCTGCCATCGGTTCACCTTGAGAACCAGTCGTTAAGATCATGATTTGGTCATCTGTGTAGTTGTGCATTACATCTACGTCGATGATTGTATTTGGTGGAATATTCAAGTATCCGCGCTCTTGAGCAATTTCTGTAACATTGACCATGCTACGGCCCATAACTACAACCTTACGGTTGAACATAACCGCCGCATCAATAGCTTGTTGGATACGGGATACGTTGGATGCGAATGTTGCCAAAACAACGCGGCCTTTTGCTTCTCCAACGGCTTGTTTAATCGCAGGACCTACAGAACTTTCAGAACCGGTAGTACCTGGTTTTTCTACATTTGTAGAGTCCGACAATAGTGCTAATACGCCTTTGTTACCGAGCTCAGCAAATTTGTGCATATCCATCAAACGGCCATCAACTGGGGTTTGGTCAATTTTAAAGTCCCCTGTATGAAGAACCGTCCCGATTGGTGTATTAAAGTATACAGCGCAGGAGTCAGGAATGGAGTGATTTGTTTGGATGAAACCAACAGTCACTTGACCAATTTGAACTTCATCACCAGCAGCAATCGTACGTAGACATTTTGGAGATACCTTATGTTCTTTAAACTTGCCTTCGATTAATCCACAAACGAGGTTTGTTGCGTATACTGGGCAACTAATTTCTTTCATAAGGTACGCCAAAGAACCGATATGGTCCTCATGACCATGAGTAATTACGACAGCTTTCACGCGGTCTTTATTCTCGATAATATAGCTCATGTCAGGAATAACGATATCTACGCCAAGCATATCTTCACTAGGGAATGCAAGCCCTGAATCAAGAACGATGATTTCGTCCTCGTATTGGAAGATGGTCATATTTTTACCAATTTCACCAAGACCACCTAGTGGGATGATTTGGAATTTGCCCTTGTTGGCGCCATTTGGTGTACGACCAACTAATTCCACTTGTTCCTCTTGATTATTCCAACCTGTAGAACGGTTATTTGGGCGGTTATTATTGCGGTTCTGACCATTTTGACCATTGCGACCATTATTAGTACGCGTATTACGTGTATTTTCACCACGCGGTGCACGAGTTTGGCGAGTTTTGCGTTCTTGACCTTCACCTTGTTCGGCATTGCGACGTGTATTTGTACGGCGAGTCGTATTAGTACGGCCACCATTCGCACTTGTGCGAGTATTTGTAGAACGGCGTTGGCGTGTTGAACCTTCACCTTCACCAGCTGTTTGTTGGCGCGTACGACCTTCGCCAGCAGGGCGGCGTGTATTTGTACGGCGACGTGTTTGTTTTTGCTCGCCTTCAGCCGCAGCTGTAAGAGTAGCGTTTTTTGCTACTGTCGGTTCTGCTTTCACTTGCGCAGTAACCTGATTATCTGTTGTATTCACAGTTCCTCCTAAAATTTTGTTCATTAATTTATTTAACATAGTTTTTCTCACCTATCACTTGAATTGATCTATGCCACGAGGAAATGTCACACAAAGAAAAAGGCGCTATTATACTAGCGTCTCGTCAAATGGGCGCAAAAATGCGCTATCAAATTTTGCCGTTCCTAGTTTGTGTGCCATTTGCCGTAGCAAATGAGTATAGTGCACTATCAGATGCTTCAACCGCAAGAGACTTCTATTTTTATCTCAATCCGATACGCAGTGCAATATAGTCCGATCTGTTTTGATGAAAGCCTCACTTTCATACGTTGTGCTCATTATAACATAAAAACAACATAAACAAAAGAGTTCTACGCTTGATTCATCAAAAGTAACATAAAATTTTACTACTACTTAAAAGGGCGGCTCAAACCGAACCACCCCAAAGCATTTCATTATTTATCATCTGGCATACTTTTATAAAATCCTTCAATATGCCATTCGCCATTTTCTTCGACCAGAGATATGTAGCGTGTCATGTGCGCAGCCTCAACCGCGCCATCTCCGGGTTTAGTGACTTGCAGATCCGCTTCGTAAATGATGCGTTTCATGCTGTTTATACGAGTGATACGACTCGCACCTAAGGACCCGACAACCACCTTCGGCGCCGACTTCATAGATTCCATCCATTTTTGCTTTTCTACGGGATTCGTCTTAGTCTGATTGATAACATAGGTGAAAGCCTTATCATAGTTCTTTTCATTGACGGCATCAAAATAATCGTGTATCGCATCCCGTGCAGCTTCATCACTGCCTTGACCGACAATGATGTTCGTAAACCATCCGCCCAGCTCCAGTTCACTTTCCGGTCCCATATAACGAGCCGAAACACTGCATACGCAGATAGCACTCACCAGCAATGCAACGAGAATTCGAGTGGTGAAAGCACTGCTCGTAGGCGATACTTTCATAATAGATGCCAACCGTTTGTCAATGACGATGTTCCTTAACGCCTCACCATATTGATTGGCCTTCGGTTCACCCTTCTTACACAGTAGAGCAAATAGAATTATTGGCCCTATAAAAGGTATTAAAACAAAAAATAGATGTTCACTACTTTTACCGGTATCATGAAGGCGACGGATACATAGAGCCCCCAACGGAATTAGCAAGACTAGACCGATGATTGTCAGTAACATCCATGCCAACAGGATTAAATAAATACCCCTATGAAGCACCGCCGTAAGTCCATAAGCAAGCGCCAGAATTCCAACGATAACTAATAGCCACAACAAAAAGAACCGCAAAAATTCTCCTTTAGACGCGCGGCCATCTGAATTCATAAATTTGCGGCCTACCACATAAAGAAATGTATCCTTATAACTCAACTGATAATGCGCCAGCGGATAGATAATATCCCCTTCCGGTGCAATTCTCTCAACCTCCACCGCAGTCGTATACTGCCCGCAATGCGGACAGAACATGGCCGCCTCGTCACAATATTGACGGCAGGATTCACAATAACGTTTCATATGTAATACCTTCTATCTCAAAACTCTCTCTCTATATAGCTTCAACAAGATCTTTACGGTATAAATTGGCCTATAGCTTTAGCAAAACCTTCACGGTATAAATTAACCCCACCGTTAGCGGGATGTCTAAGACCGATGGCTGAAAGACCGAATCGCCCCATCGTGTCCGCCGATTTTTGACCGACAGCGAGCACGAGCGACTTCGGTCCACCTAATTCGGTATGCAATGCCAGCAGTCTTTTCGTATATTCCCAACCTAGCTGCTGCTCCGACTCGGTCGGTGTCCGATTAGTGAGCGGTTCGTCCGCCTTATGAGGATGAAAGGGAAATATATTCCACAACAGTGCATCGTACGGATCGATTCCCTGTTCAATGATGGCACTCCATACTACCGTATCCGTAGGTTCGTTGAACCCTTGTTCCTGTTGAGTCCGTTTCAGCATTGGACTCACAGGGGAGCTAGTTCTTTGTAATGTAACAGGCGTTATCTGATGCGCCCGAATTGTTTTATGCTTATCCAACAACATGCGCTCACAGGTAATGGCAATGCCCGAAAAACGCCCGCCTTGATATCCGACAGCCTCTGCCACTACAAAGATTTTGGAGCGTCCCAACCGCGGCAACAAATACGCCGTCAAATTGTTACGACGCACCTGCGCCGCATCAAAGTCAGACCGAACAATTTCGAGGTCGGAATTCACCTCACCCCACGGATTGTGAACAAGCTCGCCTCTATATTGACCGAGCCAGTCTACAAACTGCTGTACTTTTGCTACCCGATCCGCATCAAACGAGGCCATATATTCATCAAAAGACAGCGTTTTTTCTTCCTCTGGTGCAAATAAGGACATAGGATTTCCCCCAATTTATACTACCGAACCATATAATTAATAATGCTGTATATCATGATTATCAAGCTTTTATATACTGTATTTATACACTAAAACCTATAGTAATACAATCCATATATTACGATGCCCAATCATGATATGTGATACTATATCCGATAATCACGCACTACCTAAAATGTTGCTGTTACTATATTTATAATAGCACCCATTTCTGAAAGTTTGATGCAAAATTAATATTCAAAATATCCACATACAACGGAATATAAAAAACTGTAATTTCAAAGCGACTTAAGATTCTCTACCATCAAAGCCTCATATAACAACCTTGATGGTAATGAATGATTCTACTATCTTTGAAACTACAGTTTTTGTCAGACTTCTGTTGCTATTAATATATACAATATCACAATTATATATAAAACTCGATTTTGTCTTCTTTGGCGAGTTGGAATTGTTCAAATATGTGGTTTCGAATATTGACGAAGGACGCCGAGGTCCGGTCCGTCCTATCGATGAGATTGACGGGGATAATGGTTTGCACCCGTCCCGGATTAGCAGCGAGCACTACGACGCGATCCGCAAGAACCACCGCCTCTTCGATATCATGCGTAACGAATACGACCGTTTTACCCTCTTCACGGCAGATACGGGAGATTTCATCCTGTAAATTGATGCGTGTCAACGCATCGAGGGCCCCTAGCGGTTCATCCATGAAGATAATGTCCGGATCGACCGCCAACGCCCGCGCAATGGATACACGTTGCTGCATCCCACCGGACAACTCCGCCGGATAGCGATTGCGCGCATGGTCGAGCCCCACCATTTTCACGTATTTGTCGATGATAGCAGGTCGCTCTTCCTTAGGTACATTCTTGCTTTCAAGGCCCAGTTCAATATTGCTTTCCACCGTTCGCCACGGCAACAGTCCGTAATTTTGAAAGACCGTTACATACCGCAGTTGAGGTGCTTTCACCTCCGCGCCGTCGATGGTAATAGAGCCCGAAGTAACGAGCTCAAAGCCGGCCATAGCATTTAAAAGCGTGCTTTTACCGGACCCGGAAGGACCTAAAAGGCAAATAAATTCACCTCGTTCAATGTCCAGATTAATATTTTCAAGGATGGTGAGCGGTTCTCCATCTTTCATAAATTCCTTGTGTGCATTGCGCACCGAAATGTAACCCATGCGTCCACCTCCTATTTCTCAATGCCCCAACGTCTATAAATCCATTTTTCGATGAGGGACACGCCCCAATCGAGCAAAAGTCCTACAAAGCCAATCGTCAAAATCGCCACCATCAGAAGATCGTTACGCAAATTGTTCCGCATATCGATGATGAGGAATCCAAGACCCGTCTGAGAGCCTACCATTTCCCCCGTCACCAGGAAAATCCACGCCGTTCCGAGCGCGATGTGAAGTCCTGATGCGATGCCGGGAAACACGGCGGGCAATACGATTTTAAATAACAGTTCCGGCTGCTTGATACCAAAATTTCGGGCCACCTTGATGTATACGGGATCGATATTCTGAATCGCGGACACCGTGGATAAGAGAACCGGGAAAAACGCCGCAATAAAGATGATGACGATAGCCGGCGCCTGTCCGATACCGAAGAACAGTACGATAAACGGCAACCATGCCACCGGTGAAATGGGACGAATCACCTGAACGATAGGGTTAATATAGTTCCAAATACCCTTATACCAGCCTAAAATGAGTCCCAGGAATACGCCGGCTACGACGGAAATGATATAGCCTATGAAAAAGCGCACCAAACTGTCCGCAACATCCTTGAATAACACGCCGTCTCCGATGAGCTCCCCAAAGCCGAGCAACACTTTGTATGGCGTCGGCAGCAAGGCTTCGTTAAATCCGCCAAGGCGAACGATTAATTCCCAAATTAGCCACGCTGCGACAAATGAGCCTGGCACATATGTATATTTCTTCATGGTCCCCCTCCTATGGTAACAATGTTTGATCTACAAACTCTGAATAGCTCGGCACGTTTTTGATTAAATCAATATGTGTCATGTGATGCACGAGCGCATTGTAACGCTCCTCTGTAAGGGCTAAATCTTTAAACCCAATCACTTTGAGGGAATGTTCAATAACAGGATCCTTAAACTTCATGTATTTTAAGGAAATCTCCTTTTGCGCCTCCGGATGCTCGTCTAAATATGTACCTGCATCGAGATAAGCTTTTGTGAAAGCCCTCGCCAAATCGTGGTGTTCATCGACGAATTGACCGTTGAACACGAGGGCGCAACAGATATTGTCATGCCATAAGTGATCAGGGTCTTCAAAGACCTTCCCAGCTCCCATTTCTATAGCAAGAGAACCAAATGGCTCCGCCACGCTATAGCCAGCGATTTGACCGACCGACAATGCGGACGGCATTTCAGGAGGACTCATCTCCACTATCTGTACATCCTTCTCGCTAAGACCTGCCTGTTCAAGCATGAGGTCTACGAGAATCTTTTGAGTTGATTGCTTATGAGGGATAGCAAAGGATTTACCTTTCAAGTCCTGTACAGAGTTAATATCGTTATTTACAACAATAATGTTACCTTCCGTATGGCCTAATGCCGCTGCGCGCACATCAATGCCCTGTTCACGAGCCTTTACGCCGAGCTCAACGAGAACAGCTGCAGCATCTACTTTACCGGTGTTGAGCGCATCCATAAGTTCCGGCCAGGAACCGTATTTTACAAGCTCTACATGAACTGGACCATCTGCTGTCTCCAGTTCCTTCATAGCAAATACGGGTAGCGCATGCGTAATCGGTAAATACGCAACGCGCACGGTTTTTAATTCTTGGGCGGTCTTTGGTTTACTGTGTTCATGATAACCATACGCTAGCCCACTTACTATCAACAGCACGATAGCAATGAATAGATACCAAAATTTCTTCATAATGTCCCCTCTTTCTACCTCACAACAAGGGGCGTTTATGACTCATATCAATTTTCGCATTTTTCTAAACCTTAGATGAAATCAGGCTTTAGAACACCTCGTCTTCTAAACTTAATATAACCTACTATATCAATATGTATTAATTATGTCAATAAATCATATTAATATTGTAGGTATTATTATTTATGTACGAAAAATATCAATATAGACAAGATCCTATTCATTTAAATAAGCATTTTAATATAAAAGGCAAATAAATAGATAGTATATAGAGGATCAACACCAGTAAACTTTCAGATAACATAAAGCCGCAAGATTTTAATTAACCAAAACAGCAAACAACTAATTAACAAAAAGTGGTAAGGTGCTAATTAACAAAAAACAGATAGTATTCGTTGTGATATGTACCCCCTTTACTAGACAACCAGTAAAGGGGATACATATCATTGGATACTACCTGTTTGTAATGTTTATTAACTTTTCACAATTATTTGAATAGAGTCTTTTTATTTAGTACGTAAACTTCAGATGTACCTGCTTCACTAGACTCAGATACATGTGGATAAATGGAGGACTGACGGAAATGCTTAATTTCCCCTTTAGGAACGATTAACATAAGTGGCTTACCAGATTCGATAATCTTGTTAAATTCCTCTTCACTTACTTGTTCCATAAGATATTTCTTCTGCCATTCAGCGCTACGTTTGTTTAATTTATCTCGATCATCCCAGCGGCTTTCATCACCATTAATCTTGATAACCTTATGGCCCGTATAATACACAACAGCCGTACTATAGCCATTATAGTAATAGACATCCCCTTCATAGGAATCCACTACTGGAACAACATCAATATTACTACGTTGCTTAACGAATGGCTCTAAACCTTCCATAACAACTATAGAAGATATAACCATAGTACCAAGGACAATAATTGTAACTAAACGATATCCTCTTTTCGTATACCATGTATAGAACATAGCCAATATTGCCATAGCAACCACGACATAGAGCAAACAATAAAAACCCCATGGTGCGAAGAAAGAGCCTGCTACATAAGCAATCCACAAAAGCAACGTCGGCCCCATAATAATCCATTTTAAGGCTCTAGATTTGCCTTTGCGAATAAGCTTCATAACGCCCAAAGCACCGATAGCACTAAATGGGACTAAGCTAACAAAGGTATATAGAGGGTATTTTGTTGCCATCAAGGTGTAGAATAGCACAATTCCAACACCCCAAGTCATATTATAGATAAACCCTGTATGACGTTGTTTAAAGCCATCGATTATGCCGTAAATAACAGCACCCGTCCACGGCATAGAAGCACCAAGGAAGATAGCGAGATAATACCACCACACATTATCTTCTGGATGCTCCGATTGAGTAGCGCGAGTCACATTGTGAAGCCCTAAGAAGCCATTGATAAAGTCTTGACCATGAACACTGTACATGTACACATACCACGGCAAACAAACTACACAAAAAGCTAAAATGCCACGCCAATCGAAGATGGCTTTCACCATAGACCAAGAACGATTAATACCTGCAAAAACAAGTAGAATCATACCAGGCAACACAATGGCTACCGGACCTTTAGTGAGTACGCCTAACGCAGCAAATACATAGGCTACAATCATGGCATACGGTTTCTGTTCTACCAGTCCCTTGTAGGAGTAAATCATGACCATCAACGTCGTATAGAGGAGCACCATATCCGTAATAACGCCATGTGCTACGGTCCAGAACATGAGAGATGTGCCTAGAACGGATGCCCCAATGAGACCAAGTGCCCACTTACCGCTCATGGTACGCGTAGATTGATACATGGTCGCCACCGACAAAGCACCAAAAATAGCACTCGGTAGGCGCACCACCCAATCAGCAATCCCAAAGATTTTAAAGCCAAGAGCAATGAGCCAATAAATCATGATGGGTTTATCGTACCAATAAGTACCATAAATCTGCGGAGATAGCCAATCACCCGAAAGAACCATTTCCTTTGCCGTTAACGCATAATTAGATTCAACGGGATCTGTAACAGGCAACATATTATTGCCAAACATATAAAACACTAGCCACACAATAAATACGACTGGTGTTAATCGAGAGAGTTTCATAAGGGCCTCCTTATCGACGATTACGATAGTATCTAAAGCCCAGTACTACAGCTATAATGACAAATACAACGATCATAACAATCAAGAACTCATGATTGTACTCGATAAGGTCTTGCCAATTTTCACCAAGTACCTTGCCTAAGTAAACGAGCAAAATCGTCCAAGGAATCGTACCAAGTACCGTCCAGATGATGAAATGCCACATGGGATAGCGTGCCATTCCTGCAGGGAAGGAGATAAAGGTACGAACACCAGGTAAAAGTCGACCAAAAAATACAGCTACACCGCCATATTTATTAAACATCTTTTCTGCCAGTTCAAATTTATGTTCATTAAAGAATATATATTTACCATATTTCAATAATAAAGGGCGCCCACCATGCTCACCCATCCAGTAGGATACTATAGAACCAACAATACCTGCTAAGATACCTACCACCATTGTTGTATGCATATCAAATATGCCTTGAGCTATCAAATACCCCGCAAAACCAAGTACGATTTCACTTGGAATAGGCACGTTAGCATTTTCTAGAACCATTGCAATAAACATGGCCGTATAGCCATATGTTTCCATAAACGAAATAATATATTCCACTATTTTACCTCATTAAAAATCCCCATCCGGGTTCTATAATGTACTTATGCTTGTACATCATTTCGTGAAAATTTCACCCAACCATTTAGTACACTATATATTTTACCATAATAAAGAGACCCTCACCACAGGTGGGGTCTCTTTAAGGTATAAACAGTATGCAATTTTCGAAATAGCTTTTTTGCTATTGTGTACATTTCAGTAAAAACAGCTAACAATTAACTGACTATACGGTACCTAAGCTCCTCTGTCTAAGCAAGACCATATGGTACACATATAGGACATGTTTCTTCACTGCGAGGGCTTTGTAAAATATCCGCTTTAATACCGAACCACTCTGCTAAATTCTCTGGAGTCATCATCATATGCGGAGTTCCATCACCTACAATAGCTCCCTCTTTAATAGCAATAATGCGGTCACTATAGCGCAAAGCTAGATTCAAATCATGGAGCACCATAACGACCATAATATTTCGTTCCCGCTGTGTGCGTTTAACTAGCTCCATCAACTCAATTTGATGGCGACTGTCAAGATAAGTAGTCGGTTCATCGAGAAGTAAAATATTCGGTTCTTGCACCAAACTTAATGAAAGCCATACGCGCTGCCGTTCACCGCCGGATAGTTCCCCTATTTGCTGATACCGATATTTCCATACATCTGTGCATTTCATCGCCTGCTCCACAGCAGCTAAATCCGCATCAGATAGTTCCTTAAAAATCGATACATACGGATTTCGTCCGGATCGAACCAACTGCTCAACTAACATTCCTTCAGGGGCGGTCGTAATTTGCGGTAACAAAGCTATATGGCGCGCTAATTCCTTCGTATTCCACGAATGTAAAGATTTTTCATCCAGCGATATGGTGCCTTGTTTTATCTTGATAAGCCGCGCCAAAGCTTTCAAAAATGTTGATTTTCCCGAACCATTTGGACCAATGATAGATATTATTTCCGGTTTATCAAAGACGATAGATTGATTCTCCAGTATCAATCGTTTTCCATAGCCTACCGTTATATTATCGACGGTTAACACACTCATCTTCGCCCCACCCCTTTCAATAGATACAAGAAGAATGGAGCACCTAAAAAGCTCATCAGTACGCCTACAGGAATTTCACCAGGCGCAATCATCATGCGCGCCAATGTATCTGCATAAACAATTAATATACCACCAAAGACCATAGACGTAGGAATCAAGTAACGATAATCCACACCTACGATGAGGCGCGCCACATGAGGCACTATAAGACCTACAAATCCCAACATCCCCGACACACTCACTGCTGATGCGGCTAACAAAGAGGCTAATACGAGCAACAAAAGTCGGCATCTTTCAACATGCACACCCAAGGTGCGTGCCGTATCATCGCCTAAACTAAGCAATGTAAGCCATCTGATAGATATCATAGATCCAATAATGCCTATAGCCGTATAAGGCCAGATCATCATCACATCGTCCCAACTGCGCCCTACAAAACCACCTGCCATCCAGCTCACCGTTCCTTGAACACGATCCGGATAAAAAACGGACAAAATCGTATTAAACCCGCCGAAGAAAGCCGCTACAGCCACACCGGCTAAGATAAGGCGCAACGGATTAAGTCCACCTTGCCAAGAAATACCGTAAACCAAAAACGATGCCACTAATGCACCAACAAAAGCACCAATAGGAACAAGCATAACGTAAGTAGGCATGAGAATCATGATGATCATAGCCGCCAAAGCACCACCAGAGGTAATGCCAATAATGCCAGGATCCGCCAAAGGATTTCGCAAGATACCTTGTAAAATCACGCCAGCTAAGGCAAGATTCATGCCCGCTAAGAATCCCACTACAACACGTGGTAAGCGTATAGTCATGATAATTTGACCAATTTTTGATGTATCGCCACCCGTTATGATTTGGTATAATTCGCCCCAAGTTAATGGAACGGCACCCAATTTCATACTCAGCAACACACCTGCTATTAACAGAATCAGCGCAGCCACAAAAACGCGTAAGCCACGACGTTCCTGCACATTAATGAGATTGTCCATATAACACCTTTTCCGCATATAATAACACTTGATCCATTCGGGCAGTCGGCACCGACGCAAACAACGGACCCGGCAAGACCTCTATATTCCCATTAGCAATAGCAGGTACATTCTGCCATGCCGGCGTTTTAAAAGCCTTTTTAAAAGCTGCTATATCTTTCTCACCGCTACTGCCATGATTAATCAAGATAACCTTGTCGCAATCAAGAACGGCCATCGTCTCCAGATTAAGCGGAATATATCCATCCAAAGCATTCTCCGATACATCCTGCGGCAAATATACATCAGCCACATTTTTTGCTCCTAATCTTTGGAAAATATCTCCCACATATGTTTTACTGGAGGCTAGTTGATAACTCGTAGGCGTCCCAAAAACGATGAGGACACGCGGCGCAGGCTCGTCTTTATGACGCTGTATGATTTCCGTTAGGATATCATTATATTTCTGGACCAATGCAGCCGCCTCCCTATCATGACCAGTCATAGCGCCCACATGCCGAATATGGTCCATGATGTCATCATAATTGGAGGATAGATGGTAAAAGCTAGGAATATGATTCGCATTAAATGCTTTGCGCAACGCCGTTTGAAACGGCATGGCAATGCCGATAACGAGATTCGGATCGGACATAATAATTCGTTCAATACTTGGAGATACAGCACTATTCATATTTGGATACTGTGCAATTTTAGCCTGCACCTCTACCGGTAACTCCCTTGAATTTACTACGCCTACCGGGCTAACGCCTAAAGCGATGAGTAATTCGCTATCCGCCGAAGAAATAGATACTACTCGACTTGCTGCACTCGGCAACGACACAATTTGCTTCGTATCATCTTCAATCTGAATAGCACCTGCCTCACTGAATACCTCTCGCTTGCCTTCAAAACTTATACCCGTAGTGAAAGCTCCCACAACGGCAACAATACCCAATAAACATAATAACGGTCTATTGATAATGATCACCTCGCAGATTACTTATGCAAGCTAAATCTCATACATTATAGTTTCAAATTAATACCACTATATTACATACGCAAGTTAAGACCTATGCGATATGTAGCGCCATGAATATCCCGTAAGTCTTGTTTTTCGCCAAATATATTTTCAACCCCTACATACATGGATGCATTATCATTCAACTGACGAGTCACCATAACATTCCAAGTTTGAATATTTTTCTTCTTCGGAATGCTGAGACGTGGGTTAACAACAATAGCATCAATGCCATCAAGGTAGTTAATGTAATAATTACCCCAGAACGCACCAGTCCAACGACCTTGATGATAATTAACACCACCACTGAATACATGGCGACCACGGTTTAACAGACGGTCGTGGGTCACGTCATTTTTCGCATCCAAATATGTATAGTTGCCGAATACATCCCATTTATCATTGAGTCTATGATTTACAGATAATTCCACACCTTGCAATACAGCACGAGGTAAATTGGAATACGAAACATAAATTCGGCGATTTGCCATATCAATACGATTAGCACCACTTTCAATATAATTTTTAATAACATTGTGGAAATAGGACGCCTTAACATTTGTCCGTTTCCAATCTTTTTCTACAGAGAAATCAAAGTTATAAGAGCTTTCAGGTTTCAAATTAGGATTACCTTGCAAATATATATCGAAAGTTCCTAATCGCCCTCTCGGCACATTAGATGCCATAAGCCAATGATGATACATTTCCGTCATACCAGGTGTGGAGTAGCCTGCACCGTAGTTCATTTTAAAGCGAAGACTATCATTTGCTTTATAGGTAACACCAATCTTAGGCGACCAATGGCTATCAAATGCATTTGACGTATCGTAGCGAACAGCAGGAATAATTACCCATTTACGACTAGGTTTCCATTGATGTTGCACAAAGTAACTACCGTAATTAATGGTTGCCTTACCCGCGGTATCTGTAATACCTTCTCGAGTTCTTGACCATGCTATGGAGCCATTATTAATACGCGTACTAATCGCTTCTTGACGGCGGAATTGAACGCCATACGTCAAGAGATTCTTCTTATCAATTGCCGTATTAACCTGTGCATCTGTAATCCACTCTTTATTATAATATTCATCCCAAATGGATAGTTTTTTTATGCCACCCGTGCGCTTATATTGATCATAAGTGTCTTTGTAATGATTGTAGTAAGACTGCACCATAAGCGATGACCGACCGCGACGGTCATTCCAACGAAGGCCTGTGCTTGTAGTCGTCGTATTTTTATCAACCGATTGAGTTAATGCGCTACCCTTTTTCGTATTCATATCCAAATCTTCAGTTTCTCGATCTATAAAGAAGGAAAATTTATCCCTTTTTCCCGCTTGATAAGATACGTCAAAATGAAGCGGTATCTGGTCACCATGATAGTTATTATCCGATCCAGAATCATTATTTCCCGCTATATTCCTACGAATTCCAGCACCAATCGATCCGTTCCACTTTCCTTGTTGTCCACTACGAGCCAATACATTGAAGTTATACCCTGTCGCACTCGATGCATCACGTCGGGAAATTTCAGTATTAACCTCTACACTTGGCTTTCTGGATTGTTTTGTAATAATATTAATAACCCCACCGTTCGCCTCGGAACCATAAAGGGCACTCGAAGGACCACGCGTTATTTCGATACGCTCCACATTATCCATGCCTTGACGAAGCCAGCCCATAGCATTAGCTCTTGTTTTCGTCAACTCTCCCGTAACACGTCGTCCATCAATAAGAATTAATGTATGACGAGATTCGGCACCACGCATCGTAATATTTTGTCCACCATGAGCATCGGTGCTGAAAGCAACGCCTGGCACACTTTGTAAGGCTTGCTCTAAATTACGATATTGGCGACTTTTAATTTCTTCTTGTGAAATAATCGTTGTCGCAATTGGTACATCCCGAACTAAAGCCTCCGTACGAGTAGCGGTAACCGTAATGTCTTTCATATGTCTTGACTGCTCATCACTCGTATTATTTTGAGATTTATTCACACTAACTACACTTGTAGAACTATTATTTTCTGCACCTACCACACCAGTAGCAGATGTTAGATATACAACACACAATAGTGCTGCCCATGATTTTTTCATCACACACCTCCAGAAAATATATTAGGGCTCTAATAGCATAAAACGATATCTAATCTCAATTATATATTCATTAAGAATAACTATCAATATTATTTTATGTTATCAAAGTAATATATATACATAAAAAAACTAGTATCTATAAAGATACTAGTTTTTCATTATACTTATAAATTATAGTGAATTGTGATATCTGCATATTGCTGTGTACCTGTAGAATTTTCAGCGCCACCCACACTATAAGCATATTCCCTAGCATGTTCTGATAACATAGGGTCATCAGAGTTAAGAACTTCCACACTAGCAACACTGCCACCTGGGGCAAAATAAATTCTTAGTGTTACATCACCTTGAATTCCCATAGTGTATGCATCTGTAGGGTAATTACTATTAATTGCACTTTGTAAATTACTCCAATACCCATCATAACTGAATGTGCCGCCACCACCGACATCAACTTCAGTACCTCCGGTACCTTCACGATCGCTAAGCCCTTCTCCGTTACCTGTTGATGCATACCCGATCCCAGAACCTTCAGCTCCGACAAGTCCACTCCCCGTATTGCTACCAACAGAAGATTGTTTAACCATTCCTATTTCACCAGCACTCGCTTGTTGACTAGACGGACTTACATCACTTTTTGTAGGAACAGCAGAGTTGCCATTTTGTCCTCCATGACCGGCTCCTCCGTTATCAAGTTGAACATTATTATTTTCCAATTCTTTTGAGTGTTGGATCTCATGAGCTTTTTCTTCTTTAATTTGCTCTTTAATTTCCTCTACTTGTTTCTCTGCTTCCTGTTCCGTTAAAAAATTAATTTGTAACGATCCAGCCATCTGAGATTCGATATAATCAGAAAAAGAAATAAAGGCAACACCAACCGTAATAATACTTATAATGGTAGCAATAACAAAGGCTTTTTTATAGGTCATATGTGGATATTTCCACACATCTACATATTGTTTCGCCATAGCATCACCTATTTATTAACAGTGGCAATACTAATACTTGCAGCGCCGGCTAATTTCATATCATCCATTAATTCCACGACCTTGCCATAACTCAAATCCTTGTCAGCACGAATAAGGAAGTTTTGATTTTTATTCTCTCCAATTTTGGCTTTCACAGAGCTAATAAGCTGTTCTTTCGTCACATATCCATCATCAATCATCAACTGCCCAGATTTTTCAAAATCAATTAAAACCGGGCGCAACTCTGCGGACTGCTGTGTTTTCGTTTTTGGTAGCATAATAGACAAGGATTGTTGTGGAATCGTATATATGGTGCTAATCATAAAAAATACGAGCAAGAAAAAGATGATATCAATCATAGGGATAATCATCAAAGTAGGCTTTTCTCCCTCCATACGGCTCATTCGTTTCATGCAGCATGCCCCCGATCATAAGAATCTAAGACACGAGAAAATGAATCTTCTAAACGAGATATTGTCATACGTACATGATGAGTAAACCCGGCATGAAAACACAATGCCACAATAGCCACGCAAAGACCAGAAGCAGTTGCGACAAGGGCTTCCCCCACACCACCGGTAATAGCAGTAGGTACCGCACCATCAGCACCGAACACCTGAAAGGCACCAATCATCCCCGTTACAGTACCAAGCAAGCCTAATAATGGTGCTATCGTAACAATGGTAGAGAGCCAATCAAGGCCACGTGAAGCGTGCGTATAAACATGGGCCACCATATCCTCCATTTTGGATTGCAATACATTGCGATCATGACACTGTCCAAGCACGCGAGTCAGATTATACGAAATATTAGCTGTATATTTAGATTCTAAGCTAGTTAATAAGGATTGCCAGTTTATTTCGCTCTCTTCTAATGCATCATTCAGAGCAAACATTTCCCGCTTCAATTGTCGATAATAAGCTATACGTTCTATCGCTATAGCTACGGTTATGATAAGTGCCACTAGTAGCGGCCACATAACAAATCCACCATGTAAGAATAAATCCCACGCCTCTTTCATCGTAAACCTCCTTTATAAGTAGCTTAATTCTATATACTAATTTCCTACACTAACAAACTGATTGCAAACAGACGATGCTATTGTAAATTGATAAATAAAATTACTTAATAAGTCTATCATATCATACTATATTTTCCAATCTTATATGTATAACAAGCACTTTATAGAACATTATAATCTATGAATCTGAAATAATTTTGAATTTATATCTCAATTAATGCGCAAAAAAAGCGACCAGGATTTCTCCATGATCGCTTTTATACTACCTTTAGATTATATTTGTACCTTTCTAGACTACATCATAGAAGCAGTACTATTGCAATTCAGTAGTTTGTGTCTTTACTTCACGAGCTGTAGTAAATGCTGCTAATTCTGCATCACCAGAACCAAGAATTACTTTATTAGCCACTAACGCATTAGCCGCTGTTTTAGCATCTTGTAAAGTAATTCCAGCACGAGGAGCACTAATTGTGACTGATGTGCTTTTACCACCGACCGTAGAAAATGTAAGATATACAACGCGTTTTTCCGCCATGTGGGCGCCTCCTTTCACGTTTCATAAACAAGTTCATCGAATCTAGATAAGCTGTAAACATGTTAGATTACAAATATACGTATCTTCGATTCATATCAATAAGGATGGGAATGTGTGGACTTGCTATTTCTACACCTCTTTACGACTATCTGAGAATGTACGAATCTAGCAATAAAATGTGTTTGGATCACCTAAAACAAGAATGAGTAGGAACTCTACCCTTAATGCCCTAAGGATACTTCATTGACGCGGACCACGTCGGACAAGCTGTGGTCATACAAGGCTGCCAACGCATTACCAACGGTTTTCACATTATCGTCAGACGCTTCTTCTGCAACACGAGTATAAGTTACGTCTTTGTACTTCGGCGCATCTTCGGTACCGATGTTAAAACGCAACACCAATTTAGTGCGTTTAATGTTAGCCATCGTATCACCTCCTTTCACCCTCTTATATTCCTGAGGGCCTTGTTCGACAACCCCCTTGCCGTTATTTAAGGTACTTATGGTGAAAGTAGCTGAACTCTGACTGTAATACTATAAATTGAAATAGAAAAAGACCTCTACCTAATGGTATCTAGAAGTTCATCAATCTAGATAACACCGGTAAAGGTCTATAAAGTGCTCTTATTACGAGTACTATTCAAATCCATATTATTCGGTTTTCAACGCCAATATAAAGTCATATGCTTTAACAGCAGCTTCAGTGTCCACAAAATGTAGAGGATTTAACATACGACAGAATTTAAAAAGATACTCATGTTTACGTAAAATTTCTTTTATATGTAGCACTGTCTCACGGGCTGTACAAGCTGAGCTATAGCCATTCATCATAGCATATAGATACGAAATGGATAAATTATCCTCCCGAAGGAAGCTGTGAACGAAGACGAGTAAATCCCAGCCTTGCGGTGTTAACTCAGGCCAACGACGGCTATTCTCCCAATCGAGCAATGTAATCTTATCTAGTTCAGGCTCATAGGTAATGTCGCGCATAGCAGGACGGCCATGACTCAAGCCATAATCATGCAACTGACCTAATGTCTTGCCAAACATATAAAAAATATGACTTAACATATCCTGCAAACTATCATCCTCTGGATGTTGAGCGGGCAATTGGCTATAATATGTTAACGTTTTACCACAAGCTTCTGTAACAAAATAATGTTCTCTAAAACCAGCAATAACAGGAGCTACTGGCAATTGCGTATTCACAAAAGAAATCTTGTAAAACTCATAATCAAAAGAAGCTCTAGGTGCGGGCTTAATCCAACTAGAGCGATGGTTACTTATATCCTGTTTTACAAAGTACTGTTTGTTGTTAAAATCCACAGAAAAAACACGATGTTCTGTCTCTTGATCAATCATTCGATCGATATATTCTAATAGCATATCATTCATTATTTCCCCCCGTATATACACTCTATAATGCTAATCGCCCTCTCAAAGCATAATAACTAGCATTTCCAATATAATATCTCCCAAATTTATATTGTATAATCTAGTATATATAACATTATAATAATTTATGAATTACAACATATTAGCTATTACTCATATAAGTGTATACAATTTGTGTACTTATTATACTGCAATTATCAATCGATATCAAAATCAAATTTATTTATAAAGTTAGTATTTTACTGTATTTATTTTACATTTATCGATTTATATATATTTCACGATTTATAATTCAGTACACTTAAATCCAAATCTATTACCATTAACATTACTGGAGCTCTATTTATAAAAAAGAAAAATCCCCTAGCCTAAGCTAGGGGATTCTTCTGGTAATTATGATAATAGGTTTAGATTCAGACTACTATATAGACCAACTCTGATCATGTCTAAATCAAACGAATTAACCTACAAATTTTGTCACTGCTGCAGTATCAGTTAAGTGACGTTTAGGCATACCCATTTCAGCAGGGGAAATGCCAAGAGCAAGACCTACTAATTGGGACATGTGCAAGATTGGCATATCTTTACCACCGCCTACAACTTCTTTAGCTTCTTTTTGGAACATATCAAGTTGCATTTGGCAAAGTGGGCAAGGAGTAACTACGCAATCTGCGCCTTCTGTAGCCGCATCTTTATTGATGGAGCCAGTCATTTGCATTACGGAATCATGTGCAGGGTATACTGCATGGAAACCGCAGCAGTCAAGTTTACGGGAGAAGTCGATTGGTGTAGCACCGATAGCGGAGATCAAATCTGCTAAGGATGTAGGCATTTGATAATCTTCGAAGCCCATTTCAGTTTGAGGGCGAAGAATATGGCAACCATAATATTCAGCTACACGTAAACCAGTTAAAGGTTTAACAACTTTAGCTTTCAATTTATCCAAACCGTAATCGCGGATCAATACCCATAAGAAATGAGTAATATCAGTTGTACCGCGGTATTGTTTACCGATTTGAGCTAATTTTTTATTAACTTCGTTCTTTTCTTTTTCGTTTGCATCAAGTTCATTTTTAGCTTCACGAAGCATCAAAGTACAAGTGTTACATACAGTTAAAAGGTTCAAACCTTTTTCTTCTGCCAATGCAATGTTACGAGCATTTGTAGCAAGTGTAATTTCTGGAGCGATGTCTTGAACGTGGGACGCGCCACAGCAAGTCCAACCGTCAAGTTCTTCCAACTCGATGCCTAATTTTTTAGCTACAGCAACTGTTGCTAAGTAGTCTTCTTTGGCAGCGCTTTCAAGAACGCAACCTGGGAAAAATGCGTATTTCATTATTTGCTTACCTCCTCAGCTGCTTTCATAAGTCTGCGAACACCATCAATACCATTTACAGGTTTTTGAGGTACTACAAGTTCGAATGGGTTGATTTTGCTGTGTTTCCACAAACGTAAAGCATAGAATGCTTGTTTAGCGGAATCAACAACACCATCAGATTTCAAGCTCATAGAAACTTCTTTCAAGCGACCAGTTTTGTAAAGGTCCTCTTTGAAAGCAACTGCATGGCGAACGCCTTTGCTGTTAGTAAGACCAGCTTTTGTAGCTTCTTTACGCAAGTTGGAAATATCTTGAGCAGGTTTTAAGTGTTTAGGGCAACGGGAGATACAGTTCATGCAATGAACGCATTTCCAAAGGCCATTGTCGAATGCAGGTTGAATGTGAGCCATAGGTGCATCATCACGGCTATCCAATACGAAACGGTTAGCTTTTGTGAATACATATGGTTCTAAGAAGTCATCTTGACGTGCAGTCAATTTGTTACATTCAGATGCGCAACAACCGCAAAGAATACATTCTGTACCAGCAACGAATTTTTTGAAGTCAGCTGGAGTTTGGCGAACGATTTTGTCCCCTTCGTTGAATTCAGCTTTAAGGAAAATCCAAGGAGCAACTGTTTTCAAGCGATCAACTTTGGATTCCCAGTCAACAACTAAGTCACGGATAACACGGAAGTTGCCGATTGGAGCGATTGTCAATTCGTCTGTGCCATAACGTTCTGTTAATTCATCGATTTTAGATTCACAGCCGAGCATCGCTTCGCCGTTTACACGAATGGAGCAAGCGCCGCAAACTGCGGAACGGCAAGCTGCCAAGAATGTCAATGTTGGATCCTGTGTATCTTTAATTTTTTGAAGGCCCCAGAGGATTGTACGGTCAGGTTCGTAATCAAATTTGAAAGTCTGTACAAACGCGCGACCTTGTTGGTAACGGTGAATATGGTAGGTGATTTGTCTCATCTTAGTACTTCCTTTCTTGTGGTTCGTATTTAGTGAACACTACGTCGCGTTCTGTTAATTCGTATTGACCGTCAGCACCTAATTTGATCAAAGAATGTTTTAAGTATTTTTCATCATTACGTTTAGGATGGTCTTCACGAATATGAGCACCACGAGATTCACGGCGGTGTAAAGCGCCCATAGCAATAGCTTTTGCTACTGTTAACATGGAGCCGATTTCACAATAGTTTACGAATGCCATGTTGTAAGTACGTTCAGGGTCACCTACATAGCAAGTTTTATAATCTTCAATCAATTGTTCGATTTCTTTTAAGGCTTCAGTAATACCTTCTTCATTACGGAAGATACCTACTTTATTCCACATTGCATCAGCCAATGCATCGCGGATTTCTACAACCGGACGACCGCCTTCACGGGATGTTACTTCTGTGAAACGAGCTTCCCAAGCTTTTGCAGCTGCAGCAAGTTCCGCATCTACGTTAGGTTGTTCATGTGTTTCAGCATAATCAGCTGCGCCAGCACCGGATACTTTACCGAATACTACACCGTCTGCCAAGGAGTTACCACCCAAGCGGTTCGCACCGTGGATGGAGATACAAGATGCTTCGCCAGAAGCGAACAAACCAGGCAATTCACATGCACAAGTTTTGTAATCCACCACGTCGATACCGCCCATTGTATAGTGACATGTAGGACGAATAGGTACCGGTTGAGTCAATGGATCGCAATGTTCGAAGCACATAGCTAAGTCGCGGATACCATGAAGTTTTTCGATAATAACTTCAGGGCCCAAGTGACGAAGGTCAGCTACTACATATGCGTTAAGGCCAGAACCGAAACCACGACCTGCAGCGATTTCATCTTCGATCGCTTTCGCTACAACGTCACGAGATGCCAATTCCATTTTGTTAGGCGCATATTTTTTCATGAAACGTTCGCCTTCAGCGTTAAGAAGGTAACCACCTTCACCACGAACCGCTTCGGACATCAAGATACCAGTACGACCAAGACCAGTTGGATGGAATTGGATCATTTCCATATCTTTCAAGCCGTTACCAGCGCGGAATGCTGCTGCCATACCATCGCCTGTGGAAAGGAATGGGTTTGTAGTACGAGTCCAGAAGATACGGCCTGCACCACCAGTAGACAAGATAATAGCTTTCGCTTTAATTTGTTCTACTTTACCTTCTTTCATGTTCCAAACTACAGCGCCACCAACGTGACCTTCTGCAGATTTAACAAGATCTAAAAGATACCATTCTTGTAAGAAGTGTACGCCTTCTTTCAAGCATTGTTCGTAAGTTGTGTGCAAAATAACGTGACCAGTTTTATCCGCAGAGTAGCAAGTACGTGGATAGGATTGACCACCGAAGTTACGTTGCGCAATTTTATTCTCTTCAGTACGGGAGAATGGAGCACCCATGTGGTCCATTTCAAGTACGCCTTCTGGACAACGAGAGCAGAAGAATTCGATTGCATCTTGGTCGCCAAGATAGTCAGAACCTTTTACAGTATCGAAAGTATGAGTTTCAACTGTATCTTCAGCTGCAACGTTGTTCAAACATGCATTTACACCGCCTTGCGCCATTGCTGTTGCAGAGCGAGTTGGGAAAATTTTAGTAATAAGAGCTACTTTTAAGCCTTTGCGACGACCTACTTCAAGAGCCGCACGCATGCCGGCGCCACCGCTACCTACTACTAGAACATCAAACTGTTCCATAATGACCTCCTCATAACTACCTATTAATAAGAAACCTGTTAGACTATCTCATTTCAAAAACTTATAAAAATTTTTGATAACCTAATCATTTTTCTTTCAAGAAAAACCCCATACTTATGCGATTTTTCTTATTTCTTTACCTATAATTATAGAGAGCATTTCAGGTCATGTCTAAACCCTATTATGCATAATTAATTTTGATTAATCTAATTGATAATTTATTTCACTTAGCATTTTTAAGGTAAAAAGAGGAGTCAAAAAATTACCTATATGAATAATTTTTACAAGAAGTTAAGGATTTTACGAAAGTAGTTCGGTTCCGAAATTTTTCTATGTTTTTATTTCCTTTGGTATCTATAGAATTCGCATAAACACTAGCTTTTTAATTATTGCTAACCATTCCTAATAATTAATATCCATTAAATTCCTACTAAATTTACCTCGAATTTAATCATCGAAAATTATCGTATTTCTCCGTTCATAACAAGCATTTATTTCTGTGATAATAATTATCATAAGTTTTTTTAGTGATTTATCGCACATCATCTAAAATCGATAAAATCACCCTCATCTATGCGCATACGGCAATCTTCGATATAGTTAGATTTTATTCATTAGCAGAATTCATTAAGTTTCAGTCTTTCACCATTTTTAAGGCTTTCAAAAATGAAGAAAAGTCTTGTAAACTCGCATGTACATTCATCTTTTGCTCATTACTATTGTATAAGGTATGATAATAGATAAATAAGTTATATAATATTATATATATAGTCACCTTATATGGTGTTGTGGCTTTCAAAAAAAGAAAGTTTATATATATATAATGACTATAATTAATGTAGTTGGAGAGCTATATTTTTAAATCATACATAAGGAGAACAGAGAATGAAAATTTTACTTGTAGAAGACGAAGAAATGCTGAATGGTATCACGGCTAAATATTTACGTGCAGAAAATATGACAGTTGATACATGCTTCAACGGGCAACAAGCGATCGATTACGTTAACACATCTAGCTATGACGTTATCGTAATGGATATTATGATGCCAATCCTTGATGGTATCAGTGCTCTTGCACAAATGCGTAACGACGGTAATACAACACCTGTATTGCTTTTAACAGCAAAGGATTCCTTACAAGATAAAGTTACAGGCCTTAACACTGGTGCAGATGATTATCTTGTAAAGCCTTTCGATCTTGAAGAGTTAACCGCTCGTATTTATGCATTGGCTCGTCGTAATGCGCGTCATGCACAAAACGATATCCATGTAGGTCCACTTACCATCAATGTTCCTCAACGTACTGTTAAACGCGACGGCGAAACAATTACATTGACTGCAAAAGAATTCGACCTATTATTCTATTTAGCAAGTAACGAAAATATCGTATTATCTCGTCAACAAATCCTTGACCATGTTTGGGAATACGATTATGAAAGCTACTCTAACCTTATCGACGTATACATTAAAGATTTGCGCAAGAAAATTGATACTGATGAGAATGTAAAACTCATTCAAACGGTTCGTGGAGTAGGGTATGTCCTCAAAACAGAAAACTAATGATCCTCACCGAGATCTAGATACCATGTCTGGGGCAGCCACCGATTTATTTAATCGGCTGCCCCTAACCTTTAAAATTATGTCTTGGTATACCATCTTTTTGCTTATCATTTTGATGGTTGCATCCGCATGGATTTACGCATATACACATGAATCCGATAACAAAGAAGTGCGCGAACGCTTACAACAACAAGCGATGATTATGGCTACGGATATCCGCAAGTTTAAACCGTACCAAGATAATACATTCTTCTTTGTATCAACTCAAGACGGCTATATTATTAAAGGCGCCTTGCCAGATGGGTTTCCAAACCAAACAATCCTTTCCTTAGGCCAAGTTGGTGAAATTGCTGCTGGTGATGATACATTCTACTACTACGATACTCCGGTCAACGAACCGAACTATCGTGGTATTTTGCGTGCTGTTACAAAAGTAAAAACAGCCTCTAAAAAGACGGAAAACCTTTTATACAGCTTACTGTTAGGGAATATCATTTTCTTACTAATTTCCTCCCTAGGCGGTTATCTTTTCATCAAAAAAGGACTTAAACCGGTCCGAACCTTGACGAAAACAGCTAAAGTCATCGGTAAGAACAACGACTTGAGCCGTCGTATCGACATTCCGGCTCGCACAGCGAGAGATGAAATCTACGAACTAACTACAACATTTAACCGTATGATTTCAGGTCTTGAGGATTCTTCCAATCGTGAAAGACAGTTTAGTTCTGACGTATCTCACGAGCTACGTACACCAATTGCCGTTATTAAAGCAGAAAGTGAATTTGCTCTAAAATACGGTCGTACAGAAGCAGATCTACGGGAAGGTTTAACACATATCTTAGAGCAAGCTAAGTTCATGACTAACCTCGTAAGCCAACTGCTTGATGTAGCCCGCCTTGAAAATGCACAAGGTCTAAGCTTTGCACCTGTCAATGTATCATTGATGTTATCCAATATGGTCCACGACTATACAAGACTCTGTACAGAAAATACAGATAAACAGATTACGATTACATCTCATATTGAGCCTAATTTACATATGAATGCTCACGAAGTATCATTACGTCGAGCTATCACAAACCTAGTGGACAATGCCATTAAGTTTACAAACTCTACTATTGATATTTCGGCTAAACTAGTAGGCAGAGACTTAGTCATTACCGTAACAGATAATGGTATTGGCATCGAACCTGAAGCTCTGGATCATATTTGGGATCGGATGTATCAGACGGAACAATCGCGAAATAAAAAGTCTAATCACGGCATCGGCCTAGGCCTATACTTTGTAAATAAAGTTATTAACTTACACCATGGTACAGTAACGGCCACGAGTGAACCACAAGTAAAAACTACATTTACCGTGCGATTGCCGTACAATACAAGGGAAGAATAACATAAAAGGGACTGACCAATGGTCAGTCCCTTTTCTATATCCATTTTAATTCAAAAAGCCCATAATGTAGAATTAATTAAACCATAAAAAACTAGCATATAGAAGCTCCTTCTATATGCTAGTTTTTGTGTATTTAATTTTAAAGCAACTTATTATAGATAATTAACTTTAGCCTACAAATTGTTGCCAAAACGGCATATATACATATTCTAAGAAGGTCCATACAAGCAGACCCGCTACAGCACCAACGATAGCACCATTAATGCGGATCCAGCTGAGATCGTCCTCCACCTTAGATTCAATAAAGTAAATAAATTTATCTGTACTGAGGCCACCTAATACTTGACGTATGATAGTTTCAATGAGGTCATACCCTTGTTCAAGTACGTAGTCGCCAATATCGTGTAAGGTTTTTTCAATACGATTTCTAAGATCGTCCGATTGACCGTATACATTCCATAATTCAAGAGCAATATTAACTAAAACCTGAGCCGGAGTTTCTCCGTTTTCATCCCCTACGAGCAATAGTTCTTCTATATAAGGGCATAAATGGTTTTCGATAACAGATTCCCAATCTTGTTCGCGAATCCAGCGTTCCCACGCTTCATTAAGAGCATCGCAGACTTCATGGTTCTCTTCAATATTACGAATTGGTTCTACCCATTGTCGCAACCAAGCTGTTCGTTCGGGGCTATTGGGCCGTTTCCAGCTTTCCAGCATCGCATAGGCCTCTTGGACAATAGCCTCTGCCATTTCTTGATAGTTTACTACATCGGTAGCTTCGGACATAGAAATAAAGAAGTCAGACCAGAAGCCTTTTCGCTTTTTCTTATGTGCCTCTTCTGCTACGACAGCGGTAAGCCAGGTAACCATAGCTGGATGATTAATCCGTTCTTGAATCACGTTTAGAACTTGCACAACCATACTTTCATAGCGATTATGCTCACATAAATCGAGTAATACGTGTTTCAAAACGGGCACGAGAGAATGTTGTTGAAGCAATCCACGAATGCGTTTTGCCCCCCATTGTGCCCATTCTTCATTAGTTTGAGATTTCCATAAAAGGTGTAGACCTTGATGAATCACAAGACGTGCTGCTCGCTGCCCCTCAGGAGACAACAAGAACTTTTCAAACAATGGCACAAATTGCACATTTTTCAATAATACTTTACAACGCTCCTTGGTAAGCATCTTCGTCTCTACAAGTTTAATAACACCATTAATGAGGCGATCTTTATTGCGAGGAATTAGCGCTGTATGATATGGGAAACCTAGTGGCTTACGGAATAATGCCGTTACAGCAAACCAGTCGGCCACACTACCGATGAGGGCAGATTGAACAGCCCAGTACAACGGTTGATACCAACTTTCATAGCCAAAGAAAAATTGTCCTACAAAAGCAAAACAATACAATACGGCAGTCAAGCCTAAAATGCCATTAGCACGCTGTTTCAAGGTAAGGGATTTCAAATAACTAATCATTTGAGCACCCCCTCTACAATGATGGTCAAACCGTATAAGATGCCGCCAAGGACAGCCCCTATAAGGGAACCATTAATACGCACCATTTGAAGGTCATAGTACATTTTGCCGCGAACAATTTGAGTGATTTCATCAGGCGAATAGCGGGATAATTCTTGACCTACCACACTGTCGATGAGGGGGTTCAATTTCTGCAACCACGGAATACTACGCAACAAGAAGAACCGCTCAAAAGGCGCCTGCTTGTCTGGATTCAACAAAATTTCGGTACCGAGCACATTAAAGCGCTCCATAACGATGTCCATGAGGCGTTTCCAATCCAATGTATCCCCATCGATAAGTTTGCCTTCCCATTCTTCAAGAACCATTCTAATCCACTGATTTTTATGTTCTTCGATGAAAGCTTGCCACTCTGTATTAGTTTCCAAATTATTAAAAAAGCGAATGGCTTGGCCCCATACATAGCGCCCCAATGCAGAGTCAATAGATTCATTTTCCTTCAAGAATTGAACGGCTTTTTTCTGTACCGTTTCTACCAATCGTTCTGGTGAAAGCCCATCTCCGCCAAAGGCGATGGCCAATTCACGAAAGAAAGAATCCTTTGTATAAGTTTTCATAATGTCTAGCATGACGCGATACAAATACGGATATACCTGATTTGATGCGATAACACGCTGACATGTGCGGTTAAAATAAAGCCAAAACACGCTTGCTGTGTGACGTTCTAACATACAACGGCCAAAGAGAATAACAAGGGGTGTTGCTTTCCAGTTTGTAACCCCCTTATAAATGGCCTTATTAATCTCTTGGCGCATCGGTTCAATATCCATATGAGATAAAACTTGATTGCCCACACCGTACAAGAGATTTCGAATTTGAACTTGTCCCACATCGCTCATGCCGTATTCAACGATACGGACCATAACGCGTTCTTTTTTGATAGCATAATACATCTGCGGCACGCGCAACAGCTCTTCGCTGAGCATAGTGCGGCCTATCTGAATTAATCGTTCCTTACTGCGCGGCAAAATTGCCGTTTTGAAAGGAATGCCTAAAGGCTTCGTAAAGAGAGCCGTTACTGCATACCAGTCCGCAAGGCCGCCTATCATAGCTGCCCCAGAGATATGCATGATAAAGGCCCAAAATGTATCATGTCGCTGCGGATATGAAATTAAAAATATAATAGCCATGACAACCAACAGGGTGGTTGCCACTGGTCTGGTTTTCATCATCACTTGATCCTAACTTACTCAATTACGCTTATAGACTGTTCCTATATAACGTAGTGACCTCGAGGTCTACGGACTTTCACAATTATATCTACAATCTAAAATGTAGCCTCATCGCCATCTTTTTGAGGTTCCCAAATCGGCACCTCCCCAAAGAGAGCTTTAAAGTATACAGACGGTGTCCATAATGGACCATTCAAATGCATTGGAATAAAGGCTTTATTCACCTGTACACGGCGCAAAAATTCAATACTGCCCCATTCCATAGCGTCTTCCAAACGATTGTCTACAGGGAACATCGCTACATCTACGGACAAGCCCTCTAAATCCTTGAACTCACGCCAAGCCATACGCTTTGCATCCGCATTGTTTTCTGGCGTATCACCAAGCCAATGCCACCAGTTAAGGTCTCCTGCATGGAAGATAGAGTCAGAGTCGATATTCGCCGTATTTGTCTTTATGTAAAAAGAGCCACCTTCATCGGTGCTGCCATACATATGGATGCCTACATCATCTAATAGTGCATCTTGGCCAGGGCGCATGGTAATACATTTTTTTACCTTGCCCTCTAACGGCACATCTTGATGACAAATATAGCGCGTTTGAGGACCATCAAACTCCGTAATGGATGGGTTAAAGTGATCTCCATGAGTGTGACTTACGAAGAACCAAAGTTCACGACCTCGTTTAGCCAACTGCCAAACAATATTATTAGGATCCTTATAATAATCAAACACATAGCAACGCTTACCATCCTCTACGAGAAATCCGCTATGCGCTAAAAAAGTAACATGTAACATTATTATCAATACCTCTAATTTATTGAGAATTTATATCATTCGTATTTTTTATTATACCATATTTTTCTAAATACATGGCATAAACAAATGGCTATTCATGACACATATAAAGGACTTTTTTAAAGTCTTATCAAATATATAGTGCCCCATATGTATCATAATAAGGGCAGAAATGCCGCTGGCATTTCTTAGATACGGCCAGCGGCTTTCATATAGTCGATATATTGGTTACCCCAGTTTTCAAGGGAAGCTAATACAGTTTTAAAACCAGCTCCCACTTCGGTAAGGCTATATTCAACCTTAGGTGGAATGGTTCCATATACTTCACGATGTACAAGGCCATCATCTTCCATTTGGCGCAACGCTCTTGTAAGTGTAGCTTGTGTAATTGGATGTAATCTCCGTTCTAGTTCACGGAAGCGCACAGGACCTTCAGATAATTCATGCATAATCAACAAAGACCATTTGCCAGCCAATAACTTTTGACTCGTTGCAAAAGGACATCTGCCAACTAGATCATGAACATTTACGAGTTGCTCTGCCATTGTCATTCTCCTTATATATCTAGCTTAAGTAGCTTGTTATAACAAAATTAACATCTATAACTAAGCTACTCTTTATAGCTACACTACAATTTCTATTTCGGTATTAGAAATATTTCCACTTAATGTAGTTCAAATCATATCACAATTTTTTAGAATTGCAAGTATTTTATAGTATCATTTTTTAGGGTACAAAAATTTTTGAAAAATTTTTAATCAGTAAATATCACAATTCTATCATATTTGATAGTACCTATCTCAAATAATTCTACTATTCAAAATATTTGCACCAATATATAATAAACTTACTAACTAAATACAATTATCGGTTGGTGAATCAATAACTATTAAATTTAGTCATCAACATTTATAGCTAAACAATTGTATCAATTTTACAGCATTAAACAGATTACACATTATCAATTCAAGGATTAGGTGATATTATGAAACGCATGCCTACACTATTCGTCGGTCACGGCAGTCCTATGATGGCCTTAGAACATACAGAAACAACAAATACTTTCAAAAGTATAGGACAAAATATAATTAACAACTATGGCAAACCAAAAGCCATACTCGCCATCTCCGCCCATTGGTATGCAGATGGCACATACATTCAAAGTGCAGAGAAGCCAAAACAAATTTACGATATGTATGGATTCCCTCAAGAACTTTACAAAGTTGTGTATCCTGCAAAGGGTGACAGCAATTTAACAAAAAAAGTACAAAAATTACTGGGTAATTCCGTTTCTATAAATGACACTTGGGGTATCGATCACGGCTTGTGGACCGTGTTAGTTCACATGTTCCCTGATGCATCAATTCCAGTTGTCCAACTATCTATCAACAAATACCTAAGCCCAAAAGAAGCCTATCAACTAGGAACAAAGCTTCAGTCATTACGCGATGAAGGCTATCTTATCATGGGCAGCGGCAACATCGTTCATAATCTAAGACGCATAGAATGGGATAATCCATCTGGCACCTCCGCCACAATTGAGTTTGACCAATATATTTCTAAAGCAATCTTAGAAAATGATGTAGATACTGTTGTTAATTACACCCAACATCCTCAGGCTAGCTATGCTGCACCTACACCAGATCACTATCTGCCATTACTCTATATTATGGGTGCTAGTGAAAGTGCAAAACCGACTGTATTTAATCAAACCTATAATTCAGGTTCCCTATCGATGACAGGTTTTATATTTGAAGATGAGCCTCAAAACATACTTTAAGCCCATAATGATACAAAAAATCTCCTAGGAAATTTTGTTTCCTATTCACATAAAACTTTACATTAGTATGTATAAGCAAAAATAAATAAATATATATATATTTATTTATATTTATTTATGCAAAAGAACCGCTAGTTACAAAAACTAGCGGTTCTTTTCTTTACCATACTAATGACTCTACTAAATGAGTTTTTTAATGAAAGCTTCCATTTCCATCGGTTTTACAACAGGCTCGAAGCGCCCTACCACATTACCTTTACGATCTATAACAAACTTAGTGAAGTTCCACTTTACCTCATCGTCCTTTAAATAATTAGGATCGATACCATTGAGATAATTTAAATCCACATTTGCTCGCCGTATTAACAATGATAAGAACCTTACCTTCATAAGTTTGTAAGGATTGTAATTCACCAAACTTAGTAGGGAGGGAAAATTGATATACAGACATGGAATCTCCTAATTTAAATTAAAAATCTTTATTACACTAATAATGTTTTCACATCATAATTAAATTTTGCCGTTGTTTCCGCCGCAGTTTTTTGCCATTCTGTTGTTGCTGTACCATCTTTTTCAAGGAAGAATCCAGAATCAAGATAGCGAATGATAATATAATTGGAATCTTTTTGATCAAAGCCATTACCACGAGTGAAATCGATACCATGACCTGTATTGCGCGTTACGATAGCTTCCAACAAAGGCAACGTAATGGCATTCAACGTAATTTTCATATCACATTTGTCGAAAATCTTTTTAAAGAAAGAACTAGGTTTTTCTTCTTTATATACTAATAGTTTACTAATTGTACCATTAGATGCACACACTACGCGACGAATTTCATTAATAGGAATATCTACCTTACCATTCGAGATAACACCGTTTTTAATGGTAATTTCTCGTTTACCCATGTAGGAGTAATCTAGTGGTAATTGAAGAGTGTCTAAATTTGCAGGGAAGTCCGCTGTCAATTTATGGCGAGCAAAGGCAGCAATGATTGCTTTAGTTTCACGAATATTATGACCAGCATTAGATTCTGTACGGTCCGTATCTAAATCTTGACCTTCTATATTTTTCCAATTATGGTCTCTAAATATAATCGAATAATTACTATTTGAATTTAAATATCTTGTAAGATGAAGCTCATTTACATCATCAAAATCAATGTCAGTTATCACCTGACCATTTGCATCTTTGCAGAGTACACCATTGTAACTAACCGTCAATATACGATCCGTACTTTCAAAAACAACAGGATTTGTGTCGAATACAGAAATCATAGCCCTCTCCTTTTCACGACTTCAAACATAACTACACCTGTATATATCAAGTGCATTTACTCAATATATTGATTAAATATATTAATCAAATATAGTTAATTTAATCATACACCTTCTATATGTATTTACGCAAATGAGATATTTTCACCATATATAGTTACAAACTCATAATTTTTAAGATAACAAAAGACACCAACCATTCGATTGGTGTCTTTACTACATACAAGGAGCCATTTTGCAATAGCTCCTTGTCATTATACAGATGATATTATAATCTATTTCATGTCAAACAAAACAGAGTTTTCTAAGAAAATATGTTCATGCAGGCCTTCTTCTAAGGCTTTCATGGTCTTAAATACATACACATAAGTAGCACAGCCATCTGCTGGTGCTGTGTACTGGTTGGTCAATGCACTTAAGGATTCCAAAAGTACACCTGCAGCTTCGTGTTCAGCCCGAAGTTCTTCAAAGTCTACGGGTTTACCCGCTTTAAACTCAGGGAAGTCTACATGCTCTTCATGCCGGAAATGAGGTACAAGAGCGGATTTGAGTTGCAAAAAGGTTTGATAAATCTTTGTCAATTCCTCACCATGATGGTCATAATGTACATTTAGCAGTTTTGCCAACCCTTGGTCAATTTCATCAATCATATTTAATTGTTCTCTATGATAGGTATGAACAATGTAATCAATCAATTGGTCTTTAGAATAGCTAAGCACCTCTGCACGAGAAGATTTCTGAGCAACTTGTACATCATTTAGCATAGCAATGTATGCATCCACATCTTTACCTTTTTCTGCAATAGCCTCCGCTAAAGGATGTCCACCACCACAGCAAAAATCAATTCCATCTTTTGCTAATACATCCATTAACTCTGGATTTACTTTAACCGCATCAGCTACGGTCATGGATTTATTAATAGTCCCAAAACTCATAAGATACACCTCCAATGGTTTACGCCGATCTATTTTCTTATAGTTATACTATACGGCCAACCATGGATTCTGTCTGTCGCAGTGGCTACGAATTTGAAAGTAACATGACAATAATGGTAACGCTGTAAGAAATAACATAGCGTGATGAATATAAAAATATATGGATATATGTTGAACATACAAAAAGCTGGCCTTATAGAGCCAGCTTTCAGCATATCAAAACATATATAACATATGTGTATATATAATTGTTTAGGCAGCTATTAAATGCTTTCAACAGCAGCGATAGCAGCAACGTCTACAACATCTTGAGCAGAGCAGCCACGAGAAAGGTCATGAACTGGTTTAGCCAAGCCTTGAATCAATGGGCCAAGAGCATCAGCGCCGGAGAAGCGTTGTACCAATTTGTAACCAATGTTAGCAGCTTGAAGATCAGGGAAGATCAAGATGTTAGCTTTACCAGCTACGTTGGAGCCAGGAGCTTTCTTTTCTGCTACGGAAGGAACGATGGAAGCGTCCAATTGTAATTCGCCGTCAAATTTGAAATCAACGTTGCGTTCTTTCAAGATGTTAACAGCTTCAACCACTTTATCTACTTCTGGAGTGGAAGCGGAACCTTTTGTGGAGAAGGACAACATGGATACGCGAGGGTCAGCCATACCAACAACTTTGCGAGCTTTTTCTACAGTGGATTCTGCAATATCAGCCAATTGTTCGCTAGTTGGATTAGGCAATACGCCGCAGTCAGAGAATACTAGCATACCGTCGTCGCCATATTCTTTTTTGCTTGTGAACATGAACATGGAAGAAGATACAGTTTTAAGACCTGGTTTAGTACCTACAACTTGCAATGCAGCGCGCAATACGTTTGCTGTTGGGCAAGCGGAACCAGCAACCATGCCATCTACTGCGCCAAGGCGAACAAGCATAGCGCCGAAGAACAAGCAATCGCCTTTCATAGTTGCGTCAGCTTTTTCAGGAGTCATACCTTTTTTAGCGCGCAATTCTACGAATGTATCAACCATTTCTTGGTAACGATCGTAGTTAGCAGGATCGATGATTTCAGCACCTTCGATGGATACACCAACAGCTTTAACAGCCTCAGCGATTTCAGCAGGATTACCAACGAGTACAGGTGTTACAAAACCTTCTTTCAAAATAATTTCAGTTGCTTTCAATACGCGTTCATCTTTGTATTCTGGCAACACGATTTTTTTACCTAATGGTTTTACTTGGTCTTTTAATTTTTGAATTAAATCCACGATTTTTGCCTCCTTAACATTGGCTTTACGCCATATCAATACTATTATTATAGCAAATTCAACCTATTGGTAAAAGTAAAAATTATTTCTTAACATATCATTCCTAGTATTATACTCTTTTTGTGAAAGTTGAAACTCATTCCAACTTTTCTCAATTTTAATTATCAACTTGGATTTCATTCCAACTTTTTATCATTTTAAATATAAGATTGGATTAGATTCCTAATTTTTTAATTTAAAACCTAACGCCTCAAATAAGTTTTATCTACGAACTACATAGCAATAATTGAACTCTTTACACATACACGCTACAATAATAGAAATAAAATACGGATAGCAAAATGCCAATTTATATTCCTTATACACTTATTTAGGAGGGCTTATGGCAAATACTGAGACAACAATCAACGCCGTTATAAATCCAGAAATTAACGAAACGCCTATAGACATAGAGAAAACGATTAAAGCCTTGGAGCGAAATAAATTTGTAGTTCATTATTTTGAAACAGGCGCAGAAGCTATTTCCTATTTAAAAGGTCGTATTCAAAATAAACGTGTAGCCATCGGTGATTCTCACACCTTATTGGAGCTCAAGGTTCATGATGTCTTAGCCCAGGTCAACGATGATATAACAGATATTCAACGTCCCCTTCCTGGTGAAAGTTTCGGCGACACCGCATTGCGTACCATGGGGCGTGATGTATTCCTTACCTCTGTAAACGCTCTTGCTCAAACGGGAGAGATGGTTAATATTGATGGTACGGGTAATCGTGTTGCAGCCTCTTTATTCGGCTCTCAAGAGGTATTCTTTGTGCTAGGCATCAACAAAATCACGCCAGATTTAGCTTCCGCCATCTATCGCGCACGCAATGTAGCCGCTCCGCTCAACAGTAAAAAGAATAAAAAGAGCTCTCTCAATCCATGTGCCAAATTAGAAGAAAAATGTTACGACTGTGGTTCTCCGGACCGTATATGCAATGCATTAACGATTTACTATAAAAAGATGCGCAATATGCAAACCATGGAAGTCATCATCATTAATGAATCTTTAGGCTTCTAATTGTTTGCGGCCCATTCAAAAAATCTTGTATGTTCATTTCTCCAAGTCCATATATGACTCTATAAATTGTAGACCACCGAGGATCTACGGCACCACTTTCAAGGTCACTAATATAAGATTGGGCTAAACCCGATTTATCTGCCAATTGATATTGAGTCATTCCCAATTGTCTACGCCAAAGTAAAATCAATACACCAAGCTTGTGAACTTCTTGTCGAACTTGTAGATCTTGACAACATACGATAGGATTCATGGCAACCTCTATCTACTTTCTCCCTCAACACATATTTATGCCTTTACTATAAATCTAGGCTCAATCATTGCCTAGTAATGGTTGAAAAGCGATAACACAAAAGCCTTAACAAAACCAATGTACAAATCGGTTTAGTTAAGGCCTTTTTTCTTATGTGTATTATATTGCGTAGAGTTTCATCATTTCGTGGAATTTTAGTATATATAAAAGTTATTATCATTAAAAATACAGATAGTAAATCAGAAATACAGGTATTATCTATATATTGCAATTTTTATATAGTATTCATACATTATGCATACACTTGATTTATAAAATTACCTGGCGCTATTTAGCACTATTAATACTACAAGAAGACTATACGATATATAGTAAATACGCAATATTGTTAAAATACATTTAGGAATAATAAGTCTATTCATAATACAAAAGGACTATACAGTTCAACTGTATAGTCCTTTCTATGTCTTTATGTAAAATTATTGATTTGCGCTTTCTTGTGCTTTTTTGATTTCCATGTATTTAACCATGCCATCAACAGCTTTTTTAGCTTCACGCATAGCCAATACTACGGTAGCAGGTTTGTGAACAACGTCACCACCTGCAAATACGCCTTCACGACTAGTCATACCATATGGATCTTCAGATGTAATAATATAACCTTTTTCATCTACTTTTAAGTTATTACCTTCACCTACAAGACGAGCATTTGGTTTATGACCTGCGGCGATAATGATTTTATCAACAGGCATTACTTGGAAGTTACCAGTGCCGTGGATACCTGCACCATCTTCGTTAAGTGCCATCACTTCGTATTTGAAGCCTTCTACCTTATCTGTACCTTCTACGCCTACTGGAGAAGCGAACCATTGGAATTGAACGCCTTCAGCACGAGCTTCTTCGTATTCAGACAACAAGGCTGGCATTTGTTCTTGACTACGACGATATGCTACAGTTACCGCTTCGCAGCCTAAACGGACGCATGTACGAGCCGCATCCATCGCTACGTTGCCACCACCGATGATGATAACACGATCGCCTTTTTTAACAGGGATTTGAGCTTCATCAAGCTCGCCATTTTCTACCAATTGTACATTCGTCAACAAGTACATCGCTTGGAATACACCATGCACTTCATCGTTTTCCATGCGCACTTCTTGAGGAATATGTGTACCAGTACCGATAAAAATAGAGTCAAAACCTTCAGCAAAAAGATCATCCAAAGTTTTATCTTGACCAATAAATGTATTACATACGAATTTAACACCTAAACCTTCAAGACGAGCGATTTCACGACGTACAACGGCTTTGGACAAGCGGAATTCTGGAATACCGAATAAGAGTACGCCACCTGGTTCAGATTGGCCTTCAAATACAGTTACCTCATAACCGAGTTTAGCCACATCACCAGCTACGGACAAACCTGCAGGCCCAGAACCTACTACAGCTACCTTACCGAGATCTTGTTTGATTTTCTTAGGCTTGCGAAGTTCATTGATGCTTTCAAAGTCAGCCGCGAAGCGTTCCAATTTACCAATGTTAATAGGCGGTTTTTTCGCCTTATTCATGATACAGTTGCCTTCGCATTGATTTTCTCGTGGGCATACGCGACCGCAGATAGACGGTAAATTTGTTCGTTCCGCCAAGATATCATTAGCTTCACCAAAATTACCACGTGCGATAGCTTGGATGAAACGAGGTATTTCGTTTTCAATAGGACAGCCCATACGGCACAAAGGCTTTGGACAATTTAAACAACGTTTTGCCTCTGCGAGCGCTTCCTCCATCGTATAATCCGCATCAAAATGTAGTGGTTTTAATTCGTTACTCATGGCACATGCCTCCTAACAAGGATCCAGTACTATACTTACAGCGTTGCATGCACCTAAGCATTCCGATGAGCCCTCTCACATAGGGACGCCGCCACATGCTGCTAACATTTATCTTTTGTAACCATTTGATAGACGTGTGGTCACTGGTCAGACTCACACTATTCTATAGTATATTCTAAATTGTGAAAGTCCCAACAGTCAAGCAATTATCACACCTTTGGTATGCCAATATAGCCCCTATACTTGCAAGGATTGCATAGAAAAAGAGGCACCAGTAGGCCTCCCCCCCTTTCATAGCGATATATAGCTCAAGGTTTGGTTTAGGATTGTTTTTTAAGATTAAATATGTGTGCGAATAAAACCTTCTGTGTGTTTTGTTTGAGATTTAAGAAAATGATTATGACATCGCTAATGTAATACTGATTTAGCACTACCTTAGCAAAACAATTATGTAATTAATAACATAATTGCTTTAGTACTATATGCAAGATTAAACTATGTTAATATTTACATATAACTTGATACATATATATTGATATAATATAAACAGAGATTTACGACTTTTGTACGCTAATCACAGCCAAATCTATCCTGAATTTTGACCAATGTGAGGCTCCCTATGAACACAGCAGAGTTTACCAAAAAATACTATATTGATCGCCGAGGATCTCATTCCAGAAAATGGAACGGACAACAGTTAAAATTCAATCGAACTGACCTATTACCACTATGGGTTGCGGATATGGATTTTATGCCGCCTCAGTGCATCCAAGAGGCGATTTGCAACTATGTAAAAGCCAATCCTTTAGGTTATACCATGACAAATCCCGATTACCTAAAGGCTGTCATTAGTTGGTATAAGCGCCGCCATCGTTGCATAATTGATGGTAGTTGGCTCACCAGCGCACCTAATGTCATTACGGGCATTATGTGGTGCATAGCAGCTTTCACAAAAACAAATGATGCCATCGCAGTGTTAAGCCCTGTGTACGGCGCATTCGACAGTAGCGCCAGCGATGCGAAGCGGCAAATCATCGCCGTTCCCATGACACACAACGAAGATAACCGCTATGCTGTTGATTACGCGGCCTTTGAAGCGGCTATCGTCAAACACGATGTTAAGTTATTCATTCACTGTAATCCGCACAATCCAGTAGGCCACGTATGGACTTTAGAAGAAATGGATCGACTATTTAGTATCTGCCAGCAACATAAGGTCCTTATCATTAGTGATGAAATCCATCAGGACCTCATCACGGGACTTAAACCATTTACATCTGCATTAACTGTGTCTAACGGAGCGTATACAGACAGGCTCATCGCCATGTCCTCGTTGTCAAAATCGTTTAATATGGCTAGCCTGCACCACGCAGAGGTCATTATCCCTAACGAAGAGTTGCGAAATCATTACAACGCCTTTAAAGCCCTTGTATATCATACAGATTCGGACGTCATTGCCGAGGCAGCCATCACAGCTGCCTACACGCATCCAGAAGCAGAAGCATGGCTAACGGACCTACTCGCTGTAGTGAAAGAAAACTATGATTATATGTACAATAAACTACTTGCCAACTTGCCTGAACTTCGCATTAGCCCTATGGACGGCACCTATTTGGCTTGGATCGATTTTAGCGCTTATCTTAAACCAGAGGAAATACATGATTTCTTTGAAAATAAATGCGGTATTGCACCAAGCTTTGGTGAATGGTTTGGTGGTGAAAGCTACGCAACCTTTGTGCGCTTGAACTTGGCCACAAGCCTTGAGAACATCAAAATTGCTACGGATGCTATCCTACAAAACATTTAAATATTTCAGGTTTAAAATAATAGTTAACTTTCAATATCACTATATAATCAAAAGAGGCAGTCACAGCTGTTTATAACACGTCTATGACTGCCTCTTATTATATTTAAACCTACTTTTAGCTAATCATACGTTACTATTAACGACATCTAAAGTCTTTATTAGGAGTATTAAAGCAATTATTTATCAGGAGTATTTGAAATAATCGATTATTCGGAACGTTTGAAAAGCCTTTTAGCAGGGATATTTAAATAGCTTTTACTAAGAATGTTTAAAATGGCCTTTTAGTAAAGATATTTAAAATAAAATTTACTAAGAACGTTTGAAATGGTCTTTTGCAAATTGCATGTCTTGTACTAATTCTAATGTACCAAGGTAATTATTGTTTTGGTCGCGCACCGCCATATAGTTTACATAGAATGGACGACCTACCTTTTCAAGCCATACCGCCACATTATCGCGTTCCCCTTTGCGGAAGGATTCAATAATACCGCGTACGATAGGCTCTATCTTTGGAGGATGGCAAGAGTATACATCGCGACCGATAGCTGTAGTAGGGCGTTTAAAGACCTTTTCACCATCGTTGAAGTAACGGTTAATGTCTTCGTGGTCAACGAAGGTTACTTCCATTGGCATTGTATTAAGCATGGCATTTAATTGATCTACAGTTAAGCTACCACCTATTAGAGCAATAGTATTATCATCGCCACTTGCTTTTGTTGTTTGTGTAGCTAATGCGGCTTCAGCCTCTGTCCAAACAGTGCGTTTTACCCCAAAGATTTCTTCATACTGCGCTGTATCTTTGTAGATTTGATACCACTCTTCAGTACTAAAGTTCTCTGCACAAATTGGGAACAAGATATTTTGCTCTTTATAGATCATCTCTTGAACACGTGTGAGAAGACCATCAAACTCTTCGTACCAAGCATCATCAATAGACTTAGCACGAGCTAGACGACCAAAGCCATCGCGAATATCGTCATCAACCGTCCACATAACCATGGATGGGCCAGAAATATCATAGGCTACTTTCAAATGTGGATATAAAAGGTCGCCCTTCTTAGCGTAGTGAATAGACACTTGGCGCACTTCGTTCACATCATCTACCGTAGCAGTTTTATCGGCCACCTTAACCTTTGTAGCTTCAATCAACGCATCAAGAGCTTTGTTTTCTTCTGTTAATCGATTGAGTGGATGACCTACTGTTTCGACTAGCGTTACTACGCTTTGACTTTTTTCTTGTGCTTCTAGTACAGCCTCAACCTTAGCGTGTTCAGACTCCATTTGTTCATGGATAGTGGAGCCGTGGAACAAGGCAGAGTGAAGGTCACATAATTGTTGAACCTCTGCTAGTGGTGTGCCTTCACGCATAAGGCCTTGTTCAGCTTTCATGATTTCACTAGCCTCAACATGGGCGAATTGACTAGCAAAGTCTTCACGAACCGCACCAAGGTCTTCACCTGTGCCTAAACGTTTCAAGAAGCCTTTGAGCTGCTCTACTCGTTCGCTATCTTGAACAGTATCTTCAGCCTTAGTTTCGGAATCTTCATCAGTATTAGCTGTCGCTGTAGTAGATACTGGTTCACTGTTTTCTACTGCATTTGCTGCAACTGTACTAGATGCTACGTTAGCAGATGTGTCCGTAACATTAGACTTTGTAGCCGTTGCAGTAGGCGCTACGCCAGGATGACCCGCAGTTTCCGCATCATCACCAGATAAATTTGGCATTTCACCTTCTAAGGTAAAGCCAGCTTTCATGAAAGCGCCCACGATATCGATCATGGATACGCCTTTCATCTTAGCCCCTTTCGGGATGGTCATGATTTTGCCAACAGAGTTCAACATCACCTTGTTTGTGATTTCGCTGAACCCTAATTCTTTCATAATATCTGCTACTTCAGGATATTCTTTTACCAAATCATATACAGATTTGGATAGATCTAATTTCTTTTCCATTTTGAGCCCCTCATGTCAAAATCTTTATAAAATACTTACTAATATTAATGAGCCCCTATACGTAAAAATCTCGCATATAAGGCTATCTATTTACTGTGAAAGGTCTATATATAATGACCTATGAATCTATGATAAACGATATCGATTAGAAAATCTGTATCCGTGGCAATACTTTTGAAAGTAATTCAAAAATTTTCAAAATATCATGTAACGCTTTACCAATAGTAACTCTTTACCAATAAAATAAATTATACACTTAAAAACAGTAAAAAGAGATAAAAATAACGGATAGATGATTATCCATCCCAGCTCATACATGAAGGGAGACACATCAACTATCCGTTATATATTTAAATTACTTGTCTATTACTATTACTGTTATTGTTTCTGTTTCTGTTTCTGTTTCTGTTTCTGTTTCTGTTTCTGTTTCTGTTTCTGTTTCTAACAAGTATACCACTTAATCATGATGTGGTTTCAATGCTTTTTCGTAATTTTCAGAAACTTTGTCCCAGTTAATAACGCGGAAGAATTCCTTGATATAGTCTGGGCGACGGTTTTGGTAGTGCAAATAGTATGCATGTTCCCAAACGTCCAAACATAAAATTGCTTTTTTACCTTCCAATAGAGGGTTGTCTTGGTTCGCAGAGGATGTCACTTCTAGCTTGCCATCTTTGTTAACTACAAGCCAAGCCCAACCGGAACCAAAGCGTGTAGCTGCCGCAGTAGAGAAGCTTTCAACAAAAGCATCGTAGCCACCAAGTTCAGCATCGATAGCCTCTTTCAAAGGACCTTGCAATTTAGAAGTATCTGGTTTTGTCATGATGTCCCAGAACATGGTGTGGTTCTTGTGACCGCCACCATTGTTGATAACTGCTTGACGGATATCTTCAGGCACATTAGCAATATCGCCGAGAATACAGTCTACACAACCATACGGAAGATCAGGATATTTCGCGATAGCAGCGTTCAAATTATTAACATAGGCTTGATGATGCTTGTCATGATGCAATTTCATTGTTTCAGCATCGATAACAGGTTCAAGGTAATCATATGCATACGGTAATGGTGCGAGTTCGAAAGGTTTCATAGTAGTCCTCCTTAAATTTAGGGCATAGAACAATGCTAACTATTTCGTATCATCGTTCTTGTGAAAGCGATTCGATGCACCTGCATCGGTAATATAGAATCAATCTACTAGCATAGCATATATACTTCAAGAAGAGACTGATTATCCTAACGTAACCAGAAGTTAGGATATAATATTTTAGCTAACAAATTGATATGAATTATCATTTTTTATCTAATTGTACACATTATATAGAAAAACGTCAATATAAAAGGCGAACATAAAAGGCCATAGGAACTCCTACAGCCTTTCATTAGTTGATTATTATGTGACTTTTGATCAGCAATATCACATAACTTTATATAAATTTGATCCACAAGTTAGTCAATGATGCACTGACACATTTTCATGGTTGTTAATGCCGCTTGATGGGACTCCTCTGTTACGCCAGCACAACAGCTCGAATCGACGTGAATTGGAATCTCTGGCAAGCCTGCTTTCAGCATAATCGCATTGGACACAACACAAATATCTGTACATAAGCCGATGAGCGTAATCGATTCAATAGAATTTACCTTATCCATACCCTCTAACCGAGTGAGCAACTCAAAAGAGGCAAAGTTTGGTTTATCTACAAAGGATACAGGACTCATAATTGATCGACCTTCTGCAGCCTCAATCAATCCATCCACAATATGCCAGCCCTCGGTATTTTTAACGCAGTGTGGCACTGGTAAAAGTTTCCCTTCTTGACGCTCCAAGTAATCCCTATCATGCGTGTCACGAGTAAAGATAATAGGACCATCAAAGCTTTCAATTTTCTTACGCACATTATCTACGATTAACTGTGCTTGCGATGAACCAAGTGCACCATCTACAAAATCATTTTGCATATCGATTACTACCAGAACCTTTTGCATAGCTCCTCCTGTATATAGCTACAAAACAAAGTACTTATTTCCAATCAATATTATTTATACTCTTTATTCTTTATAACATCAATAGTATCTACCAACTCTATAAATTGTTATCAAGTTGTTGTGAAAGTGTCATCAAATTGTTATGAAAGTGTTATCAATGAGTCATCGAAACCCACCTCATACTTTATCGACAAGTAGATATATGACGGACTTCTATTCTTCTACTATAGCATGTTGCACGCGATTTGGTTCATTATGTGCCAGTTTTCCTGCCGCTGCTGCCGCTACAGCACCTACCAAATCATCGAGAAATGTATTACAATGCCCGCCCTCTTCACTATCTAATTTTCTGATAATACCTGGCTTCACCTTATCTAAATATCCATAATTTGTAAAACCAATGGATCCATACAAATTAACGATGGAAAAAGCCAAAATTTCATCAATACCATATAGGCTTTCATCATTAGCAACAATGCGTTGCAATGGCTGAGATAATTTATTCTGCTCTGTCAACTTATCAAGCTCTATGCCCGTAATAATTGCATTATGTACCTCCCGTTTAGATAGTACAGACGCCACGCTATCTCTACACTCTTCAAGTTTTAAATTCGGCATATATGGTTTTTGTACATAAAAAACAAGCTCTGCAATGTCCTCTATTGTGACACCCCGTTCAGCGAGAAGTTCGTAAGTATATCTCTCTAAATCTTTTGTAGCCTCCATAAGTCCTCCTTTATCATTTCTTTAGATTGTTATCAGATAACATGACAATACTAACGGGAATCGTTACAACGAGCGCTTCATCAGTATCAACATGCTTAGTATTCCAAGCCGCCTCTTTAGCAGCTTCCTCAAAAATTGGGTACGCTTCACGATCTAGCTTCCAATTATTAGGACCCGCTTCAACAGCTACAATATTACCCTTATCGTCCGTCTTTATCTCTATAGGAACGATTAATGTTCCGTCTGCACTCGTTTCAAAAGCCTCTGGTGGAATGATTACGTTATAAGAAATCTGTTGTTGCAATTCATAATTACGCCTGTCCGCAGGCTTTACATCTGCAGCTAGAGAACTAATAGGACTCATCATAGATACTAATAAGGCCAATAAAATAACACGGTTAACCATAGTTTCCTCTCATCTAAAAACTCTCTTACTATATGCATTATAAGTTGATTATACCACGAAAAAATCCCTACCGAATTTTTATCGGTAGGGATTCCTTAGATTAGATTTTCTTAACCATTTCAGATTTCAATGCCATCGCACCGAAGCCATCGATTTTACAATCGATATCGTGACCGTCGCTTGCATCGGTGATGAGACGAATATTTTTTACGCGCGTACCTTGTTTTAATACGCCCGCACCTTTTACTTTGAGGTCTTTTACAACAACAACTGTATCGCCATCAGCGAGCTCGTTGCCGTTAGTATCGCGAATGATACCCGCTTCAGCTGCAGCTTGTGCGTCAGCCGCTGTCCATTCGTTGCCACACATAGGACAGATAAACATATGACCGTCTTCGTATGTGTACTCATCGCCACACTTAGGGCAGTTAGGTAAATTTGCCATTTAGATCTCCTTTTTCACTACATAATGAAAGTATTATACCATATGATAACTATGATTATAAAAGTCTTATAGATGCTTCCATGATGATACATTTAAGCATTCCCAAACGCTATTGTAAGCCAAATTCAAAATTCACCATTACAGTTGTCGCTTTCTCAACACCAATATTACCTACATTCCATACTATATTTTTAGCAACCTGAACTAATTCCAAATAAGCCGTGTCATCAGATAGGTCTTGATTAGGCGTCAATTCAACAGAAATAACATTTCCTTGAACATCTGTATTAATAATCAATGGAACACTATACGGTCTATCACCCATCTTTTTCATTATCTCAACTGGAATGAATTTCTGTTCTTCTATTTTACCCACAAACGAAGAAAGATCATTGCTATCTAGTTCCATGTCATCTGCAAAAACATGTAAAGGACTTAAAACAACTAACAATAAAAACAAACATATAACTCTAAACATAAACGTTTACCAACCATAACACACAACACAATAACTTCTATTAAGATATATTCTAGAGACTGTCAATTTACATCGTCCTTAGAGGATATTATAAAATTAAATGGAATATAAATAACAAGCTCTTCTTTAACATCAATATCCCCTATATTCCAAACTGTATCTTTTGCAGTCTGTACTAATTTTGAATATATCTCATCATTAGATATATACTCATTTGGATCTAACTCAACAGAAGTAATACGTCCTTGAGAATCCGTTCTTACCTGTAATGCAAAACTATAATCTTTATCAATCTTCGTTCTAAGGACTTCAGCCGGAATCTTTAACTGAGACTGTATCTGCTCATTAAGAGAGAGTTCTATATCAAGCGTGTCCCTCTGATAATCAGCAAAAGCATTAATAGGACTCAAAACAACTAGCAATAAAAATAAATATAAAACTCTAACCATAAAATTTCACCAATCATAACACACAACATAAAATTATTATTGAATTTTATATTAACAAAACAAATAAAATATGTCCATTTATCTAAGCCTCAATACGCTAAGGTAAATAATGACAATTAAAAGTTCATGGATAATTATAATAAAAACAAAGAAAGCACAGCGCTACTAGCGCTGTACTTTCTTGAGTGTCATCATTAACTATACTAACATCTTTTTCTACATCGTATACCAATAAGTATACTATTACGCAAGTCGTCTCCGTAATATAGCATATAAAATCATACTAATAATAACGCTCATAACAGCTTGAATAGTATTAGTTAAAATACTTGCAATGGCTACGCCTGGATCAAATACAAAGTATTCGGCGATAAAGTAGCCTGCTACGATAACAATACCGCCTACGATAGTTGCTACCAAGGCAGAGGTAGTTGTCTTATTGTTATAGACAGTACCGACAAGATAGCCTTCAATGCCTTTCACCACGAAGGTGATGGGTACAAAGACTGCATAGCCGAGGAATAAATCAGCTAGCGCCGGGCCGATAGCACCAATATAGGCGCCATATTTTCGACCTAATAATAGAGCTGACGTCATAATAACGACATCTCCTACATTGAAATAGCCGCGAATGCCAGGTACTGGGATTTTCGTGTACATGGTAAACAATGTTGCGAGGGCAATCAATACGGCTGTGAGTACTAACGCGGACGTAGTACTGCGGGTTTGAACGTGTTGCATAGCGTCCTCCTTATAAAAAATAGACATGTGACTATATCCATCACATGTCTATACTATATACCTTTATAGTAACACCTGCAAATAAAAGAAATTAACAATATTTCCTTAGCAAATTCTATCGCCATTTACTTTCAGAATAAATACTCTTCACTAGACTTTAACTTAATATAGATACCATTTTATTATCCAGATTCCCTCAAGCAGCGATGATTAATCAGAAAGGAACTAGCCATGAACATTTTAATCATTTACACCTATCCTAATCATCAAAGTTTTAATAATGCTATTCTGAAAGTAGTGCAACAGAATCTTTCAAAGGATCACAATGTGAACACCTTGGATCTATATGAGGAGCAATTCGATCCTATATTGCGATTTGATGATACGCACAAACGTCGAGATTTAAGTACTGTGCCAGGCATGGAAAAGTATCGCAATATGATTACTTGGGCAGACCATATCATCTTTATCTACCCAATTTGGTGGAGCGGTATGCCCGCAATGCTCAAAGGCTTTATCGATCGCGTATTTACAGCAGGCTTTGCCTATTCATACGGTAAAAGAGGCCTTATAGGTCATTTACAAGGAAAATCAGCCTGGATTATCACCACACATAACACTCCCGCCTTTTTAACGCCGTTTATCCAAGACTATGGCAAGGTATTAAAAAATCAGATTCTGAAATCCTGCGGCATCAAACCGGTTACACATACCCAGTTGGCGGGCACGGAAAACAGCTCAGACGAAAAACTCCGGCGCTTCTTAGACAAAATCGCTAATATCGCCGGAAGTATATAAAATTTCTAGTATACTATGATTTTTTACCAAAGATTACTTGGTTGCCAAAATCAAAAATAAATTTACATTAGACTGCTTACAGTTTGCTCTAAGTCAAAAACAAGCTGTATACGAAAATCTCCCCAATTATATAGATATTACTCTTCAAATCTCTCTTCTACATTGTAGAGAACCTCACAATCACACCCGCCACCTTCGTTAATAATCCAGGCTAGTACACTTTCAACATCTACGCTCTGCTTTTCCAAAAATTCTCTTGTGAAAGTCAAACTATGATCGCAACCATCATTTGTCTCTAATTTCTCATCTACATAGTCAAAGAGATTCCAAAATAGCTCTTCATCCATAGGCAGATTATCTTTAAACGATTGCCTTTGCTCATCAGCATAAGCCTTTAGCAATTCCTTTTTACGCGCTTTGTCCATTATAACCACCTTTTTAACAAATCGAAACTACTGCGTGGCCCTTCGCTTCTAGCACTTTTTTATAGAACACCTTCATCTGCTCGAAGTCATGGAGAAGCTCATCTATGATTTCCTCCTCTTCTTCGTCATAGTCCCAAATATTTGGGTATAACTCAGCCTCTTTACAGGCTTTCATATCGAAAGATTCGAGTGCTTGATCATATCAAACTGCTCTAGAGCCGCTACGATATCAGCTATTTGAGAATGTTCCGTATAGGCCATATAGTCTGATAAATCCTCTATAGACGTTACACCAAGCACAGCTTGACTAAGTGGATTATCATCTATTCTATGATCAGTACTCACACCAGTAAGCACGAAGTGAAGGACATCCCACATCTTATCGATGTCGAGCAATAACTCGTCCTCATCGCTCCACTCTTCAACGGTTTCAAAAAGATCCTTCTTTGATGAGCCTAACCCTTTGAGTTCTTTTAAGCTTTCATCACTTATACAATTATAATTTGCAATGAGTCCCATACTCTAAAACCTCCCTAGATACTCAGTAATCTAAAACTTACATAGTTACTTAGGAATCTATAATCTCCATAAATGCCGAATAATTCGAAGCCTCCACTGATAGTTAGTTCTCTATCTCTGTCAACAATTCTAGCAACGTAACCTCATATTTGTTATTTTTGTCTAACAATGGCTTACATAATAGAAGCACTTGTAAAGAATAGTAGTAGAAGCTAAAGAACAGATCATCCGGAAATACCTCTTCTTCCTCATATCTAAGAACATCTTCATCTTCATCATATTCTTCAGGCCAAAGATACTCTTCGTTGAGCATATCCTCAAAGTTCGATAATTGATCTACATGTTCTAGCATAAGACCATCTCTAATACACTCAGCAATAATGATGAATAATTCAGCTAATTCTTTTACTAAATATCTTGCGATCTCATTATGGCCTTGTTCTTCAACGGCTTTTTTAAAAATACGTAATAAAAAAATCAACGCAAAGGGCGTAGCATGCCATAAAGTCGATTGATGCTCAATGTTTTGGGCCAGCTCTTCACCTGCCGCATCAATGGCATCAACGTCCTTCATATCCCACAACACCTCAAGATGAGCAGGAAAATCTGTAGCACGGCCGTAAGTTGTGGTCAAACGATGCCAGGGTATATCACTGACTTTCACAGTTTCTATATATGTTTGAGTTGTTGCATTCATCGCATCTACTCCCTTTTTTAGCGCAATAATTATTGGTGAACAATATCTTTCACCAATTCATTAGTATCTATCAGGCGAATTCTACCTCTTCTAGGCTCATCTGTAATCTCGGTGTAGATATCGTCCAATGTGCCTGCCGGTGCTAGTTTCCACAGCTTGCACGGATACAGTTCAACAGCCCCAATGATTTCTAAATGGTCTAGCAATAGGCCTAGATCTTTATGATTAAACCAACAGTCGGTATCGATACCGAAATTTGTATTATCTTTACGACAGGAAATTTGACTATTTAAAAAATCATCCATACTAGGTTTGTGCGCTTGTAAAAGTCTTGTACAGGCCAAATGGTACTCGATTTTCCGCGGTGATTGATCCACGTCAGATACAAAAATAGCTCCATACTCGTTTTCAAACTTAACAGCTAATACGTCACCTACCTTAAAATGAGGTTCTCGCTTTGTTTTAGATTTACGAACCTTTAGAGGCTTTGGATTTTCACTTTGTAGTTGTACGGCTAATGTATCTAACACCTTTTGCCGTTGTTTGAGCGCCTTACTATCAATTTCTAGCCAAAACTCATGAGCGCCCTTCGCGATTATGTCTAATGCTTTCTCTTTGATATCCTGCGGCAGATGACCTATCTTCCACAGCGAATAGGCTACGGCAGTCCAATAAATTTCTGTATAGAATTCGTCAGTACAAAAATTCTGCTCTTCAGCCAGAATTTCTGAAACAATGGTATCAATACTGATACCATCTCTATAGCGCTCAACAATCAAATTATAAATATCATGGCCATCATCACTATCTATGATTTTTACTCCATCAATAGCCATATAATTCTCCTTTTAAACAATACGTCTAGAAAAACAGATTATGTGATTCTGTAACGGTTCCATCATCTTCATGGAAATAACAAATATATAAAGGAGCTCGATGTGCAGCGTCATAGAATTTTTGTAATTCAGCAGCCACATTTGCTTCTAAAGGCATGCCTAGCACCTGAACAACGGTTTCCCATACATCCATTTCTGTATAAGAAGCGATTTGATCATGTCGCTCATTGGCATAGGCTTCAAGAGTAGATATGTCCGTATATTGGCTGGCGTCACAATAATCATGCCAGCAAATGCTATACACCAACAAATGGATTAAATCATCTACACTTTCAGCTATACGACCACATTCCCCTTCGCTACTCATATATCCGATAGAGCCATCCTCTAATTGATGATATTCGCCACCGGCACCATCACGAGCAAAAGCTACTCCGTCCACGGAAAAGGTACATCGCCCCTCTACCTCATCACGTTTTGTAGGTTCATCGAGTAAAAAGAAATCAAATAGAGCATCAAAATTTGCTGCCAAGCTAGAATCTTCACACAATAGTTTTAAATAATCCATATTCTTCCCTCTTATTGATTCTCTCATCTCTCTATTTCATCTATTATTTTCTCGTAATTCTAATAATGCAGAAACTTCATCCATGTCGAGATTAAACATATTACTTTCAAGATCAATTGGCTCAAAATAGTAGCGAACCGTATCCGCCCCAAATTCGTCGTTTAATTTGGTCCATTCTGTCCCTGAAAGCACGGTAAATCCGAGCGTATCATCGCCAAGGCTTTCAGCAAACCAGCGCACCTCATAATCAGGTTTAACGAAGTCGTTGAAATATTTGATGGTAACATCCCGATTTTTCTCATCACCGTAAGGAATTAAGAGTTCTTTATCACCCTTTTGTAGCACAATATCATCACCATAGGGCTTGTCATTGCTAACGGTTTGAATATCAATAGGCTCATCCATCATATCATTGAAATAGCGTACCACATCTTCGTCATTCTCGCGCCAGTCAATCCAGATGATAGCTTCGGAATCAAATAAATCATCTAAATCCATATCATGACTGAAGAAATCTTTGACTAATTTATATATATCTTCCATAGTCTCTCTCCTGCATATCACTTATATTTTTAGGTAGAATACAACACCAGTATCACCACTTTAAAACAACCCTATAAGGTTTCGTATATCACATCTTGTTGAGCCGTGAAGTTTTCATCAAAAGGAACCAAAACATATAGATGTCCTGCTGAGGATTCTCCCACATCATAGCCTAGTGCAAATACATCGTAACAACCTGATTTATCCAGCATTATATCCGTTAGCGTTAGTACAACAGACTCTTCTTTCGGTATTTCCTTTTGTATGAGCCCCTTCGCCAGTTGGTCTAATTCATCTAATTGAACATATAATTGCTCCCATATTGATAGTGAAAGTACATCATCTTCAGTATAACCGGTACAACTAATATTAAGTTTTTTAAAGGCTTGTCCTACATTCTCTAAACGATTAATGCCCAATCGGCGAGATACAAAGTAAACGCCATACGGTTCTTCAGACCAGCTTTCAACATTCCATAATGTCATTAATTCCGATTTTCTCATTAGGACGCTCCATTAGTTAATCAGCCTGCAATATCTGCATCAACAGGGTTCCCATCCGCATCAATATGAGCTATGATACAGTGCCCCCAGAAAATATCATCATCGTCATAATAGACCTCTATGGAGCCATCGTTACGAAACGCCAATTCACCCATCGTAATACGCTTAGCAAATACGTCAGCCGTAATCGGGTCCTGGTCATCATTGTCGAGCCAATCATTAGCGAGTTCTAGCAATTTTTCACTAATATATGCGCTAATTCGTTGTTCAAATGCTTTGAAATTATCGATTGTATTGAAAGCAGACAATGCTACGGTACAGCTTTCATCAGAGCCCTCATCTACATCAAGGGTGAAAGCATAATCATCAATTCTGGCTGTGTAATATTGATACTCTCGATTTAAGAGGAAGTCGCCCCTATCGGTATGAAGGTATTTAGGGGTTTTCAAATAAGCTGACAACGCCTCCAACTCGCTATGTTTAGCATGTTCCTCTAACACCTCAAGCACATAATAGCGATTATTCCAAGAAGGGCGCATATAGCCCAAGTCCTCTAAGGGTTTTGCTTTCTTAACTAACAATTTATAGACACCATGAGGCTCAAAAGAATACCCCCATCTATCTTCAAGACCATCAATAATCCACGTCAAAATACCTTCGCTGCGGTCAAGCACGCCAGTTCGAGTATCTAAGATAGCATCGGTGGACACTAATGGTCTATGGTACTTCTCTAAATAAGGACTTGCCCCATTCGCATCACTGCGCGGCAATGCATAGATTTCAAATACTTCCGGCTCAAACTCTGCTTCATATTCTGGTACACGTACAACACTCATATGACTCTCTCCTATTCATCACATTTATACAGTGCAAATTGTTTACAGTTAAGAATTACGACCTTTTATAGATACTGCCACATTATAATCACGCTACTCATCATAATTTCTGTTATATCACGAGCGTTCAGCTACATCGATTCTATGTAATAATTCTTTCGCTAGCTCTTGGGCTGTTTTAAATTCCTCATTTGAAAGTACCATGAGCACCAAACTATCTGTGCCGATGTCCATGCCTACTAACTTATGGGCTTCCCATGTGGCATTAAGATCCGCACTCCAGTCCGTAATGCATTGGTCTTCATCTAATGCTGCTGTATCAATAGTTAGATTTTCGCTAGTATCTAAAGACTTGTCACGTATTAATTTCTGCACATTATGAACAAAATCCTCTAGTTCACACTTACAGCTTAGCTCTACGGCATATCCTTTAGATACTAGTTTCTCATAAAGGTTCCACCAACTATCTTCTAAAGCTTCCATGGAACGTAGCTTTGCCTTGGACATAAATGATTTAGCTTGTTTAGCATCGCCTAGTAATAACGTTACTAGCTCTGTAAATGTTGGTTTCATCTGCTCTATATCTAGATTTGCTACTTCTACACACAAACTACAATCAGGTACTCTGCGTTTTTTCACAAAAGCCCGCATCATCTTCACCGCATCAGGATAACTTACATCTGCCATACGATAGGTCTTACCATCTATGTCTAAGAATATATCCACTGCATCCTGCGTTTTCCCTACACGGGCTTTCATCGCAGTACAACCATTGATCGCATGAGGTGGGTATAACTCTATGTACATGAAAAATCCATCATGCATGGCCTTTAATGTATTATCTATTCCAACTATGTTAAAACCGTTTCGATTATAATCAGGGCTCTTCATATACCACTCCTCGTAGTTATCGAAGAGCTTTTCTTGAATCCAATTGTAAATACTCATATATACTCACTCTATTTACTATATTTTAAAATTCAACTTATTTACTAAAAAATAAATCACTAATTTCTTTATAATCTGTTTCAAATAGACTACGATTAAACAAGCTTTGTATAAACCGATGCTCCTTCTCCATTAAATTTATAGAGCCACGCTCCTCCATCAATAAAGCCTCAATTTCATCGTAATCATCCATTCCCCATATTTGATTATCTTTAACTATATGATAGCATAAGGGCTTCTCATATATATTAGTAATAGCACTAGATTGCGTATAAACTATAGCATTATCAATATTTGAGCCTTTTTTATTAAGATAGTCTAACAAAGAGTGAAATTCTTCTGTTGATAAGCCTTGTTCAGGTAAATCTAATAGGAGTAGCTTCTTCTTTCCTATATCTAGTTCAGCAAACAAATCTACCAGCATATATTTCAAGTCATACTGCGATCGTTCATCAAACGTACCATATACTTCTATATCATTAGATAGTACATCTATAATCTTACTAAAACTCCAAAAATCATTCATATTACTCTCGCATATTAAATTATAACGAGATAATAATTCATTAATTGGCGAAAGTATTACAGAATTCAACTGATTAAAGCATTTTTCCCGTTCAGATATTGAAACTTCTTTATAGATTTTCTCTGTTATCTTACCTAACAAACTCTTTTTTGCAATCTTAAAAAGTTCTGTTGAATCTACTCTTGAAGGAATATACAAAATTTCAAACTCATCATCTCTACATACACTATTATTAAGATTCAATATATTAAATGGGTATTGTTGGGAGAATCTCCTTTTATCAAAATATCGTTCTATAAAATCAAATATAACCGGTATGGTCCTGAAATCATCTTGTGGTACCACAATTGTTATAGCTTGTAAGTTAATATGGACTGGTTCTAAAAGTCTATACCCTGATAATACCAATTCACCATTCATAGACGCCTCCTAGAAAATGATAGTTTTATCAATCGTTAACTTCTCTTCGATAATTTGTTTCTTCCCAGTTAATAGTTTCATACCTTGATACTGCTTCTCCGTAACTTGCAAAACATATACGGCTCCATCTGGAGGCAAATAGCGCTTAATATATTCAATATGAGACTTTACACCATCCCGATTAGGCATAATCTTACAATAAATAGAATACTGAATCATAAAATACCCTTGCCGTATTAAAAACTTCCTAAACTGGGTGTAATGACGAACTGCAACAGTATCATCCATAGGTAAATCAAACATTATTAATACTCTCACCATTCTGTACCTATTCATTTCACACACCAACGTCATATAGCTAATAATGGTAAATCTAATACTTCATTATCATCAGTCATACATCTAACGAGACTATCTGCAAATCTATTCATTGAATCTGCTATTGAGTAAGATATATTTTGATGATGTACTGTACGCTCAGAAAGCATAGTAATTAAATTAAGTTTTATATCTCTTGAAAATAAAACTTCAGGCACATAAATACAAGAATAGACCCAATCATCTATGATGGGCCTATATATTTCCATGCAATCATCAACGAGATTAAAGTGATTATATATATTATGATGTTTTATCCCTATTGATAATATAAGTCCTTTAGCAGCTAATGCTCTTGCCATAAGGGCTCTAATAATAGAGTATCCATAATTCAAAGCATTATTGATGGGATCTCCCTCTTCTCTATCACGTATAAAATCAATACCAAATAAAGCTTTAAAATAAACTTTTGCAGCAATACCTTCATGATTTTCCGTATCAAACGGCTGAATTGTATCTCTTAAAGATTCCATTATCTCAATTGTATCTAATGACAATGAATAATGATCTAAAACAAACATTTGATTATTTATCTTACATTCAATAATTGCTTTCCACAAAGCACCTGGTCTAGATGAATTCATATTCAGTTGTATTTCTTGATTTTTAAATGTTACATAATTTCCTGCTATAGGATTCATAACAACAGACGGTAATCCATTCTTTTCACAAATGATTACACAAATTTGATAGCGACTCATCTTACATAATAATTGCGTTGTAACATTTAATTTATAGTTATTAAAAATAACTATACTAATATCTTGTAAGGGGACTAAATAGTCCCCTTCAAGCATTTTTATTTTTAAGTTGTCTAAATGTAATAAAACTTGCTGACTCTGTTCAATAATAATTGTTCGCCAACCCATAATGTGCGCTCCCTGCAACATTAAATCGTAACATCAAACTCTAATTTTTCATCTGTAACTTTATATTTATTACCTAATACATCAACATTATATTTGGTCAAGTTTTTAATACTGGTCTTTATAGCCTTCATAACCTGTTTATCGGTTGGCCGATTCACATAAGAGATCTCTATTCTATGAGTCTTCTCATTATTAATACATTTAAAAATACATTCTACTGTTTCGCCATTTTCTTCATAAGTTATATAATCCCCTCGATATAAAGATGTTACAAAGGTAGCAGACTCAGGAATTTTTTGAACCTGTTTTGATTTATAATATTTGTCTTGATCAATTATATATCTACCATTAACAAAGCTAACCATATCATATGGCACATTAAGCACTAAGTAATTTTCTCCATCTTGGTACACATCAGTACGTAAGCTTTTTATTTTCAAATATACCGATTTGTTATGTCCATCTTGTTTTACATTAACACGATGCGCCCCTAACTGCTTTTCTCGAAACTTAACCGACTCAATAATTGGACCATTGCCTTTTTTTGAATATTTACGGATTGGTCCATGATCTTCTTTATAAGCGGCAAAAGGATTACTTTCTTCTCCATATTGTTCTACAATCTTTAGAAAAATCTCAAAAGTTTTAGGATCATGATGATACACTAACAATTTATCAGGAGACTCTAAAATCATTTTTTTAAGTTTGCTTCCAGCATTACCAGTTCCTGTATTATAAATATCACTATACTTAGTGATAATATAGGTTACCTCTTTATTATCTTCAACAAAGCTTCGAGTTGCTTTTATCTGTTGATCATACAAAGCTCTATTAGGTTTGCGATCCACCTTATGAGAATATAACGGTTCTATACGTTCAATACGTTTTAAGAACTGAATATAGTTAGATACATTCTCTGATTTATCAAATAACTCTTGCTCCAGTACCTCGCCTGTTTCAGAATTTATAATATTGCCATCTATCTCTACAATAGATTCCTTATTATTTAAACTTTCAGAAAAGGCACCTATTTTCGAGAAAAATTTCATCAGTTTCGTATTAGCAAAACCAGCAATAATCATAGCATCTTGTGCATGATGAGCATATGTTTCTTCTCTATTTTTTGATAGATACGCTTTTTTTCTAAAATAACTTGTTGCAGAACCGTTTATAACTTTAACCTTGGTATTTATATTATGGTAATCAAAAAAGGATTTTAATAAATTATAGGTTTCACGTGATGCATACCGTGTATCGACCAAATTGCGATCAATAAAACCTTTCATATCTTCAACTGGATTTCCAAGATATAGTAAATTTCTCTTTTTAGTATTACTAAAATTCGAGTTTCTAGTAACATATTCTTTAAATCTTTCAAAAACTATTTTTGCTTTCCCACTACTGAAATATTGGAATGGTGACCGTTGGCCTTTCGCTTGATTTTCTACTTGATAGACGAGTACTTTATTAGACTGAGCATCACTTAGAGATATGGATAAAGGAATAATATGATCAACTTCTAAAAGACCTGGTTTAAATACATCAGCCAATTCTATAGGCGCTAAAGAATATGCACATTTAAAATCCTGTTCTAACAATAAACTAATACGCTCAAACTCTGCACGCGTAAGCGTCCTGTTTTCAACAAGTTCCATGATTTTATAGCGTTTTTCCTCATTGGCCTTCTGAATTTTCTTAATCAGATCTTTCTTTTCCTGACTATTTTTTTCTCGTGCTAATTCAACTACTACATCACTAAATTCGGCGTCATCTCCATTTTGGGTTTTAAGATATTTACGCAGTGCATTAAACACCTTAATAGTCTCATTAATAGAGCGTTTAACAACAGGTGATACAATCCAGTCAGATAAATTAGCACATAACTGATTGTTCTGTGAAAAGTTATGGTTATATGGCTTTATACCTACTTCAGTATATAATTCCATTTGGTTCTTACTAGTTCTCAATAAATCATCTAAGATTAAATTAATAGCCTTAAATGATAAAGAATGATATGTAGTAAAGCCCCCCGATTTTGCAATTTCTTTAGCTAAACTAGTAGATAATTTTAAATCATCTACTAATTTTCTTTCACGAACTTCTATACTTTTTTCTTTAGTTAGAATTTCAGATATATCATCTACTAATTGTTTATTACCTTCAATTGTAGCTTCTTCGTTTACAAATTTTGCAATTTTTAATAACTCGTTGTAACCTTCAAATTTTGTAAAAATTGGTTTTTCCGACTTATCTATTCTAAAGCCAAAAATATCTTCCTTTTTAACACCGCATACTTTTGCAATAGCAGGAATTGTTACTGATTTACCCTTATTTACATACTCACTAATCAGCTCTTGTTTCTGAGCTTCAGCTATCTTCCCCCCTTGAATCGTTAAATTATTTAGATCATTTAACAAATTAAATAAGCATGCACTATAGCTCCATTTAGGTGCTCTTAATTCATTAGGAAAATATGTACACGTGCCACGCATTTTATCAATCAGATTAATCTTAATAACATTACCATTTTCATCTAATTGGTAACTCCCATAGGGTGTGGGACTTTTATAACTACCAGGCCCCTCATAATATTCACGTTTAGAATCATATATACATAAAATCTCATCTATTATCTCTTTTAATTCTGGATAAAATGCTGATTGAACTTCAAGAAGCTTAATTAATTCATTACGATATGATTCATGGGTAAACTTATTTTCAATGCCTCGTACTGTTCCTGTAGTTTTCAACTTCTCTAACTGAACATGACAAGGATAAATTCCATCCTTAAGTTTATTCTCATTATTTCGAATAATGTCTGCTGAACTTCGATTACTTCCGTCCTCAGCAGCAAGATCCTCTGGGCTCAAATAGAAAACACCTCTATGTTTAGCCAATTGAATTATAGCAGCTATCAATTCATCAGGTGAAAGCTTATTAGCAAGCCCTCTAACTCTAATTTCATAGAGATTTGTATAAGATTGATCTCCACTTACCCCTAGTACATTTGATAAGAGTTCTTTTAATCGCTCTAATCTATGATGACTCCGCCTCACACCTCTACGACTACTTCTGAACCCTCTACGTGCTACATTCTCTTCTGCCGTCCTTTCTCGAAATAATCTTACCCCACTAATTAGAACATTATAGTTTTCATCAATAATTGCATAACCAACAGAAGCAACCCCGATATCTAATCCCAGTATATATCCCATATATACCCTCCCCTGATATTCATTAATTGTATTAATACATAAAATCATAATAATCAGAAAATCATTATTTTTTACTCTAGATTTATCATAAGCAACGATCACAAAGTATTAAAACTAGGTGTTTTTTTTGCAGGCTTTTAGACAAGTTTTATCATAGCGAAAAATTACAGAGTACTAAAACGTGCAAGATCTTCTGTGTCATTGAATTTAAGTTTTATCATAGCGAAAAATTACAGAGTACTAAAACGTATGACATAACAAGGGGTGAAGCATTTGCGTTTTATCATAGCGAAAAATTACAGAGTACTAAAACGCCATTCATGAGTTAGTTTAGATAATTTATGTTTTATCATAGCGAAAAATTACAGAGTACTAAAACATTCTAATAGTAAACTACAGAACTCTACGCGTTTTATCATAGCGAAAAATTACAGAGTACTAAAACTGCAGCAGATACAACCTGTTAATGGAAAAGGTTTTATCATAGCGAAAAATTACAGAGTACTAAAACTTCCAACTGGTAATAGTACTGCTGGTACAAGTTTTATCATAGCGAAAAATTACAGAGTACTAAAACATCGGCGACACGCTGCGAGGTGGTAAGTTAGTTTTATCATAGCGAAAAATTACAGAGTACTAAAACTGTACGAGTATCTGCTAAATCTCTAGAAGAGTTTTATCATAGCGAAAAATTACAGAGTACTAAAACCCCTGCTGGTGCTGTTTCCTTTCCAGCAATGTTTTATCATAGCGAAAAATTACAGAGTACTAAAACAGTGGTCATTATTTAATCTCCTTATTCATAGTTTTATCATAGCGAAAAATTACAGAGTACTAAAACTACAAAAGTAAAAGGAATGGAGTCGCAAATGTTTTATCATAGCGAAAAATTACAGAGTACTAAAACACACTAGATATAACTCATGTTCTAAATATGTTTTATCATAGCGAAAAATTACAGAGTACTAAAACTACCTGTATAGGTAGCTTGAAGTGTTTCAAGTTTTATCATAGCGAAAAATTACAGAGTACTAAAACTCCTAAAGCAACTGCTGAAGGGATTAAACAGTTTTATCATAGCGAAAAATTACAGAGTACTAAAACTGTGTGTGTACAGATGTATGTTATTGATGTGTTTTATCATAGCGAAAAATTACAGAGTACTAAAACAATCGTGACACCTTCTTTATTCTGGATGTTGTTTTATCATAGCGAAAAATTACAGAGTACTAAAACAGTCCGTAGCCGTCAACGTACCAGCTAAAGTTTTATCATAGCGAAAAATTACAGAGTACTAAAACTCCTACAAGGCCATTGGCAATTGCCGCAGGGTTTTATCATAGCGAAAAATTACAGAGTACTAAAACGCATTGCCATCAAATCTTGTTAGGATTGAAGTTTTATCATAGCGAAAAATTACAGAGTACTAAAACTGGTACCGACCATACCTAGACCGGTATGGTGTTTTATCATAGCGAAAAATTACAGAGTACTAAAACTGGTACATGGGACACTATGCTCCGTTATGTGTTTTATCATAGCGAAAAATTACAGAGTACTAAAACCCAATCAAGTAATTGATTGCGGCTGTTAGGGTTTTATCATAGCGAAAAATTACAGAGTACTAAAACACGGCCCCAACCGCCTTTACGTGCTGATAGTTTTATCATAGCGAAAAATTACAGAGTACTAAAACAGAATGGGATTCCATCTTTGATCTAAGTTTGTTTTATCATAGCGAAAAATTACAGAGTACTAAAACCTCAACAACGAAGTTAAGCACTTTTGTAGCCTTTCGCTATAATAAATCAATAAACAAAAAGAGCACAGATCATAAGACCCGTGCTCAAAATTTCACACAAAAAACATTAGTAATATGTACTACTAACTCAATTTACATATACTATTGTTAATAACTACTTAAAAGTAGTGATTTCGACATAAAGTCTTATTTTAGTAGATTCTGTAACCTTTCGCTATGGTAAAATCTAATTACATAATATATCAGCATTACTTATATGTCAAGCTTTTCTAATTTTTATTCATCAATCAGTTTTAATTTTTACTAAATAAACATAATTACTCAACTATTATCTTGATAAAAAGATAGTTTTAATATGATTAAAATAGGAAAAGGACACAATAAATTGTGTCCTTTGATTTCGGCATAAAGCCCTACCTTAATAGATTCTCACGAGTATTAAGGCGAAACTGCAGCTCTATCCTTCTGGTGCGCCTAGAGGGAATCGAACCCCCAACCTACAGTTTAGGAAACTGACGCTCTCTCCGGTTGAGCTATAGACGCATGTATACTTTATTATATCGTTTTTAATAAAGTATACGCAAGGCGTCCTTATTGTTGTAGGTATTGGTTATTTACTTGTTTTTGTTCTTCTGAGCTGAGGTTTTGGTAGCCTTTAGCTAATGCACTTACCCAAGATCCGTAAGCAGGGTTTGGGAATACCACAAAGGTAGTACCAAAGTCCTCTTTATGATTGTCGATGATGGCATTTCTTTCAGCTAGTGTCTTGCCTTTTGTGCCGATTAGGAAATCACCGGCGTTATCGCCCATATATACAATGACATAATATTTCTTAGCAATCATATCAAAGCGAGGTTGTTTATCAGAGTCTTTTTCGAATAGTAGTACATGGTCTTTATCGACAGAGGGGAATCCTAGTTCTTTAAAGTTCTGTATCGTTACATCAAGGTTTACAGGTGCGTAGCGGTTTGAAACATAGAAGATTTCTACCCCTTGTTTATGTACTTCATTTAGAAATTCAACAGCGCCAGGCATAGCTTGCGATTTGCCTTGATGCACGGCTTGACGCCACCAAGGAGCATCAAAACGGCCATTACCATTTACAATGCTTTCACCCATCAACTTGGTATTATCCACTACGGTTTCGTCCGCATCAAGAACGATAGCTAAAGGTTTTCTTTGATGAGATGGATCAGTAACGGCCATCTTAACCGCATTCATTGCCACATTATACCCTTGATACGCCAACGCTCTGTACTCTGCAGAGGTACGCATCCATAGCAAGCCCATCGTTTCAGTTTCGGCTTGGTACTGTTGCTTTTGCTTAAGGGCTTCCTGTGCCGCTACATCATTATTAGTTACTGTATTATTTGTTGTAGCACTAACTCCATCATTCTTAACTGCTGTAACAGTAACAGGCTGAACTGGTTGAGCCTGCGTTACAACAGCAGCAGAAACAGGGCTATTTGTTTTTACCTTAGTCGGAGAATCCGCTTGTACCACAGGCCCCATACAAAGGCTTCCTCCAATACAAGCCACCGCCACATACCATGCCAAACTACTAGATTTCATAACTGCCTCCTATTCACATGTAACATTTCGTGTAAATTCAACACATCATATAATTCTACATAGTTATACTAAAATCCTTTTAAAATTTGTATATTTCTAAAAGCAAAAAAAGATCCTATGCACCATACCATAAATCGATTCAGATAGTTGCTTAGGCTCTTTTAGAAGTTAATAAATACGGTTTTAAATTTATCTATGTAAAAACTATGCTATAATACAGCTATCGATGGTATTAGAGATTTCTTACTAAAGAGAGGTATATGTAATGAAACTATGTAAACGATCAATTATTGTCAGTTCACTATTAGCTGTATTAGCTATATCATCTGCATATGCAGTTGCCCCTGTGCAATCTACCGAAAACACAGATACTGCTATGGTTGATATGGATTACTCCAATCTTCCAGAGCTAAAAAAATCTATCGAAAGTGCAACACCGGCTATGGTCCAATCTACTCTTGCTGCTTCTAAGGGAAAGCCTACTAAAGATAAGCCCGTCTATTCGACAGTCACTATGACCGGTAACCGTGTTGTATCCGTAAAGACCTACAAAACTAAAGAAGAACAAGAAAAGGCCATGTTAAAGGAGCGTGAACGCTTAGACAAGGTCAGTGCGGAACGTCGTGCTAAACGAAAAAATGAAACTCGCGCGGATATGCTAAAAGGTTTAAAAGCAATACCTATGTATCCACCTGTTAATGAAACACGAGCATTACAAAGCGAAATGTTCTCTCAACCATTTGGGAGACAACTCGATTTGCGTTTAGTAGAGGCCTACACACAAGATTATGACAAGGCCAAACCTGGCGATATTTATGTCTATGCAGATTATGTGGACTATACATCTAAGCAGCTATTAGGTGAAAAAAATGATACTACTGCTATTTCAGCTATGATTCTACGTACAATCATGAGAAAAGACGAAAATAAAGCTTTCAGCATCGATGTAAATGCGTACTTCATAAACCCAACAACGCATACCATTTCTATAAGTCGTTCTGAAGATGTAAAAGGTATCGATATCAAGAAAAGTGAAATAGCTGAAACTGTATTTAAACTACCGACACACCAGCTACAACCGGGTGATCCACAATATGAAATTGCTAAGCTTATGTATCAAGATCTAACAAGTAAAAAATTTGATTAGTAATATTTAAATACACTCTCCACAACAAAAGCCCCTCCTTACTATGAGCTACATAGCAAGGAGGGGCTTCGTGTTAGTTTAAGGAAGTTCTTTTATCGCATTAGTGTTGTGTAGATAAACTATTTTAATATTGTTTAAATAGTATCATTAATCTTATTTTACATCGCTGAAATCGATGTTCATGCCCAAGGCTTTAGCAACGCCTTCACCATAAGCGGGATCGCATTGGTAGCAATGTTTTGCATGACGTTCTTTGATAAAATCAGGTACGCCATTCATAGCTGCTGCGGTGTTATCAAATAAGACTTGTTGTTGTTCAGGGCTCATGAGGCGGAACAGTTTACCTGGTTGTGTAAAGAAGTCAGAGTCGTCTTCATAGAAGTCATATTGGTAGGCTGGGCCAGATACGTCGAGAGGAGGATTTTTGAATTCCGGTTGTTCAGCCCATTCACCAAAGCTATTTGGTGCGTAGCCAATTGTAGACCCATGGTTTCCATCTATACGTCCTTGACCATCGCGATGATAGATATTTACAGGACATTTAGCGGCATTAACAGGGATTTGATAATAATTTGCCCCTAGACGATAGCGTTGCGCATCCGCATAGGAGAACAAACGACCTTGTAGCATTCTGTCAGGAGAGAAAGAGATACCAGGAACGATAGTTGTTGGTGCAAATGCAGCTTGTTCTACATCTTGGAAATAATTTTCTGGGTTGCGATTAAGTTCCATTACACCAACTTCAATCAATGGGAATTCATCGTGATACCATACTTTAGTTAAATCGAATGGATTGTACGGCATATTGTTAGCTTGTTCTTCGGTCATCACTTGGATGCATAATTTCCATTTAGGGAAATCGCCTCTTTCAATAGCCTCAAAGAGGTCACGTTGGTGACTTTCACGGTCACTAGCTACCACATTAGCCGCCTCAGCATCGGAAAGATTTTCAATCGGCTGTTGGCAAACCCAATGGAATTTAACCCATACGCGCTCATCGTTTTCGTTGATAAGACTGTATGTATGACTGCCGAAACCATGCATTGTACGGTAAGATTTAGGAATACCACGGTCACTCATGACGATTGTTACTTGGTGGATCGCCTCTGGCAAGCTGGACCAGAAATCCCAGTTTGCTGTCGCATCGCGAAGATTTGTTTTCGGATTCCGTTTTACAGCGCGGTTCAAATCAGGGAATTGCAATGGATCGCGGATAAAGAATACCGGTGTATTGTTACCTACGAGGTCCCAGTTTCCTTCTTCCGTATAAAATTTTACGGCAAAGCCACGAATGTCGCGTTCTGCATCGGCCGCACCACGCTCACCGGCAACGGTGGAGAAACGCACGAATAACGGCGTTTGCTTGCCTACTTCAGAGAAAATTTTTGCTTTCGTATATTTTGTAATATCGTTAGTGACTGTGAAAGTACCAAATGCACCGGATCCTTTAGCATGCATGCGGCGTTCAGGAATCACTTCACGCTCAAAATGAGCTAATTTCTCCATGAGCCAAACATCTTGCATCAATACAGGACCACGTTTACCTGCTGTAGCAGAATTGCGATTATCTGGTACGGGAGCGCCAAAGGCGGTTGTTAGTTTCTTTTCATTATTCATGTTACAAACTCCTACTTAGAAATCAAAATGAAAGTAATTTACTTTACATAATTTTTTAGATTATACATCTCAATTAAGATAAATATTATTAACGGATAATTATTATCCATTACTCTATAATTAGAATAGCATAAATTTTTTAACATAACAACCCTAAACTTTTACAAATCTTGTATACACAATATCATTTATAATTCTAAAATGAGAATTTCAGTACTATATATTTAAAACCTATTAAGATATACCTACAAAAATACGCAAAACAAAAAACACCTTGTTTCTACCAACGTGTAGATCACAAGGTGTTTTCATTCAATTTATGCTGGACGACTCCAATCGACTTGTACGTCGATAGCTTCCCACATGCGTGTTAAAGCTAATTTAAAGTTATCCAAAGATTCCAATGGTTTTACGTTCAACCGTTCATACGTATCAAGACCTGTAGCATGCTCGATAGCATGTTCATTATTCAAATAAGCGAGAACCTTATCAACCCACTCTTGTTCAGGCAAGTCTACGGACACTGTTTTTGCTTCTGTGTCATAGGACAAGAAGCCATTACTGTTTACGCCATAATGGATGGCCACACGAAATAAACTCATATCTATACCTCTCTTGCGGTAATTTATTAACACTACACCCATATTGTAACATGAACAATTATATTAGTGAAAGTATTCAATATAAACTTTATAAGTCCTTTTTGACGGTCTTTTTAGGTCCTTCAATAGATGCGTATGTATCTGTAACTGTAGACCGATCAGCCTCTTTAGTCGAAACTACATCAACTTTAGTAGATGCTCCATCCTCTTGACCAAGCTGTGCATCCACGGCCGCTTTCAACTCTGACCGTTTTCTGCGTATTCCATTGTCTCCGTGAAAGCGTTGCCATAATGCGCCACTCATAACAGCAGTCTCACCAAATTTAGACTCTAAGGAGTCTAACACGCTAGCAAGCTTATCCTCTGTTTCATCCTGTTGGGAATCAAAGAGACTATCCTGCATAGGAACCTCCTCATCGAGACCACTCACAGTGAGACCTAATAGTCGTATAGGGCCAGGCGGATCCATACAGGTAATCCCTTTAGAACTACTACATTTAAAATTCGTAGACTTTACCTTTGTAGTGGCTCCTAACGGTTCCGTATCTTTCTTAGCCTCTTTAGGCCGCTTACTCGTCTTATCCTGCATCAATTTATTCCACAGGGTCAATGCTGTTTCGAAAAATACATGTTCCTGGTCTGATGGTGTATCTAGCCGCTTCTGCCGTGATACAGTAGTAAAATCATCATACCGAACCTTGATAGATACAGTATGGCCATGAAGACTACGCCTCCGAAGCCGTTTCGATAAACGGTTCGCAAAGTACCTAAACTCTAATTCAATAGCACGGCCATCGGTGAGGTCTTCTTCGTAAGTTTCCTCCGCTCCAATCGATTGTATCTTGCGATCTGTTTCAACAGGTCTATCATCGATACCATTCGCTAGTTCCCATATGCGTCTCGCTTGGTTTCCAACGAGGGAAATTAAACTACTTTCATCAGGCAAAGCTTGAATATGGCGCATCAAATGAAAGCCGCCATTTCTCAAAATTTTCTCTGTACGAGGGCCGACGCCCCAAATACGTTTAACAGGCAAAGGAGCTAGCACCTCTTTTTCACGACCATATGGGATGACCACAAGACCATCTGGTTTATCTAAATCAGAAGCCAATTTAGCAAGAAATTTATTAGGCGCTAAACCTGCAGAGATAATAAGTCCTGTTTCCTCGAACACACGATCTTTAATGGCTCGACCTAGTGCTTTAGGCCCACTATACATGGTAGACATGCCACTTACTTCAAGAAAGGCCTCATCTACTGATAAAGGCTCAATGTAAGGGGTAAATTCTTTCATAATGGAAAAAATTTGGTTCGACACCTCTTTATACCGCTCCATCCGAGGGTATACATAAATGCCATCAGGACAGAGTTTCTTAGCCCTCGAGATTGGCATCGCAGAGTGAACACCAAATTTTCGGGCCTCATAGGAACAGGTAGCTACGACACCACGTGAAGAAAGACCACCCACGATTACGGGGTGGCCTTTATACTCTGGATGATCCAGTTGTTCTATGGACGCGAAGAATGCATCCATATCAACATGCATAATCCAACGTCTCATTGTTACGCTTCTTTTTCGTGCTCAGAAATGCGGCAGTATTTAATTTGCGCGCAAATGCACTCATCTTTAGTTTTGTATAATTGAGGGAGAATATCTAAAATATCCGCAAATGTAGCTTCATTAATGGAGTAACGCGTCCATAAACCATTACGTTGAGAGTTAACTACACCTGCATCAATTAAGATTTTCATGTGGTAACTCAACGTAGATTGAGACAAATTGAAGCTCGCTAAAATATCGGCTGCACATAATTCATTGCAAGACAACATATCGATGATGTGTAATCTTGTTTCATCGCTTAATGCCTTAAAAATCGTCGCTAAACGTTCGTAAGAAACTTCAACCATATCTTTAACTCCTCAGATCCTTATCAAAAAATATCAATCTACTTCTTGGTACTATTATATACTATTTCTTAATGTAAATCTATTTTTTTCTTTATATTTGTATCTTAATAATTTATTATGAATACAAAAAAATTATAGATAAGTAAATTTTTCCTTATTGTAAACTAATTTAAGCACGTGGCTATTTGTATAAAATGAATATTTTAAACAAATTTTCATTTTATAGATTTATCAGAATATACATTTTTCTGTATATATAACAATTATGCTCTATTATTTGTTATATATTTCTCGATATGCTCACGCTTTAATAACTATAAAGCATACTTCGATATACCGCACTACTGTAGCAACCTAAAGGATTAGATATAGAGGATCCACGTTTGTATTCTGCATCCATTCAATACAAAAGACCCCTCTGTGAGGGGTCTAATCTGTATAATTCTATAAATCGATTGCATAGCGAGAAATGTTAAAATATATAACACTCTATCAATGCTACCAAATGCAAATTCTCTATTATATCAAATTAGTATAGCTTAGAATACATTTACTAAGTCGATAGTTTGGCTACGGTTAGGGCCAACGGATACGATACCCAAAGGTACACCTGTTACTTCAGCAATGCGTTCTACATATTTACGAGCATTTTCAGGCAATTTATCGTATTCACGAATACCAGAAATATCAGTTTCCCAACCTGGCAATGTTTCGTACACGGCTTCGCATGCTTCAAGATCTTTCAAATTAGCTGGGAATCCTTCTACGTCTTTACCATTCAATTTGTAACCTACACAGATCTTCAATTCTTTAAAGGTATCAAGAATATCCAAACGTGTAATAGCTAAGTAATCAAGACTATTAAGACCTGCTGCGTATTTTACAACCATGAGATCTAACCAACCACAACGACGAGGACGACCCGTTACAGTGCCGAACTCATGACCAAGTTCACGAAGGTTATCGCCAGTTTCGTTAAGAAGCTCTGTAGGGAATGGGCCTGCACCAACACGTGTAGCATATGCTTTTACAACACCAAAAATATTTTTTAAGTAGTTAGGACCCACACCAGCGCCTGTGGAAGCGCCACCTGCAATTGGATGAGAGGATGTTACGAATGGATAGGTACCATGATCAAGGTCGAGCATAGTAGCTTGAGCACCTTCGAACAATACCTTTTTATCCTCTTTTACAGCTTTAAGAACAGCCGCATTAGTATCTGTTACATAAGGTTTCAAGGCTTCAGCGTATTTGATGTAATCCGCTAAGATTTCATCGTAGCTAACAGGTTCAGCATCGTATACCTTAGTAAGCATTTTATTTTTGAACTCTACATTGTACGCTAATTTTTGTTTAAATGTTTCCATATCATACAAATCGCAGATACGGATACCAATACGATTGATTTTATCAGCGTAGCAAGGACCAATACCATTTTTAGTAGTACCGATTTTAGCATCCCCTTTAGATGCTTCTTCCGCAGTATCTAGAGCGATATGGTATGGCATGATTACATGTGCACGATTGGAAACTTGAAGGGATTTAGCAGATCTGCCTTGCTTTTCAAGACCTTCAATTTCTTGTAGCAGAACTTTAGGGTCGATAACAACACCAGTACCCACGATATTTTGTTTGTTATCGTATAAGATACCACTTGGTAAAAGGCGAAGTGCAAACGCTTTATCATCAACTACAACAGTATGACCCGCGTTATTACCACCTTGACTGCGCACCACAACATCCGCACGTTCTGCGATCCAGTCAACAATTTTACCTTTCCCCTCGTCACCCCATTGAGTGCCGATAACCATACTAGTTGCCATATCTATATCCTCCATATGAAAGTCTAAATAATTCAATATCATTATACAACAATGTTCGGATTCTGTGAAAGTATTTATACAAATTCAATCTTTAGTTTCTTTCCAAATGCATGGGCTATTTTGGTTCTTTTAACCAAAAACTCATCAATAAGCCTATAACACCTACCGGTATCAAGGTCATCAATGCCGTTTGTACGTCATAGATATCTGCTAGATGTCCTACATAAGGAGCCACAAGGCCCCCTAAGGTAATCCCAAGACCTAGCGTAATACCTGATGCAAAGCCTGCATTTTTTGCAAGGTATTTTTGACCTAGTACCGTAATTGGTCCGTATTGGGAGAATACGCCAAAGGCCATTGGAATCATGGCTCCAAAGAAGCCCCACATATTAGGCACAAAAATAAATACTAAAACGGATGGCAAGAAAATCAGATTACCTAAGCGCACAGTTTTAAGAAATCCAAGTCGGTCAGATAAGGCACCACCCATATAGGTAAGGACTGCCCCCATCGTGAAGTACGCAGTAAGGGCCAAACTAGATGCACTGGCTTCACCATTAATAACAGTAATATACAAAATAGGAATAAAGATAGCCAATACAGAGAAGAGTATAGATCGAGAAGCAATCACAAAAAATAACTTACCGAAACTCACCCAATCATTTGTACCGGTACTAAGAACCTTAGCACGGCTTTCACGGTTACCAGTATCAGCAGAATCAGCAATATCAGTATCATCGGTATCAGCTTCACCCTCACCCATAAAGGCATAAAGATATAGCAATACACCAAGTAGAGCGATAAGCGTAAATACCCAAAGGAATTGTCCCCCAAAGACGTAAACACCACCAGCAATAAAGGGTCCCAACGCAAAGCCTGCACTACCACCGACTGCAAAGCGGCCCATGGCGTTACCAATTTCATGAGATTGCGTACGATTTACCAGCAGAGCCGCCTCGGGATGAAATAACGCGGCCCCTACCCCGGCCAAGAGCGACAAAGCAAGAATCATCTCGTAACTCGTAGCCAATGCCATAGTGCTAATCGACACAAGAGTCACCGTAAACCCAACGGGAATAAACCAGGGTACGCGCCACCGATCTGCCACATAGCCCAATACGGGCTGTGCCACGGAAGCCACCACGGTATTACAGAAAATGATGGAAGCCGATTGATAATAATTAAGGCCAAAGTTAGCGATAAAAAACGGTATGAGGGCCGCCAGCGAACCTTGACCAAAGTCATTAATACAGTGAAAAATAGGTGGTCCGTACTTCCGTATAATACGTTTCATATAACCTCCTAAAACAAATAGATGGTTTCCTAATGTAAGACGAGTATATAAAAGCCTGCTAGAAAACTAATTTATAATTATCTGTTAAAATAATATACTTCTATCTAAAATGGTATATTGCTTTCAAAACAAAAAAGGTAGATATAGCCAACACCTAATGCATGTACCATAGGCTTGTTGATCTATACCTACCCTAGTCTTTCATATGTTATGTGGGAAGTACCCTACAATTATAGGCCAAAGCGAGCCATGATTGTATCTACATGTCTTAGCAATTTATATGGATCAAAGCATGCATCAATTTCCTCATCAGTCATGTACTTCTTAATATTTTCATCAGCTTTTAAACCTGTTGCGAAATCTTTGCCTTCAAGCCAGCGTTCCATAGCATGTTTTTGAACCCAACGATATGCTTCGTCACGTACCGCACCTTTGTCGACAAGATGTGTCAAAATTGTTTGGCTGAATACGAGGCCCCCTGTAAGGTTAAGGTTTTTAAGCATAGTTTCAGGGTATACCAACAACTTATCAATGGTGCGAATTGTTAGGTGTAGCATATAATTTAACGAGATTGTCGCATCCGGCAAGATCACGCGTTCTACAGAGCTATGAGAAATATCGCGTTCATGCCACAACGCTTGATCTTCGTAAGCAGATTGTGCATAGCCACGAAGTAAGCGAGCCATACCGCAAATTCTTTCACATGTGATAGGGTTGCGTTTATGAGGCATCGCAGAGGAGCCCTTTTGTTTAGGGCTGAAATATTCTTCTGCTTCGCGCACCTCTGTACGTTGTAAGTGACGAATTTCTAAAGCGATTTTATCCAATGTGCCACCTACAACAGCGATGGTAGACAACAATTCAGCGTGACGGTCACGTTGTACTACTTGTGTAGCGATTTTAACAGGTTCAAGGCCTAATTTTTCACACACATATTGTTCTACGAATGGATCGATATTGGAGTATGTACCAACAGCGCCAGACAATTTGCCAACAGCAACGCTTTTACGAGCATGTTCCATACGTTCAATATCACGTTCTACCTCTGCCATCCACAACGCCAATTTCAAGCCAAATGTAGTTGGTTCGCCGTGGATACCATGGGTACGGCCAATCATAGGAGTATATTTGAACTCCGCTGCACGACGACGCAATACTTCGTGCAAACGCTTTAAGTCATCAATTAAGATATCGCAGGCTTGTTTCATCATATACCCAAGCGCCGTATCTTTCACGTCTGTAGAGGTAAGGCCAAGATGGATGTATTTAGCCGCTTCAGGTCCTACGTATTCGCCCACTGCTGTTACGAAGGAAATGATATCATGATTCGTTTCCTTTTCGATCTCATGAATGCGCTCAACGTCGAAATTGCCCTTTTCCCGAATTGTTTTCGCCGCTTCTTTAGGAATAACACCCAACTCAGCTTGTGCCTCAGATGCGAGGGTCTCCACCAATAACATTGTGTCGAATTCGTTGCGTTCGCTCCAAATATGGCCCATTTCTTCTCGTGTATAACGTGGTATCATGATGTCTCCTTTGCATGATAAAAGCTAGATTTATAGGATTATTGTACCATATGTGAAAGCTCCATTCAACGAACAGAGCCAAATTTTCCGAATGATAATTATATTAATTTTACTTATCGTTCGACTTTAGTTATCAAATCTTAGTTGTTCAATCCTAGAAAAAGGATACCCATATTTAACTACAGAGTCTAAAACAGAAAAAAGACAAACACAATCATACCATTAATAACATAGATAACAATAACCTGAACTATACTCTCTCTTTAATTTCTCATATAGAATTCCACATATAGTTATATAGTAATAAATTAATCAATACTATATCATAGCTATACATTGTGATATATAATAAACATACAGACTAAATGTACTGCGAATAATTGCTCAATCTATACACGAGCTTTATACTAATAGTAACAAACATTTCTACTATGGGGAGGCTTTCATGGCAACTTTAAATCGTAAGGAACGCCGCGCACAGCGCAACGAATCTAATACTATAGGTATTCTATTACGTCTATTCTTTGGGCTTAGCTTTATCGGCTTGGCAGTAGTCCTTTTAGGTGAGTTTGATTATAACTTGATCTTCTCCATCTTTACGTCAGACATCGTCGTATCATTAATTTACGTAATGATGAATAAATCCCACATTACCACATCGTTAGCGGTACATACTAACGTACGCGTTATCATTGCATTTCTCATCATGTTGATTACCATGTTCTTCTATGCTTTCGCATTGTGGCGAGCCGATCAATTCAGCACACCTATGCAAGTCACATTATTCATCGGCGGCGCCATCGTATACCTAGCGGTCTTCAACTCTACGAAAACGATGCTTACCAATCAAAATTAATACAATACATATAATTAATCCTTGAAATATAACTCAGCATGACTCAGATAGAATAAGTATTTCATAGTAATACTTATTACCAATTAATACAATCATTTATTACAACCATAACAAAGAGGCATATCTTACATACATAGTATGTGATATGCCTCTTTATTGTCCTAATACAACAGGAACTGCTAGATATACAGGTTCCCCTCTTCGATTGACAATAGAACCACTGCTTTTAACGATGCGCATTGCTTCCTCTTTGACTGGTTGCGGTACATCCTCTGCGATGAGCGGTGTATGTTCTCCTACGATGACATGTCCATTAACATCAAAGTTAACACGCACTACAGCCTTACCTGTTACGATTGACCTCTTTCCCTGTTCTTGTACAGTTCGTAAATATTCTTGGGGGTTGATATCCGACTTCTGTAAAAGTGCTTGCTGCCCTGGTGTTAGGAGCCCCCACGCAAGATCAGATAGGAAGGATAAATCACTAGCTTCGGCAAAGCCGTTTCCATTGGCATTCGGATCAGATGTTATATCCTTACCCATAGGAGCATTATCAGGCTTAGAGGATTTCCCGTCTTTGGAATCATTTCCACCCGTAACTACAGCTTGTTCATTATTAGTCGTTTCCGATTCTATGGCCTTTGGAACGGACCATTCGCGACGAGCATTAGATGTAGTCTTATTGGCATTTAAATTATGAACACTTTCATCACCTGTATTTTCCGTTACAAGAGGATCCGCCTTAGGCGCAGGCCCTTCTGGAGTCGGAGATTCAACCGGTAGCTTATCCTTAGGTATAGGCTCAATAATGGCAGTCTCTGCATCGCTTTCACTATCCTCAGGCAGATGAAAGCTAACCTCTGCTGCATCATAAGCCACACCTGTTCCAACGATGCCACGTAAGGAAAGCCCCATACCAGAAATAAGCATGACGGTAATGCCTAAAGACACAATAAAAGGTTTCAGATAATGTGATTCAAACATGGAATCACTTCCGTTCCGTAGCGACGCTAATATATTTAGCACCGTTCACCTTGAGCATGTCCAAAAGCTCAATAACCTCGTTATAATACACATCTTTTGAAGCGCGAATCACAAAGGCCTGTTGAGGTGCTTGTGTAACAATAGATTTGACCTCTTGCGCTAAATGATCCGAAGAAATTTCCTGATTATCGATATACAGCGTGTGCGTTGTGGTCAAGGTGATGGTGATAGGTTCGATAGATTTCGCCGTAGACGTCGATGCAGATGGTAAATTAAGCGGAATTTGTTGCTCTGTATTCATGTACAGCGTGCCTACCATGAAAAATACTAATAAAAAGAATACGATATCAATCATAGGAATAATCATGATGGTAGGCTCTTTTTTAACCCCTAACGTGCGTCGTCTCATATATCATGTTCCTCGTTGTACGCATCAAGGATGTTGCCGCACTCATGTTCTAATGTCGCCACAGAATCATTGACCTTTGCTGCACAGTAACTGTGAAAGCCAAGGGCAATAATGGCCACGGTCAAACCTGTAGCCGTTGCCACTAAGGCTTCAGAAACACCACCTGTAATAATGGTCGGAGCCCCAATATCGCCGCCTACCACAGCAAACGCACGAATCATGCCGAGGACCGTCCCTAGCAACCCCAATAACGGAGCCATTGTTACAACCATGCTGAGCCAACTAAGGCCGCGTTTTAAACGTTCATCAGCGTACGACACCACATCTTGAAGGCGATTTTCCAAGCCATTATAATTCTTTGCATTGCGGATAGCACGGGCAAATAAAGAACCAAGTTCCTCTGTATCCCGTTCTAAAACACTTGGTAACAGAATCCAAGATTGGTTCTTCTCTAAGACCTTATTAAAACGGCGCAAGTCCTTTGTAAACTTGCGATATAGAAAGATACGTTCAATGCCAATCATCAAGGTAAACAGTAAAAAAATCACCAGCGGATACATAACAAATCCACCAGCTACAAATAAATGCGCTATACTACTCATACTAACCTCCAAAAGCCACATACCGTTAGGCTCTATCCGGGTTAATTATACCACGTTTTATCCCCTCTAAAACAGATATAGAGCGTAAAACCACAACATTAATAGATATAGGATGATTTGCAAGATAAATATAGACTAATTCGCTAGATAGACATAGGGTAGCTAACGTCCACAGGATAAAATTAGGGTTATAGGGCAAGACCAACACGTTTTGTCCTATAACCCTAAAATTAAAATACAAAAAGGCTGCACTAGAAACGATATATATTCTAGTACAGCCTTTTATGCGTTCCTAAATAGATTAGTCTTTTTTAATAAAGCCTACAATGAAGCCACCTACTGACAGTGCAATGCCTAAACCGCTACAGAACATACCAATAGAATACCACAATGTGTAAGATTGGTTATTCTCAGAAATCGCCTTTGCTGCCGCTTGAGCATTTGTAGCGTTTCTCGCAATTTCCAAATTAGCCGCCCCTGGATCTGGATTTAATAATAGAATCGCAATACCAATAATTAGAACGACTACACCTACAGGTAATAATAATTTTTTGTTCATTTAAATATTCCTCTCCTAACAGTTCATAACATGGCATATACGATTAGGTATTATTTATCGAGTTTGTTCATATCCAAGCGATTTACACTGCCAATAAAGCTATTGTAGGATTCAATCATATCATTGTAATGATCAGCTGTTTGGTCACCTAAGAATGTACGAATTCTACCAATAGTTGTATTTAAATGAGATTTAGCAGAGTTATAGTCTGGACTAGTAATGCTGCTGGACACATCCATGATAGCTTGCAACTCTTGGTTCGCCGCATTTACATCGATTTGCTTGCCTTCTTCAAAGCTATCCAATAATGCAGTTAAACGTAAATGAACTTCTTGAGCAGCAGCTGCATTTTTCTTACCGGAATCTTTAAGTTCTTTCAACTGTTCTTGTTGATTTTCCGTATTATGTTTGTGAATTACAGCATCTAACTGATTATATGCTGCATAGAATTGATCATATAGTTGAACGTATTTAGGTCCTAATTGTTGTTCCTTAGCATAATTATCTGCTTGATATGAATTAGTTTGATAGTACGTATCCAATTCACTTGCTACTGGTACAATGTCCTTTAATACAGCTAATACGTTATCAAGAGGTTCCTTCATATCATCATATGGTATACCAGCATCTTTAGCGGCTTGTAATTTTTGTTGTAAACTATCAAATTTTGGTGCCATAAAGCTTGATAAATGTTGACCCTCTCTTAGTTTTTGAATGGAAGGATTAATAGCATATCCAAAGCGTACGGTGCCACTGTTAAAATTACCAACTGCTTCGATATACTGATTAAACACTTGAATGTCTTTTTGCGATGCCTTTTGAGCGCCTTGCTGCACCCCATTGGCAATCTTAGAAAAACTACATCCACTCATGAATAATGGTGCTGTTAGAGTAGATGCACACAATACGGCTGTTAACATTTTCTTTACTAGTGGTTTCATAATGACCCTCTCTTTTTAATCACACACAAGTAACAGTTTATGATTAAATTATATATCATATATGTTTTTTATGAAAGTATCAACCGTATTTTTTATGAAATTTGTTTCATGAATATACTTTCACAGGCACATAAAAAGGCATAGTATCTGACTACTACAAGTTTTAACCAATAATAGTTTCCATACTATGCCTTTTATGGATACATTTTATAGATCTAAATAAGCATGATAGCTAATCGGAATGTCTTAATAGATAAGTTACGCCAGCTTATCAAATAGGTATGTAGCTATCTACTTATTGTAAAGACTTATCGAAAACGCCAATAAGTTCTTCAACGGCTTGAGATTCGCTCATTTCACCGTCTAAGACAGCAGCTTCGACTTCGCCCATGCGACCTTGAATGACTACATTGTTAAAGAATAGGTTGTGCAAGTGTTCGTCAATCATATCGCGTACCCAACGGAGGGATTGTTCTTGACGGCGTTTTAAGAATACGCCATTCTCTTTACCTTGTTCAGTAAATTCTTGGATTACATCCCACAATTCATCGAGGCCATCCTTTGTGACAGCTGAACATGTATAGGCTTGAGTCTTCCATTTTTCCGTAGCCGGACGGATGTAATGCAACATCCGGTCATAATCGCTACGAGCAATGAGAGCTCGTTTGAGGTTATCCCCATCAGCCTTGTTGACCACAATAGCATCAGCAAGTTCCATAACGCCTTTTTTGATGCCTTGCAATTCATCGCCTGCCCCCGTTAAAACGATGAGCATAAAGAAGTCAACCATGGAGCGCACGGTAACTTCGCTTTGCCCAACCCCAACGGTTTCAACGAGAATGATATCGTACCCAGCAGCCTCGCAAAGTAGCATAGTTTCTCTACTTTTACGAGCCACACCGCCTAGCGTACCACCAGCTGGCGATGGACGAATATAAGCCTCTGGGTGTTTCGTCAACGTTTCCATCCGTGTTTTATCACCCAAAATACTGCCTTTTGTGACTTGACTCGTAGGGTCTACAGCCAGTACGGCAACCTTGTAACCCGCTTCAATGAGCATGTTACCGAAAGCTTCAATAAACGTACTTTTACCGGCCCCAGGCACACCAGTAATACCGATGCGTAATGCCTTGCCCGTACGAGGCAATACAGCTTGCAACACTTGTTGAGCTAGTTTGAAATGGTCCTTATTATTACTTTCTACCAATGTGATAGCCCGTGAAAGTATAACGCGGTCCCCCTGCTCGATACCGCGTACATAATCAGCGACAGTTAATTTCTTTCGCCGCTGTACGGGACGTACCGCTGGAGCCAGATGAGCAGAGCTGGATAAGAGGCCGTCATGCATTTCCTTGACGCCTTTCATTACGTGACACGCGTAAGTGTCATCTTTCTTCGCTTCTTCTGGCACCCAGTCGGGACGATAGGTACTACCCTCGGTGCTTGCGTTTTTTACACCTAATTCAGGGGCTTTGCCTTCACCAGTGGTGAAAGTTGCGTCCTGTGTATTGCGCAATTCATCCGGAGTAGGCCGTTTGTTATCAGTCATGAGACTCGTCTTGAACGTGACTAGTCAATGTTTCTAGTAATTTTTTCGCCGCTACTGGCAAAACTGTACCAGGGCCAAAGATAGCCACTGCGCCATGTTCGCGTAGGAATTCATAGTCCTGAGCAGGGATTACGCCGCCGATGGCAACTAAAATATCTCCACGGCCCCGCTTGTTGAGTTCCTCTACAAGTTGAGGCAATAATGTCTTATGCCCCGCCGCAAGAGAACTAAATCCGACAATATGAACGTCATTATCCACCGCATCTTGTGCTGTTTCTTCTGGAGTTTGGAACAAAGGTCCGATATCCACGTCAAAGCCCATATCCGCGAAGGATGTAGCGATAACTTTGGCACCACGGTCATGACCGTCTTGGCCCATCTTCGCAATCATGATACGAGGACGACGACCTTCGAGTTCTTCAAAGTTATCTGCCATTTGGCGTACTTCTTTAATTACATCGTCATCTTCAAATTCGCTGGAGTATACACCGGAAATAGAGCGAATAACCGCTTTATGACGACCGCATACCTTTTCAACAGCAAAGGAAATTTCACCCAAGGATGCACGAGCACGAGCCGCTTCAAGTGCAAGGGCAAGCAAGTTGCCTTCGCCCGATTCGGTAGCTTTTGTGATCGCTTCAAGACAGGATTGAACCTTTTCTTCATCCCGGTTAGCGCGCAATTGTTCGAGACGACGAATTTGCGCTTCCCGTACAGCCGTGTTATCTACGTCGAGGATATCCAATGGATCTTCTTTATCTAGACGATATTTATTGATACCGATAATCGCTTCACGACCAGAGTCGATACGAGCTTGGCGACGTGCAGCAGCTTCTTCGATACGCATCTTAGGAAGCCCTGTATCGATAGCTTTCGCCATACCGCCAAGGGATTCGATTTCTTGAATATGACCCCAAGCGCGACGAATCAATTCATCAGTCAACGCTTCTACATAGTAGGAACCGCCCCATGGGTCGATAACCTTACATACCTTAGTTTCGTCTTGGATGTAAAGCTGAGTATTACGCGCAATACGTGCGGAGAAGTCCGTAGGCAACGCGATCGCTTCGTCAAGCGCATTCGTATGTAGAGATTGAGTATGGCCCAAAGCCGCGCCCATCGCTTCCATACATGTACGAGCCACGTTGTTGAACGGATCTTGTTCTGTAAGAGACCAACCAGATGTTTGGCTGTGCGTACGAAGTGCCATGGATTTAGGATTTTCAGAGCCGAAACTATTGATAATCTTAGCCCATAACATACGAGCCGCACGCATTTTTGCCACTTCCATGAAGTAGTTTTTACCGATTGCCCAGAAGAAGGACAACCGTGGTGCGAACTGGTCAACGTGAAGGCCTGCATTAACACCGGTACGGATATATTCAAGACCATCGGCCAACGTATACCCTAGTTCGATGTCCGCAGTAGCGCCCGCTTCTTGCATATGGTAGCCAGAAATGGAGATACTGTTGAACTTAGGCATGTACTGGGATGTGTACGCGAAGATATCGCCGATAATACGCATGGACGTAGCTGGAGGGTAAATATAGGTATTACGTACCATGAACTCTTTCAAGATATCATTTTGAATTGTACCAGCCATAACCTTTTTATCTACACCTTGTTCTTCACCAGCCAAGATGTAGAACGCCATTACTGGCAATACGGCACCGTTCATAGTCATGGATACGGACATTTGATCAAGAGGGATACCGGAGAATAGAATTTCCATGTCGAGGATGGAGTCTACCGCAACGCCCGCTTTACCAACGTCACCTACTACACGAGGATGATCGGAGTCATAACCGCGGTGAGTAGCAAGGTCAAAGGCGATAGACAAACCTTTTTGGCCCGCTGCCAAGTTACGACGATAGAACGCATTGGATTCTTCCGCTGTGGAGAAACCAGCGTACTGACGTACTGTCCAAGGACGAGTAACATACATTGTGGAATAAGGTCCACGCAAGAATGGAGGTACACCAGCCATATAGTCAAGGTGTGTCATCCCTTCATAATCCATCTCTGTATAGAGAGGTTTTAGTTGGATTTGCTCCATTGTTGTATTATATAAATCTTCAAAGCTTTTTCCTGTTTCTTTTTGAAGTTCAGCAAGCCATGCATCGCGAGATGTTGCTTTCTGAGATTCCAAGCCAAGAGAGGAGAAGTCTGGATTTTTGAACATGAGCTCACATCCCTTTCTTATCTTGTAACGTATTCAAGATTTCGTAACAATTTGCACGAACAGAAATGAAGTCGTCCACGCCAGCTTCACGGTACACAGGTTCTAAGTCCTTAGGCGGTGCCCCTGCTAAAATAACCGTTACATGCGGCATAGTTTCTTTCAATTCCTTAGCGAGTGGTGGCACCAATTCTGGATAGGTATCATCTGTAGAACAGATAACGACAACATCAGCACCACTTTCACGAGCAGCTTTCGCAGCATCAGCCGTTGTTTCATGGCCATCATTTTTGATAACTTCAAAAGCACCTACTTCGAAGAAGCCTGTGGAGAAGTCCGCACGAGGTTTATGTTGAGGGATTGGGCCCATATTAGCCAAGAATACCTTCACATTATCTTTCGTACGTTGTTTATAATTCTCGGTGCGCATGCGAAGTGCTTCAAACCGTTCAGTCCAACGATGAGCTGAAATGGATTCAATCGTTTCAGAAGCAATATCACCAGCGTCTAAAGCCTTCCGGATTTGACGTATTGTTAATTTATGTAATGCACCGAGTTCAATAAGGCCAATCAAAGCGCCTGGTTCCGTAGTACCTGCTTCTAGGGTAGCCTGTGCTTTCACAACCGCATCTGGCTCCGCACTCGCCAAGTACTCTTCGATTTGAGCAACCCGTTTTTGACGCAATGTTTCTTGATTTTCTGGTTTTGGATCAAGCAATTCTTCAGTCATGTTCGCATACATGTTGTTACCTACAGCCACATCTTTGCGGAATGCAAGGTTTTTGAAGCGTTCATCAAGAACTGCTTTAACTTGAGCTTGTGGATAGCCTTCTTTCAAAGCTGCTATGATGCCACCTTTAGACTCAATAGTTTGGAACTCAGCCCAAATTTTTTCGCATAATTCAGCTGCCAATGTTTCCACATACCAGGAACCGCCTACAGGGTCCACCGGTTGACGCAACTCGAACTCAGTTTGCAACATAACTTGGATGTTACGGGCAATACGACGAGAAAAATCGTCAGCCTTGCGAATTGGTTGGTCGAATGGGGACACTTCAAGACTGTTCAAACCGCCTACAACACCAGAGAATGCTTGTGTTGTATTACGCAACAAGTTTACATATGGGTCGTATACAGTTTTTGTGAAAGCCGATGTTCTGCCGTGTACATGAACGGCACGGTCAGCTTCTTCAGCACCGAACGCTTCCATGATGCGCGCCCAAAGTACGCGCAATGCACGCAATTTAGCAATTTCCATAAAGAAGTTTGCACCCAAGGAGAATGTAAACATCATGCTGTTAGCAATAGTATGAATATCGATGTTCCGTTGTGCTAATTGACGCACGTAGCAAACGGCTGTTGCCAATGTATACGCAACCTCTTGCACATCATTAGCGCCACCATTAGCATATACATCGCCAGATACGAGTACAGTTTTAAGCTCTGGAGCTTGTTCTTTAGCCCATACAACAGTATGTGCCATTTCATCAAAGGCTGTATCTAAAGACATATGCAATGTGCCATCTTTAGCCCAAACACCAATAGGGTCTGCACCAACGAGACCTTTCAAGTCAGAAGTCTGTTTTTTAGAGCCTTTCACCGTAGCCGCTAACATACCGAGCAAGATAGCTGCAGAAGCACCTGTTTCAATGTATAAAGGATTTTCCTTCAAATTAAAACGCTCAATCAATTGTCTACAATCATCCATAGTAGACAGAGATGTACCGCCGATACCAACAGCTGCGCCTACTTGCACATCTTGATCATGGCGTGTTGCTTCATCAAGGCGAATATTGTGAATGGTGCCACCTTTTACAATTTCGTATAAACTTGCATGGTTAGCATCCTTAGGAAAGGATTCGTCTACATATTGGGATACGCCCCAAGAGTCTTTAATATAACCACTTGCCTTTGTGCCACGTAGGAACTCACCTGCTCCAGGGTATACACCCTTTGGAATTTTTTCTCCATGCAATGCAGGCGTGTAAATTGGTTGTAACGTAATTCCCTCATAGGTTTTAGTGAACATCTTCTTATGGAAGTCGCCACCTTTTAACGCTTTTTCAACCTCGGCCTGCCATTGTTCATACGTAGGTTTCTTAAACTCATCAAAGGATACAGGTGCTAATAAATCGCGTTCAGCATCCTTTGAAGTCTTTTTGTCAGACATATATGTGCCTCCTTTTCAACTCGAAACCATACCGAGAAACAGCGCACCGTACCTGCGAATTGTTAGATATATGAATCACTCGAGTTTTATCTTATTGGACCACATCAACCTCAAAATGTGTCCATCTGTTTAATATCTATAAAACCTGATTCCTATACTCAACATCCACTCTAAGGGCAATAAAAAACGTGCCACCTAAAAGTGACACGTAAGGTTTCTTATTGAAAGGTACACTAAAAAATACTGTAGCCAGCATACCCCAATCCCCTTCCTATCGCTCGTAGGTACATAACGGTGATTATCAAATAGGCAGTTCTCCTGGCTCGGGATCGTCACCTCGCTTTCGCCTTCCCAGATTACTCCAGTGACATGTATAAAAGCAGGCTCATCCTTACAGTGGCGGGACCGCATCGGCTTATACCGATTTCTCTATTAAGTCTTGCGACACCTATTCTCTATATTCGTTGTTCTAAGTCCAATATAGTGTAACAATATGCACAAAGTCAATGAACATAACATTTAATCATAAGTACCAAAACTAAAGTTATAACTGAAAATCATATGCAATAACTAAAACGCATGATTTGAGAATTAGTGATATAATAAATACTATCACGAGGAGGCATTATGGAACATACAAGTAAAAAAGGGTTAATCACAGCCCTTAGTTGTTATATCATTTGGGGCTTACTCCCTCTATATTGGGCATTATTAAACCATGTTTCACCGTATAATATACTGGCACAGCGCATTATCTGGTCAGGTGTTTGTATGGCTATCGTTGTATTTGGTCTACATTTTAAGCAATTCAAAAAGGACTTTCAATTACTAAAAGAACAACGTTCACAACTATTCCTACTTTTAGTGGCGGCAGTCATCATCAGTGTAAACTGGTTCACCTACATTTGGGCCATCGCCAATAATCAAGTTATGAACACGAGCCTTGGTTATTACATCAATCCACTCTTTAATGTAGTATTAGGTGTCATCCTATTTAAAGAGGTTCTATCTATACCGAAAAAGCTAAGTGTCCTCATCGCTACCATCGGTATCGCCTTGCTCACCTATCAAGTGGGATCCTTACCGTTAGTATCGATGATCCTCGCCGTTTCCTTCGGTCTCTATGGAGCCGTAAAAAAGAAACTACTCATCTCTCCCTTTACGAGCATCGCCTTTGAGGCCTGGCTATTAACACCGCTAGCCTTACTATATACAACCATGGTCGATAATACCGTGTGGTCCTATTTCGGCACAGACTGGTATACAACCATGTTGCTCATAGCCTGCGGTCTAACTACATCTGTCCCATTGGTGCTATTCTCCTATGGGGCGCAACTATTGCCGCTCAATCTACTAGGCTTCTTGCAATATGTATCCCCTACCATTGCCTTGTTGCTTGCCATCTTTTACTTTGGTGAAAGCTTTGGCACACCACAGATGATTGCCTTCGGTTGTATCTGGATAGCCTTAATATTATTCTCCTTATCGAGCCAAATTACAACGCGCATTAGCCTTAAAAAGTAATACATCTACTAATCAACTAAAAAGCTATATCAAATGATATCCTCATTTGATACAGCTTTCTTTTTTATAGACGTATTAATCTAACTTATTTTAATCTAACTCATTCATATTGGTTGTATTCATATTAGAAATGTAATGGTTATAGGCCTCAATCATACGATTATAGTCATTATCTTGTTTTGATCCCATATAGGTACGAATTGCACCAATCGTAGAGTTTACAGAGGTCTTAACAGAATCATACTTAGGACTAGCAATACCATTTGATACATCGCCAATAGCTTGTAGCTCTTGATTGATAGCATTTACATCTAATTGTTTTTCACTATCGATCTTTTCTAAGACCGCAGTAAGTCGCAAATGAACCTCTTGTGCTGCAGCAGCATTTTTCTTGCCCGCATCGCGCAATTGTTGTAACCGTTGTTGCAAGCGGTCCGTATTGATTTTATGCATAACATTATCAAAGTCAGCATAAATAGGAACAAATTGTTCATACAATTGAACATATTTAGGGCCTAATTGTTGTTCCTTAGCATAGTTATCTGTGGTATACCCTTTAGATTTATAATATGCATCGAGCTCTTCCGCTACCGGTGTAATTTCGTTCAATTTTGAAAGTAGCTTATCTAAAGGCTCCTTCATTTCATCATAAGGAATACCAGCTTGCTTAGCCTCTTCTAATTCTTTTTGTAGCTGCTTAAAGTTCGGTGCACTAAATACAGTTAAATGCTGCCCTGCTTTTAACTCATTAAGAGTTGGCGTATTCGCATAATCAAACATGACAGCCATGCGATTGTATCGACTTACAGCTTTCACATATTGATTAAATAACTGCACCTGATCCTGCTCAGACCGCTGCGCAATTTCCTTGCGGCTCTGTTCAGTACCCTGCCATAGCTCTGACATACTACAACCGCTCAAAAAAAATGGGGATGTCAATGTCGCCGCACACAATACAGCCATTGCTACCCTTTTACCGAATGGTTTCATGATGAATCCTCTCCTTCCATCAATACACAACCTAATTTATACATATTAATTATATACTAATATGATTTTTATGAATAGGATTAATAACCAATGCACAAGAGGCTATGGAACTCTATATATTAGGCGCTTTAGAAGATGGACAAACTCTACCTACCCCCACATCTATTCGCAGCTTACCATGTACCGACACAACATATCCTACATTAGTGCAAACAGATATTGATTTAGCTAAAAATAGTAAGTCCGTAAAGAAAACCCTAACGATTCCTGCCTGGCTAAACGACAGAGCATTAGCTAAAGGAATTAACTTTTCTCAACTTTTACAAGAAACATTAGTAGAGAAAACAATGTAATTTACATCATCAATTGCTCAGTAAAATTAGAACTATTGTCCATGCAATAGATGCTAAGGTTAGTAATAGTATACAGATCATCCACAAGATTATTACAAAATAGAGCAGTAGCTTGAGTACATATAGTACATCAAACCATATACTATGTTGGTCCTCTAGACGGTCCATATAGGCACTAAGACATCGCACCAAATAGGGCGGTTTAACATTAGGATTCAGTTTTTTCAAATAAAACACCAAATAAGGCATAACAATACACCCTACCACCACTATATAGCTAAGGAAAATTGGTGTTTCAATATTGTACCGAGTCATAAACCCTGACCAGTCTACGACCACTAGACCACCAAGGTATAGAAAAACAAGCCAATATAAAAATCCTATCACCTTTATAATAAGGCGAATCATCTGTTTCACATCCATATCTATAATCCGACCAATGTTTTAAATCGCCTATTATTGTGAAAGCGTTCAAAATGGTCTTGTTCAGCTGCAACAGCTTTTACAGAAGGATCAATTTTTATAGCCTTTTCTAGCCAATCAAGGGCCTTAGTATCATCCCCTTGGTCTGCATAAATGGTAGCAATACCATACACAGACCAGGTGTTACTAGGGTCCTTTTCCAATACCTTTTCAAACCATTGTTTAGAATCATTTAACTGACCTTGCAATTTATAGACCATGGCCATGTTATAGTAATTAGCCACATTGCTAGGATCTAAATCATAAGCCTTTTTAGTATCTGTCAACCCTTTAGCCGCATCACCATTTAATGCTGTTGCAAAGCCGCGTACAGAATAGGCTTCTCCGTTGTTAGCATCTTGTTTAATAGACGCAGTGGCTTCTTCTATGGCTTTCGGATACTCACCAGCAGATAAGGCTTGCTTTGCTGTAATTAGATGGTCATCTTGCTTGGTAGTCGCTTGGCTGTTTCCCGCGGCAGATGTAGCGGAACCAGTAGCAGAACTAGTTGCATTTGATTCTGTTTTATTACTATTCGTGTTTTGATTCAATCCACATCCCGTAAGGGCTGTTATTAAAAGGAAAAAAAGCACAACCTTCTTCATTAGAAATTCTCCGATCATTAATTATATACAAGACTCTATAGCATGATGATATAATATAAAATACCTCCCGAAAGGAGGTGGTATATTGCAGGAGCTGTTTTATGCACTCTGGGGCACCTTGCTTGCCCCTATTATTGTTGCCTTAGTTGTAACTACCTACAGCTACTGGCTTAACAATAAAAACAAAAAATAAGCAAGAAAAAGGACGAGCTGCCACTCGTCCTTTTTTTTGGCTATATTGCAGGTAATTTCATACACTCTACTACCTACGTTTAGTATACCACATTTCTTAGAAAAATAAAGAATTAGCAATAAATCTCATAAAACTCCTAAAAACTATTAGTAGTTTTAACATAATTTACGAGCAATATTAAAGCAACATTAACATAAACTACCAGTTACTTTAACCCAACCTACTAGTAACCTTAGTGTAAACTACTAGCAACATTAACGTAAATAGCAATAGCTATACAAGACTTATTTCTTAGCCTTAGAGCAACGGTCCAATAGGAATGCAACGCCAATGAATGGGATGCCGCCGTTTTCACCAAGGCCGATTTCACAGGTAGAGCTGGAGCTTACGCCTAGTGTTGCACCGTATTCAGCGATTTCAGCTGCAAAGTCTTTGGTAGCACATTTGTTGAGTTCTGGTGTGAAGAACCCTTTTTGACCAGCAAAGCCATCACATGCAAAGGATTTAATGTTGAATACATGGTCTGTGCATAGACGAGCCAAATCTTCAATATATTGAGATTTATTCAAGGATTTGATCTTACATTGTTTGTGTACAATTACGCGTTCATCGCATTTTTCAATGTCGAGATGAGGCACAACGTATTTGCACAAGAATTCAGAAATATCGTTGATTTCTAAGTCTGGCATATGTTTGAAAGCATGATTAAAGCATGCACTATGGTCAATCACGATTGGGTATTTACCATTTTGAGATGCTTTCATCAACGCATCGTGTAAGTCTTTTACAGCACGCTCATGAACGTCATCGTAGTTTTCAAAGCTCAAGCCACAGCAGAGGTTTTCGATATGTTCAGGGTAGATAATATCGATATGGGCCTTGTTGCAAAGGCTTTCCACTACTTGTTGCAAGCTACGTTCATCGTCGTAACCTTGATTAGGTTTGAACGCACGATTCGCACAAGTACTGAAGTATACAACCTTTTCAAAGTTAGTCGGTTTAATGCGACTTCTCAATCTGTAGCGATTAGCCTTAGGAGTTGTTTTAGGTACATATGGTGTAACACCTGTTACGCCATGTAAGCCTTCAGTAATCTTGGAGATCGCTTTTTGTGTAATGATAGATCCTGCAATGCCTTCAAGACTTACACCAGCACGGCACATTTGAAGTGTTGTGGAGAAGTTATCGTAGATTTTCTTAGCTAATTCTGGTGCAGGCGGATCGATGCGACGCATGGATAATGCAATTTGAGCAGTATCGATGCTGAGCGGGCAAAGGCCTTTACACATGGAGCACGCAGCACAGGTATCTACACCAAAGTATTCATAGCCTTTTTTAAGCTCCGCAGCCAATGTGAAATTGCCTTCGTTTTCAAGGCGTTTCGTTTCGCGCAACAATGCGATACGTTGGCGTGGAGTCAATGTTAAATTGCGGCTTGGACAATGTTTTTCACAGAAACCACATTCCATACAGATTGTGAAAGCATCATCGATAACACATTGAGCTTTAAGGTTTTTCTTATACACATCTGGGTCATCAGTAATAATAACATCAGGATTCAAGATGCGTTCAGGGTCAAAGATAGCTTTGATGCGACGGTTGATTTCATACGCTTTACGGCCCCATTCCATTTCTATAAATGGTGCCACCATGCGACCTGTACCATGTTCGGCTTTCAAAGAACCACCGAAGCCAGAGACGCGTTCGGACATTTCTTTTACCAAATCGCCAAAGTTCTTAGTATCTTTAGGATCACTGAAATCAGGCGTAATGTTAAAGTGAACATTACCAGATAACGCATGGCCGAAGATTACGCCACCGTCTACGAAATCGTATTTGTGGAATAATTCGGTAAGCATTTCGATACCCTTCGTGAAATCTTCGATTTGGAAGCATACGTCTTCTGTAATAACAGTGGTGCCTTTTCTACGTTGACCACCAACGATTGGCAAGATACCTTTACGGATTGCCCACCAAGAATCGTATTCTTTAGGATCTTGAGAGTAAAGACTTGGGATAGCCGTTGGAATATCTTTCAATTTGTCTTTAATGAAAGCTAAGTTTTCATCGACAATTTCTTTAGAGTAGCTTTCAGTTTGGAACAAGATAGCACTTGTACCTTCAGGAACTTCACGAACAAATTCAGGCACATTATCTAGCGATTGAACGGCCTTAAGGGATTGATAGTCCATCATTTCAGCAGCTACAACCTTATCGCGACCCATATTAGCCAATGCTACAACCGCAAGAGATGCATCGTTCAATGTTTTAAAGAACATGAGACCGCAACCTTTGTAAGGTACGTCTTCAACAGTGTTGTACACGATTTCAGATACGAAACCCAATGTACCTTCGGAGCCGATAAACAAGTGGTTGATGATATCGATAATATCTTCAAAATCAACAAGGGAGTTCAAGCCGTAGCCTGTGGTATTTTTGATTTTGTACTTGTGATGAATCAAGTGTGTCAGTTCTTCATCGGCCAAAATATCCTTGCGCAATTGCAAGATATCCTCTACCATTTGAGGTTTTTCTTTAAGGAATTGATCAATGCTCTTTTGGTCAGACGTATCAAGGATGGAGCCATCTAGTAATACAACGCGAATAGACCGAATTGTTTTATAAGAGTTTTGCGCCGTACCACAGCACATACCAGAGGAGTTATTATTCAAAATACCGCCTACTAATGCAGTGGCAAGCGTTGCAGGATCTGGACCGATTTTACGATTGTACGGTTTCAATAAATCATTCGCATCGGAACCGATAACACCACATTCGCATTTTAAAGCCTTGCCATCATCGATAACTTCCATCTTCTTGAAGCCATCATTACATACGATGAGTACATCTTCACTGGAGCATTGACCAGACAAGGAGGAGCCGGCCGCACGGAATGTAAATGGTGTACCACATTGTTGGCATAAACGAATGAGCCGTCTTACTTCCCGTTCATCCTCTGCCTTTACAACAACCTTTGGTAAATAGCTATAGCAAGACGCATCAACGCCATATGCATAACGACGTAAATGATCGGTATATACGCGACCTTTACAAATCTCATTTGCCTCTTTGGCAAAACGTTCATAATCTCTAATAAGTGTACTCACTTGTATTTCCTCCTATCCTTTCTTAAGGAATCTATTACTTTTAGTATACGCCGTTCTCATTCTCCTCACTATAATTATGCATAATTTATATCTCTTCTAACAAAAATCGATATGCATTACCCTTTTATTCCCTCAGTTGAAAGTACATCTCATTAGCATTATCATGTACCCATTTTTCCTCATGTGCAATCGAGAATCCTTATTTATTAAGCATGTATAGATATAGTCAGTAATTATCTACTAAAACCTCTCTAAATAACGATTCGTACTACCTATAATTCTATAGTAAATACATTACTAACATTATGCATAAAAATAGTATGATTTATATATTTTAAATTTTTCATTCTCATTTATAGTTCTCTATGACTTTTAGTTATACCCTTTTATAAAATGCTGAAAATACAGAAAGCCCTCTAATGGTAACATGCTTACGAATCACCATTAGAGGGCTTATATTAAATTATATCATCCCAAGATACCAGATTTAAGAATGAGGCGTACCGCCAATGCAAAGACAGCTACGCTCATGAGAGCGAGGATAGCTTTTGCTTTGAGACGTTTTGCAATACGGGCCCCCGCTTGAGCGCCAAAGATAGCGCCAATACTAGTAGGGATAGCAATGCTAAATACGATGTGACTTTCAATTAAATGTGTAATAACCCCCACCGTTGTTGATACGGCGAGAATAGATTGACTTGTAGCTGTTGCCATATGGGTAGGAAATCCCATGAGATAAATTAAAGCCGGCACATGAATAAGTCCTCCACCGATACCAAAGATACTGGAGATGAAACCTACAAAGAAACTAATGCTAATACCGATAGGTTTGCTATAGCTCAACTGCTCAAGAGTCAGAGACTCTTCCTTTCGCTCCCCTTTTCTAAAATTTTTAAAACCAATCAATACAGATGCACACAGCATAAAGCATCCAAAGGCAAACATAAATCCTTTACCGGAGAACCATCCAGACATTTGGGCCCCTAAAATGGCGCCTGGAAAGGTAGCTAAACTAAAGACAATAGCAGCGTTAATGTATACCTTTTTTTGTTTCAGATACGCTATAGATCCAGAAATAGCATTACACATAACAGAAAAAAGTGACGTCCCTACAATCATGGATGGAGACCACTCAGGGAACCAATACATAAAGAGAGGCACGAATACGAGACCCCCACCGGCACCGATGATGGTGCCCAGCATAGCCGCTAAAAAGCCAACTATAGTAAAGAATATATAGAATACCACTATATTATCAAGCACATTAAAACCTCCCATGCCGTTTGAATTATTGTTTCTCCATATATACAAAGGATAATCCCGTGTCATCCTGTATTTCTCTAACGGCTTTATACCCCATTTTTGTATATAACTTTATATTGATCCAGCTTTTCGTACATGTATATAATACGCGCCGATCTTGGCTGCATTGTTCATCTACAAAGGCTAATAATTTCCGAGCCAACCCTTGTTGCCGATAGTCTGGATGCACCATCAAGCGACCGACCTCTACCACTCCATCGTCATATTGATAGCGAATGCCTCCGATTACTCTTCCCGTATCATCTACCATTTTATAGGTATGCCACTGGTTGAAAGCATCGTTATAATCCTCTTCCGACTCCATCAATGCAGGAACCATTCGACTACCAATCATTTCCGCTTCGCTTTCAAAAGAAAGTAGTTGTAAACGGTACAGATCCAATATATCTGACTCAGTAGCTTTCACAATTTTCATAAACTACTCCTAATATATACCACGAATCAACGATTAGCTTTACATAAAATAGCTAATTTGATTGGAAGAATTCCTTAGCCGCCTTCAATCGGCCACGTTCACAAGAGACTTGTAATTCATCCCCCGGTTCGAGTTTCACGTCTCCTAGTGGCACAATGTAGGTACCGTTACGCCGAATGCTTACGATGAGTGTACCATCTGGTAATGCCAAGTCTTGTAGTTGTACATCTGTATAGTTTGCCACTACAGGCACCTTAGTTTGGAAGAATGTTTGTACAGATTCTAGATTATTTTGACCACTCATGGCTTGTAATAAAGAATCGTAAATCGGTGGTTCTTTTAAAAGCTCCGCCACAAGGTATGCTACGAGCGTAACAATCCCGATGGCATAAATATTAGAGAAACTATTCGTCATTTCAAGAACCAGCAAAATCGCCAAAATAGGCGTCCGCATAGCGGCTGCTAGCATGCCACCCATAGCACAGATAACAAATTGCGGTACAAAATCAGGAGAAATGAGTCCTAATGTTGAAAGTAAGCTTTCACAAAAAGCACCTGCAGAGGCCCCTATAACAAGCATAGGCAAAAATATACCGCCTTGAGCACCACTGCCATAGCAAAAGGTGGTGAGCAAAATCTTGCCTAGCACAATGCCTGCCAAGAGCAATACACCGTGAGATTGAAAGGCAAGCTGACCCACGAGGTCATTGCCTCCGCCCAAGAGGAGCTGCGAATCAAAGCCAATGGCCGCCACCGCCACGAAGGTAAGGGCCAATTTCAAGAATCGAGAACATTTGAGCCAATCAAAGAACCTCTTGAAAGCAAAAATCATACGGCAAAATAACACGCCACATAGCCCCATGATAACACCCACCATGAGCAGTATTGGAAAATATTCAAGAGGAACCCCTGAGGTCACTGTAAAGCCCAGTGCTGGTGTAAGACCAAAGATACTAACCGTAATATAGTTAGAAATCAAGGTTGCCACAAAGGTGGGCACAACGAGATACGGATAAAAGCTTTTATGTACCTCTTCAAAGACGAACATCGCCCCCGATACGGGCGCACTAAAGGCGGCTGTTAAGCCTGCCCCTGCACCTGCAGATGTCAAAATACGCTGTTCTCGTAGCCCCGAATTCATCCAGTAAGATACGATCTTCCCAGCAGAGCCGCCAATCTGTACGGCTGGGCCTTCACGACCTACGGAAAATCCTGCAAAGCCGGTCAGTACGCCACCAATCATTTTAGATACTAGTGTCCGATAGGGCTTCATATCAAAGAGGCCTAACATCTCCCCTTCTATTTGAGGAATCCCTGAACCACCGGACAATGGGGCCCACACGAGCAATCGATCTACGATAAACGCAAAAATGACCATGGCCACAAGCCAACCTATGGCCCATTCCATAGTAATACCATCCATCAGACGCCACCTAATATGCTCTGATTCAAGTATCAAATAACGGTATGATGCCCCAAAAAAGCCTGCAATTACCCCAACAAGGGCCCCCTTTGCAATGAGCTCCGTTAAAAGTACGCGATTCATGGACATATCTGCCAAGGTAGAACTACGCTTATTAAATTTCCATAGCTTCATAAGACTCTCCTTAGCATTACTATCTAACACCTATCTAAACATCATATGTAAGCATCTCAGTGATTTAACGGGTTGAACTAAGCACCTAGTCATTGAATACCATCTACAAAAATCGCTCAGCGCTCAGTCAAACTATCTATTCATATCATTAGTATACTTATGTAAACCACCATTTTCAAGAAAGGATCATGTATAAAAATAGCTTTCTTACTGAACACGAGGTCAAAGGTCCGAATCACAAAACAATAGATAGCACTTTAAACACAAAGCTAGCCACCTCTAAAAAGAGATGGCTAGTTTTGTTAAGTAAGTGTGTAAATATATTTACTTTACATATTCGGAGGCATTTGAAATATGTAAAGACACTAATTAGAATATGGATTCATAGATAGCGATGATTTCTTCTAAGGATGCATCTCGTGGGTTGCCAGGTGTACATGCGTCATTGAAAGCAGATTCAGCGAGGAATGGAATATCTTCCCGTTTTACACCTGCTTCGCTAAGAGATTTAGGAATACCTACGTCATCAGCTAATTTTTGGATTACATCGATTGCTGCTTGACGATAGGTTTCTTGATCCATGCTATCTACATCAGGAACGCCCATAACACGAGCGATTTCACGATATTTTTCACCTGTAGCAGGGGCATTGAATTTCAATACCGCTGTTAACAGCATGGCACAAGCCTTACCATGAGGAATATCGTACACGGCACTCAATGGATGCGCCATAGAGTGAACGATGCCAAGGCCTACGTTGGAGAAGCCCATGCCCGCAATGTATTGACCTAAGGACATGGCTTCACGGCCTGCATAATCACCAGCCACGGCGCTACGCAAGGAGCGGCCGATAATTTCGATAGCTTTCAAATGAAGCATATCCGTTAGTTCCCACGCCCCTTTTGTGATATAACCTTCTACGGCGTGTACGAGGGCATCCATACCTGTGGCAGCGCAAAGACCTGTTGGCATCGATGCGGACATGTCAGGGTCTACGATAGCTACGATTGGGATGTCATGAGGATCAACACAAACGAATTTGCGATTCTTTTCAACATCTGTAATAACGTAGTTAATAGTAACCTCTGCAGCCGTACCAGATGTAGTAGACACAGCGATAATCGGTAAGCATGGATGTTTAGTAGGTGCTAAGCCTTCAAGACTGCGTACATCGCCAAATTCAGGGTTCGTCATAATCGTAGCAATAGCCTTACTTGTATCGATAGCACTGCCACCGCCTACAGCAACGATAGCTTCAGCGCCTGCCGCCTTACAAGCAGCCACACCAGATGTTACGTTTTCAATGGTTGGATTTGGCTTAATATTATCATACACTTCGTAAGCAATGCCTGCCGCATCAAGTAAATCTGTTACCTTTGTAGCTACCTTAAACTCGAATAAATCAGGTGTAGACGTAACGAGAACCTTTTTAAAATGGCGATTCTTAATTTCGTTTACAATCTCCTGAATCGCGCCTTGCCCAAAATAAGACGTACCGTTCAACATTATTCTCCGAGCCATATACCTCACTCCTAACGAAAAACAAACCGATAGAGAATCACTTTACCTATTAATTCTCTATCGGTTTAATAAACTCCTTGATAGCTCGTTATGTATACACTATATATTTTTCTATTGTAATGATTCTAAAGTTTTTCTCCCTTGAGTGTCAACTCAGATACGATTTCAATGAATAGTACTTCCACTTTCTATATTCGTGATATGTTTAGTTAATTCCTGCCAATACAATTAAATATTCTAAGAAATTTTACTAATTTTCATAAGCAAAATCCGTTTCACCGATTCATCGAGTCGTTCTTTTGAGATGCGACCGTCTTTCACGGCTTTCATAAGGCCATTGTAAGCCTCTTGCATGTGTTCGTATTCGTGGCACACAAGCAAGATGTCGCTACCTGCGAAAATGGATTGCACAGCCATATCACCAAAGGTATAGTGTTTCGCGAGGGCCCCCATGTCCATATCATCTGTTACGACGACGCCATTGTAACCCATATCCTTGCGTAACCAATCAGTAATAATCGCCTTCGATAAACTAGCCGGATGGTCTGGATCGATTTGTGGGTACATCGCATGAGACACCATGATTGTATAGGTATTCGGTTTAGACTGTTTAATGAGGTCTACGAATACCTTTGTGTCCTCTGAAAGCAATGCTTCTTTAGATACAGGAACAATGCTTGTGTCCGCGTGCAAGTCTACGTCAGTCTTGCCAATGCCGGGAAAGTGTTTATAGGAATACCACAAGCCCGCTTCATCGTAAGCCTTACCAACGGCACCTGCATAGCGCACAACCTCATCAGGGTTCGTACTATAAGAACGACCATAGGTTAATCCCAAGTCCACCACAGGAGCAAAGTTAATGTTAAAGCCCAAATCTTTTAGTTCCGCACCAGACTGTTTTGCCAAGGATGCAGCCTGTTCAATAGGTGCCTTACCTAGCTCCTCAGCAGGAGGAACCTTGATGAGCTGATCATCCATGCGCGCTACCGCACCACCCTCTTGGTCAATGCCGAGGAACAATGGAGTTAAACCCGCACTTTTACCAGCCTTATTAATGTCTGCAATGAGCGTTTTAACTTGATCCTTGGACTCCATATTGCGATCAAACAAAATAATGCCGCCCACACGATACTCGTTGAGCATAAACTTTGCGTCATCGTTCAACGTCTTGCCGTGAATGCCAATCATCAACAATTGGCCCACCTTGTCTGCATCGGACATATTCGCCACTAACTTGTCCACCTTTTGCTCTGGTGAAAGCTCGCTTTGTACTACGGACTCATAGGTCACAGGCTCTGCCTTTGAAGTAAATGGATTATGTAAACCACAACCCGTTGTAAGCGCTAAGGCGCCAATCATCGTAGTTGCCACGAAACGTCGAAACATATATACCTCCAAAATCTCTAAAAAGTATTATGTATAGTATATCAAAAAATAAAGACCACCCCAACAACACAAAAAGATTGTTACCCAACCCCTGCGGATACGTCCGATAGCGGGATTAAGCAACAATCTTTATGTATTTAATCTAATCTTTGAAGTTTACTATTTACAGCTTATAGATTCAACTTTTAAATTTATATTATATTGCTTACAGTTCTTAGCTTTGACTTTGTAATTTGAAATTTCGTAATTTACATTTCATAGTTTGGATTTTTTAATTTAAATTTTGCCTTGTTCTTTCATTTCAGCTAAGAGTTTTACGATGCGAGGCCCACAGCCTTTACCACCGCAAGCGCCCGTACCAGCACGAGTTACTTCTTTTACTTGTGGAAATGTACGAGCACCATTTAAAATAGCTTCTTTAATCGTTTTGCGCGTAATACTACGGCAAGTACACACCTTTGTAAGCTTGTCCAGAATCGCCTCTGGCACTTGATTTTCTTCAAAATTCATATGTAATTCCTCTTCTATTCACTTGAATATCTATATACAGTATCAATTTAGTATATCGATTTAGTATATTGATTTACTATATCAATAGTATCTAATAAAACACTATAATATTGCTATATCGAAAATTTACGATTTCCGTACTTATTATAACACAATCGAGGAACTATATCGATAGTTTTTAATATAAAATCTAAAGAACAATCAAAAGTTAATCTGCTACTATAAAAAACAGTAGAATGTACAAATACATAAAATATACGGATAGGCTAAATATATAGATAAGCTAAATATACAGATAAACTAAATCTAGCTAAAAAAATCTACCATAAAGATATTCCTTTATGGTAGAGACTTTCACAAAATATAATTATAGTATGAGCTCAATAATGGCAAAGTAGATTTTAAATATCGTTTGTTGTAATGGACGAATAACCATAGAAATAATGGGTGTGTTAATAAGGATGATAAAGAATAGTAAATTAAGCATCCCTAATTGGTAATATCTCATCTGCCACTCTGTAGGCAACCACGGCAAGATGATATTAAATCCAGGCAATGGTGGGAACGGAATCAAACAGAAGATTGATAAGCCAATACTATATAAAATAATATATTGCATAACCATGGCAAGACCTTGAGACTCCATGAGGCCTAATTTTCCAAGAAGCATATATATAAAGGTGAATATGAAGCCTGCTATAAGACCTGCCACAGGACCTGCAAAGGCAAGCAAGCTTATATCACGTCGTGGATCTTTAAAGTAAGATGGATTAATTGACATAGGTTTTGCCCAACCGAAGCCAACAAGAATAATACAGATGGTACCAATTAGATCAAGGTGCGCCATTGGTGACAATGTGAGGCGTCCCGCCAGACGCGGCGTTGGATCACCAAACCAAGTTGCTACCTTCGCCTCTGCATATCCAAAGATAGAAAAAACGATCATAATAGCAGGAATACTTGCTAATATCTGAACCGGATTTAAATCAAACATAGAACTCCTTTATTGTTTAGCTTCCCATGCGGTGTAGCCTTCTTGAATGCAACGAAGGGCATTCAAGGTGCGAGGATAGCCGATATACGGCACGCATTGGGATGCGATGTTAATCAAATATTGTTTACTGTTCCCTACGTTCAAATTACCTTCTATATGGGCCTTGAGTTGAGCTTCACAGCCACCTTGAGCCGCAAGGAAGCAAAAGGTAATCATTTCACGATGAGCCACGCTAAGGCCTTTACGTGTATAGTAATCGCCGAACATATTGGCAAGCCATTTATTGATATGACGAATATCTTCTGGCCCTTCTTGGTAAGAATTACGCATAGACTCGCCAAAGATTTCCACTTGTTTTTCTACGCCTTTTTCAAGACGAGACTCGCCAGTAATCGTGCTACGAGATGGATCAACAATAGCTTCTCCTCGATAGTCAAAAATCTTATTGGTCACCTTAAAGAATGGGCGTACTCGACCGATGCCAAGATAGGGCACCGCTTGATAAATGAGCTCTACTACTTCATCAGGAATAAGACCAAAATTTAATGCTGCCGGTAGCATTAATGCATATTCATCAACAGCAGAGGCGCCTACTAATATTGCAAGAATGGCTAAGAAGCGATCCTTTGCAGGTACATTACGGCCTTCTTCGGTGATGACTTCATCAAAGGCAAAATTATCAAACAATACTTCAAACTCTGGATCAATATAACCTGCTGGGGCTGCAATATCAGGGAACATACGCTCCGTGTAGGCTTGAGCAAATTCAGATTTAGACATAAAAAACCTCCATAAACAACACTGGTGAAAGCCCAAAAGGAGCTTTCACCAGCAATAGTTATGTAATTATTACGATACGGGCCATCAAATTATAACGCTGGGAATTCGAAAGTTGTGCCGTATACTTCTTTCCAAGCAGCCATGAACATATTGAACTCATTTGTTCCAGGTTGAATTTGGTAAACTTGACCATCTGGAGCGTAACGATATACAGTATGTAAGCTTGGATGAACAAGATATTTGAATAATGTAGCTTCCCCGTATTGGTTATTATGCATATTAATTACATTAACGCCAAATACATGGTTACGGCTGCTATCGATACCTTTAAACTCAGATGCTTTATCAAAGAAATACGTTTCTGTACCATTTGCACTATTTGGAACCTCTGGGTAGTTAGCTAACCCATTCCAGTTTGCTGCGTTTGCAACACCACCTACTAATAATGTACCGGCTAATACAAATGCACCTAATAAATTTTTATTCATAATGCTCTCCTTTGTGCCACGAGGGCAAATCACGAATCAGTCATACTCTCACATGACTTGAATACAATACGCTATAGGTATAGTATATCACATTTTTAATAAAATTTTTAGATTTCCAAGGTTACAGAATATATGCATATGAGGTTGTATCAAATTAGCCCTTCATGTTCTCTGCTGTTTTTGCGTTTGCGTTATCGATTGCTTCTAGTAATTTATTGAGCAACATACGCAATTGACGTGTTTCTTCTACGTCAAAAATAGGGCCTGACGCTTCAGCCAAGCGGCGTGGTATATGAACAGCTACATCACGTAATGCTTTACCCGTATCGGTAAGAGTTACCATAACTACGCGTTCATCTTGACGACTGCGTTTGCGTTTCAAGAATGCTTTGGCTTCTAATTTCTTTAAAAGCGGTGTTAATGTACCGGAATCAAGGCGCAATACTTGGCCCAATTCCTTAACGGATAAATCACCATATTGCCACAATGCCATCATTACGATGTATTGAGTATATGTCAAATTTAAAGGATCTAAGTGATTACGATATGCATTAACAATTTCCTTCGCCACTACATAAAGTGGAAAGCTCAATTGATTTTCCAATCTTAAATATTCTGAATCAGGAACATCTTCTTTATGTTTGTACCCTTCGAGTACACCAATTTCTGCCATATTCTACCTCCATATGCACACAATTATCTACTAATTAATTGTACACAATTTTACGGTAAACAGTCAACGCAAAAAGCCTACTTTGAACAGATATTTTTAAATTTGTCAATTAATTAATATTTATTTTCTTATTCGTTAAGAATTAGGCAATTCTATAGAATTTATGGGTAAAAATCATACCATAAAATTGTTACTTTATTTATAAATTATTTTAATATTAAATTAGAAAGTTATAACTTCTGTTTTCAATGAAATCTTTTTTCGTTGCAGGACCGTCTCCTAATAAATGACTTAGTAAAAATACGCCCCTCTACTAGGTCCTTCCTTGTAGTATAATAAAAGAAATTCTATATCAAAGCTAACTTATAATAGGAGGCCTATATGAACACCTTAGAGTGCATCAAAACTCGTCATAGTACGCGTAAATTTAAAGCAGATCAAGTATCTCGAGAACTTATCGATCAAGTCCTCGACGCTGGGCGTCGTGCTCCATCTGGCGGTAATACGCAATTAACACATTTCATGGTCATTACGAACCAAGATGTGCTTCAAGAACTAGTAACACTCATTCAAGAAGAATACGGCAAAATGCCGATTACAGAAAATACTTTACCTTACATAGTGAATATCATTAAGATGTCCGCCGAAGGCAAATTTATATTCCACTATAATGCACCTGTACTCATCGTATTAGCTAGTAAAGCAAACTATGCTAATAACTTTGCTGATGTATCTTGTGCTATGCAAAATATGATGCTTGCTTGCAATGAACTCGACCTTGGCAGTTGCTGGGTTAATCAAATTCGACACCTCCAAGATAACGAACGTATTCAAGCCAAAATGCGCGAACTAGGTCTTAGCGAAGACGAAAAAGTCTACGCTAGCCTCGCTATCGGCTACCCAGATCTACCAAATGGTCTTAACCGTCGTGAAATCGAAGCAAAAGGCTATCCTGTAACATATATTGATTAATCAACACTAGAAACCATCGATTTCATACTATAAGTAAAACAAAAGTGCTATCTATCCTACAACTCTATTTGAGTTTCGTTAGGAATAGATAGCACTTTTTATTGACTATATTATTTTTTAACGCTCACCGATTTAGTAATCAAATCGATGCACACTCCATACTTATATGTATAATAAACTAATATTAAGCCTCAAACAGGCGTTTACGAGCTGCTTTCACGAGGACGGAATCATCGTCTTCTCCTGCGTGGTTAGATTTGTAAGCCCAGCGCAACAATAGTGCAGAGTTTGCAACTACGAGGAGGCTACCGCCGTTGTGAACAAGGGCGCCCCACACGATAGGAAGGCCACACAATACTATTGTGAACCAAGCCCAGTCGAAAGGCAAACCTAAACGAACACCTAATAAACTAAATACTACGCCGATACCGCCGGCTACTAATGTAATCTTTTCACGATTCAAATCAAACCATTCTGCTATTTTGCTCCACCGTTCCATACGTACCTCCTGTGAAAGCTTATATATAATGATATGTACACATTGATTGTGGTCTATATACATGCGTCCATGTATATAACACCTTAAGGGCAAACATGTTATTTATCGTTCTGTTTACCATTTTTATTGTTTATATACCCATAGGGGTATACCTTATGATTATGTTATACCCATATGGGTATATTTGTGTCAACAATAAAATATGTACGAATTTTCATATATAAGCAGAAACACAGGTAAATACTGGACCTATTGAGATTATATTATTCACGCATGATCATATTACACAAATGCATGAGCAGTTATTCATATATGTATTTGCAAATCTAATAATTTTTACATAGAAAATATTTTGATGATTTTCAACCTATTCAATACTATTTCACCCCGATAAATGCTATCCATAATTCAATTTTCCAATAACTATTTATTATAATAAAAAATTAAGTATAGTCGACTACATACCCTACATGGTATTATTACAAATGACATGTTGTAGAAAGGATGTGTAACGATGTCGATTTTCTCTCCTGCTCCTCATATTGAACGTTTACCAGAGGCGCAAATCGATTCCACCTACAAACGTCTTCGACGCGAAGTCTTTGCAGGTACATTTATTGGTTATGCTACATTCTATTTGATCCGCCAAAACTTTAGTTTGGCTGTTCCGTACATGATTGCTGAGTACGGCTACACTAAAGCGGATCTCGGTATAGTTATGACCATCTTATCCGTAGCTTACGGCGTAAGTAAATTTGTTATGGGTAATGCGTCTGACCGCTCTAACCCCAAATATTTCTCCACAGTAGGTCTATTGCTGAGTGCTTTAGTTATGTTATTATTCGGCACCTTACCAGGTGTTATGAGCAGTATTCCTATCATGTGCGTTCTTGCCTTATTAAACGGTTGGTTCCAAGGTATGGGCTACCCTCCATATGCAAAAAACATGGTAACTTGGTTCTCCCGTTCCGAACGCGGTGCTTGGTGGTCTTGGTGGAACGTTTCCCACAACCTAGGTGGCGGCATTATCGCTCCTCTTGCTACGCTTGGTATCTACCTATTCGGTACATGGCATAGTATCTTCTTCTTCCCTGCCCTTATTTCTATCGTGTTAGCGATTATTACCTTTGTATTGTTGAAAGATACGCCTCAATCCTGTGGCTTACCGCCTATCGAAGAATACAAACACGAAGTCGTTCATACACATACAGAAAATGAAGAAAAAAGTACTTTCAAAGAAATCTTCTACAAATATATTTTGCATAATAAATACTTATGGTATCTTGCGATTGCGAATATCTTTGTATACTTCATCCGTTACGGCGTAGTTAGCTGGGCACCGACCTATTTAACCGCTGTGAAAGGCTTCACAAAAGAAGGTTCCCGTTGGGCTTACTTCTTATACGAATGGGCTGGTATTCCAGGCATGCTTGTAAGTGGTTACTTAAGTGACCGCGTATTCCGCGGCCGTCGCGCTCCAGCTACGATTTGCTTTATGTTATTCGTTATCTTGGCAATCCTCGTATACTGGTTTAACCCTGCCGGTAATATCCTCATCGATAACTTAGCACTCATTGCTATCGGCTTCCTCATCTACGGTCCTGTTATGATGATTGGCCTTCAAGCTGCAGACATGGTACCACGCGTAGCAACAGGTGGCGCTACCGGTCTTACAGGCCTTCTTGGTTACCTCATCGGTTCCGCTGGTGCTGGTGCTTTCATGGGTCTCATGGTTGACCTCTACGGTTGGGATGGTGGTTTCATTGCCCTCGTTGGTGCATGTATCCTATCCATCGTATTCCTACTCCTCACCCTCGGAGATAAAGGACAACAATAGAATACGTACTATATAAATAGATTACGTACCATATGTAAAATACAAAATGTGCAACCCACTGTTGTATATACAAAACTCCCCTAGTAATACCTATGATTACTAGGGGAGTTTAATTATTTATGCGATGCACAAAGAGCCGTTTAATACTTTCAAATTATACACGAGAGCGAGTCGCGCCAAGCCGTGCAATGCTGCGGCTGTTACAGGATTGATAGATCCTAACACACCAGCACCAATGATGGCAACGTGGAACATTATGGACACGATGAGTAGCCCCAAATGGCATTGTTTCGCCTCTTTTGAAAGCCCCGCCGTCGGAGAATTTTCATCTACAAGTGATCCCATCATGAGTGCCACAAGAACGAGCTCCAACGAGCACGGACAAAGGATAACTAGCAATGTAATGGTATGCATAAAGTTCTGTGTCAATGCATAGGAACCCATGGAAAGTAACATGACAGCCACAACGATAACAGATGAATAATTGTTGATGCCCTGACGTAATGCAACAAGCTGTGTAGGCATGGTCGGCAACATGTCATCATCCAATGTATAGTGCACGTCGCCCGTGATAAGCTGCTCTAAGAAGAAGCCACCATGTACGATGAGGCCCACATAAGCCGCCGTATGGTAATCTCCAATGGCAATGAGCGCCACCATGGCTATCACGATGAGAAAATTAGCATGAATCTCTAAATGATCCCAAATACTTTGCACGCTGTTGATGAGCAATGGCAAGCCACAAATGATGACTGTCACCCACGCCAAATCAATAGCTGGGTTCATAGGCTCCGTAAGCGCATCTAATATAATAAATAACAAGCCGAGTGCCAAAATAGCCCCCTGCGTGCGCAGAGACACCTGCGCTGATAAAGACTGTAACAACTTCATATAGACCTCTCTATAAATCATATACCGGCCTTACTTAATCCGGAAATACCTTTTACTTCTATAAATAATACTATTAACACTTATATTGCTAACGCCTAAAATACCCATAGGGGTATTTCTATGTGTAATTATTATACAAAACATAAAAGAAATATACAAATCAAATTTTTTAATAAATGAAAACCCCTATCTTTAAAAATGGCTTAGCCGTAAAGAGGTCTTAGTTGTGAGCTCTAATTTCTTTATTAAAACGTAGAAAGAACAGGTCCCTAAAAATGACTTAGCTCGCTATGGAGGCTTTTAGGGACCTGTTCTTTCGGTTAACTAATATGAAATTAGAGCTTCAACGCCTCAATCCATTCTGCTTCTTTAAATCCAACGAGTACTTTGTCTTCAAGAACCAAAATAGGACGTTTTACAAGCATGCCATTAGATGCTAATAAAGCTAGTTTTTCTTCTTCACTAAGGTTCGGCAATTTATCCTTTAATTGTTGTTCACGGTAAATCATACCAGAAGTATTAAAGAATGCTTTCAAATCCTTCCCAGATTGTGGATACCAAGCAGCGATTTCCTCTGCTGTAGGGTTTTCGGACTTGATGTCACGATCTGTGTACTTGATGTTATGATCATCTAAGAATTTCTTTGCTTTTTTGCATGTTGTGCATTTAGGATATTCAACGAATAACATAGGTTCTCCTTATATCAATATTCAATGTTGTAACAACTTACTAATATAAGATAATTGTACCAAATACATCGAAAATTATCAATCTCTTATTGACAATCTACGGGTTCTAATGAAGCACAATGTGCAATAGAGGATAATACTTCATCCATCCCCTCACTAAGTTTTGCTGTACGCAAATCAACATCCATCTGTAAACGCAAGAAATACCCTTCCGAAACATCAAAGTATTTCGCTAAACGCAACGATGTATCTGCTGAAATAGATCGTGTACCATTCAATATTTCTTGAATCCGTGAAACAGGCACATGTATATCCTTAGCCAATCGATATGCAGATAGTCCTAATGGATCCATAAACTCTTCTTTTAATATTTCACTAATGGTAGGTGTAGGAATAAACTTTTCCATATTAATTTCCTCTCTATTAATGATAATCTACAATTTCTACATCATAAAAACTACTACTATCTTTCACTTTAAAACACAGTCTATATTGACCATTAATCCGCAAACTATACTGACCAAATCGATCTCCTTGCAACAACTCCAAGCGATTACCTGGTGGCCAGCGTAAATCTTGTAATGATTCAGCATTATCTAACAATAGTAATTTACGAAGAGCTAACCTTTGTATAAACGGAGAAAAGCGTTTAGAAAAGCTTTGATAGTAAACTTTTTCTGTTTCCTTATCCTTAAATCCGATAATCATAGAATCTCTCTTTCAATTATACCTGTCAAACAGGTATAATTCAATAACATATACTTGATGAAAAACTATACATAGAATTAAAATTATTCTACAAATAATTTTAATAAAGAGATTCTATAAAACATCATCTAATTCCTACACTTGAGATGACTCTATTGGCCACCTATTTCGGAATGTAATCAATTTACCCTATCGTCATAATTGAATTAAAACTATCATTAATTCCCACTTCAACTAAATTAATTTTAAAAAGTAAAAAGACCTACATCCTCGACCGTATCATGTATAAAATACATATTAAAAGTTGAGAGAATATAGGTCTCTTATGAAAATCTATGTATTATTTATAATACTAGTTATAGCAAAAATGTAAGTCCCATTGCCACGAAGATGGCTGGCAAAAGGTTTGCAATACGTACTTTGCCAGGCCAGATGAGGTCAATACCAACGCAGAAAATTAGAATAGATCCGACGTAGGATAAATTATCGATAGCACTGGGTGTCATCAACGGCGCCGCAATATGTGCCATAGCCGTAATAAGCCATTGCGTAATACCTACTGGAATAAAGGAGAACAGCGCCCCTTTCCCCATAGAGGATACCATAACCATAACGATGATGCCGTCGAGGATACCTTTTAAAAGTAATGTCTGATAATTTCCAGTAAGGCCATCTTGAATGGAACCAAGTACACCCATAGCACCTACGGTAAACGTTAAAGATGCAGTGATAAAAGCATGGGTAAACTTTGGATCCCCAGCGTTGCCAGTGCGAGCTTTCACCCAATCACCAAATACAGTAATCCAATGATTAAGGTCGATAATTTCGCCAATAACGGCACCTATAACCATGCTAATAATCATCAATAGAGGGCCCGTTGTTTGTAGAGATCCATTGACAATGACGAGCATATACTGCATGGCCCCGCTCATACCGAGGAGGAGCACGATAATACCGCTCACAATCATGAGCGTTTGCTTTAAATTTTCTTTCATAAAGCGACCAAACGCGAGGCCACATAGGCTGCCAGCTATGATGAGACCAATGTTAATGGCCGTTCCCAAACCAATCATATATTTCCCTTCTTTAATTGTGAAAGTAACAATATCAATTTACTTCAGTATAGCAATCATATCGAAATAAATCAATTTATATAGCATAAAATATACAGCAAAAAGCCTCTACCCAATAAGGGTAGAGGCTCTGTATAGTTTATAGCGTTGAGAGAGAACTAATGATAGACCCGCTTAGGAGAGAGAGAGTATATGTGTTTATATATAAAGCGGGCCGACATGAGATGAGTCGCTATCGCCTCATCGACTTTAGTGTACACCCAATTCCACATAACCACAAATTCAATTATGTAAACACAAGTATGCGCAAAAACTATAGTTAACTAATCTATACCTCTCGCCCTTACGCTTCATCGTCTATAGGTAACCGTACGATATCTGTTGTTTTATTAATCTCTTCAAAGCAAGGGCAGTCTTTACCGTGATCATTGATGAGGCCACTAGCTTGTAGATGCGAATAAATCGTAACAGGACCTACAAACTTAAAGCCCCGCTGCTTTAGGTCTTTGCTAATCCGTGTAGATAAACCATTCTTTGTAGGAAAATGACCTTCTGGATGGTTTTCATAAATAATCGTTTTATAATTTGTAAATCCCCAAATATAGTTACAAAACGAACCAAATTCAGATTGAATACGTTTAAAGGCAGCAGCATTATTAATAATGGCTTCAATTTTAGGACGATACTTAAGCATCCCCTCCGTCTGCATGATGCGTTCAATGTCGCTTTCACCATAAGCAGCCACCGCATCAATATCAAAATGATCAAAGCATGCTCGAATGATGTTTCGTTTATTCAAAATCGTAAGCCAACTGAGACCACATTGGAGACTTTCAAGACAAAGATGTTCAAACTGAAGTTGATCATCATGAATTGGTCGGCCCCACTCATAATCGTGGTATTCATGATATAAAGGCGTCGTCGGCCATTCACAAGTAATCTTTTTCATTATACACCTCCATGTGCCCATACAAGGACATCATACATGAGCGCTACTACGAGGCCCATTACGAGATGACCACCCACGTAAAATGGCACTAAATAATAAATGAATAAAAGTAAGGAATGCAAGGCTTTGCGGAGCCATACAATCGGCGTAGATGTGTCGCCACCCACCTTACTATCAAGCCAATTATGGACGGTGTAAATAGGCATTCCTAAACGGCGAATCCAGTCTGAAACACGTACCCCAGGATTCAAACCAGGGCAATAGAAGATCACCAAGGGCAACGCCACCACATCAATGACGAGCAATAGGGTTAACATAAAAGCAAACCAATCTAATTCGCCTTCCCACGTGAAGGGTTGTGCCATGAAACGGGCACCCCACAAATAGGCTTTGTATACGATATACGGTTCTAATAGCCATAATAAGGGCTTCACTACACTCATGGGACTACCTACACCAAACAAAAAATAATAAAAACTACGCATTTGCGTAGTCATTTCATATATACAACATTCCGATTATATCGACTAAATACCAAGGATATAGCGATTTTCTAGGCTAGAAAATCACTTCATACACACCATTTTTAGTTCTTACATACATCGATTTTCATATTAATATTATATCAGATTTTGTAGTTCTTGTGGGATTATATTTTATAAAAATTTTATCAATTTACACTATTTATAGTACTGATTAACAAAAGAAGTCACTATATAAGCCATTTTCTGTAGTCAGCTCTTGTATATTCATTTTTCATCAAAGTCATGACCGCTCTTAATCATGGGCTCTAAAAAATATAGGATTCAAATCAAATAGATTTATTCCAATAATATGTGGCATTTTATACTCATTAACTATGTTATTATAAATGCAGGTAGTAAATACCGTCTCACTTTCTCCTTTTGATAAAAATAGCAAAAAAGGCAGACCCTAAGGTAAACTATACTTCCCAAAAATTGTGTCCAATTTTTGGGACTATAGTTCAGGGCTGCCTTTTTTGTTTATCGTTTATTTATCTGTATTTATTTTATCTATCGTCTACACAATCATATGTTATATAGGACTTATCTATTATGGATTCTGCCCTATCTTGCTAAGTAGCTATTAACTAAACAACTATTATTCTATATTTCTATTGTTCTATAGCCTCTACTACTTCGCCAATGTACATATAATGTGGTTCCCAACGATCATGCCCAGCTTGTGTATATACAGCAGGATTAGATGCGTAATAATCTTTTACCTTTTCTGCCAAATAGGCTTCATCGAATTGGTGTTCATATAGCTTTTTACATACAAATGTTAACTCTGCTTCTTTGAAAGTCACCCCATCGCCTGCCGCAACTGGCGTTAGTCCAGAATTTGCCACCTTATTTTCGTCGCGGCCAGAATGAGAACCTAAATAACCAAGAGCCTTGCGATAACTTTCAGGGAAAAAACTAACTGTAAAGGTATCGTATTTCGCCATAAACTCTTGAGTGTAACGCGCCGGATGGATGTACACCGTCACAGTGGATATATCGCCACCATTAGGGCCCCATATATTGCCCATACTACCCCAACTAACCGTACATGTATTAAAATCATCAAGCATTCCAGCCGTAACAAGAGCCCAACGATTCTCAAACATGGTAAAAGCTTTATAATCCTTTGTTTCAAATGGTTTCATAAGAACCTCCAGTTTATCTCAATTTGACGATATAAATCTTTATCCCTATAATATAGGTAGATAGTCAGACGAGTAGTGCCGTCAGGCTCATCTCTGAAAACAAAAAAGCTTGAGAAATGGCCTTTCAGTTATCGAATCATCTAAGATAACGAAGGGCTATTTGTCTTTTGTGAGACAAATAAGCGCTATTAAAGCTCCAAAAGCAATAACCACAGTTATCACCTGTAATAAGAGCATGATTATTTCATAATCACTCATAGGCTTATCCCTCCCTTCGATGACGAAGAGAGGCCCAACCTCGTCTAACTATCCTATGATTATTATATAGCGAACTAATATGCGATACAATAAGCATTATATTATACAAATATATGAATACAGTAATAAAAGCCGAGCTAATTCTATGAATTAAAAGCTCGGCTTTTTTTATAGATATGGTAAGAATATAATCATTTATAAATCAAAATCTTACTGACTTTATCTCCTTTGTGTTCAAATAGTATGCCGTTCATCATATCAGTTCTATATTGTAATAATCCATAAAACCAACGATCATCATAATCAATGTAATCTGGGCGCCCATAAACTTTTAAGACTTTTCTCATAGAGTCTCCCATAGCTATTCCTCTATAAGTTACCGCATCACGATTCGTAATCGATATATACGTAACAGTATTATCCATACCTCCCAATATAGTATTACCAAAAGTTACCCCACCATAGGATAAGCCATATCTAGTTTCCTTTGTTGGTTGGCCTAGACTGGCTTTCACCGCATCAAAAGTACTACCTAATGGAACTCCAAGCACCATAAGTTCTTCTTGTGGCAATCTCTCACCTACATACTGACCAATACTATAATGTCTATATTGTTCGGCTTTCGGCCAATCATAAGACTGCTTCGCTGCATTCGTTTCTAGACGATCCCAAGTTTTACTAAGCCAACTTGCCTCTGTCACATAGTTATAGCCACTTACCAATTGTAGGCCTATAACAAGCCCCATAATCAAATATTTTCTTTTCATGATTTCTCTCCTGAACTATTTTATGAACAACTCAAACCACTTATTTTATACATAATCTTATTGAGTTAATATTTTAATCCATTCTATATACCATGGATTAAAGATTGGATCCGCATCAAGCTTCTTTTTATGGCTATCACTTATACGCCATTGAGGTGCCTTTCGTAAACTTTCAACATTATCAAAATCTACATACTCAACCATATCGCGCAATTGTTTATGCTTATACGAAGATTTGCTTTCATCATAGTCAATGCGATAACTATAATAATATTCAGAATCCTTTGTAAAATGGCGTAAATAGGATCCCCCATTAGATTTATAGCGATCAACTAGGAAGCCTGGAAGACCATTATTCCAAACTGTTGCATACTGTGTAGGCGCCTCAAGGTCACCATATTTATTCAAAAATGCAAAAATTTGTTTTTTTGCCAAACTTTTATCAACAACATTAGGGTCTATTTGAAAGCGTAACACACGGATCTTAATGCCTGCATCTTCATAAGTACGAACCTCATATTTGTTATCTTCCATAACCTCGCTCACTAGCTTAGCCTTTTTAGGAATACGATATCTGAAATTGTCCCAATGTTTAACATGGCTATACTTATCTAGCCTAGATAGAGACTCAATAGATGGAATAATATAATTACTCATTACCACTTCAGCTATTTTATCTTGGTAGGGTTCCTTTACATCACCACCTCCAAGATATGTAATGCCATAGGTAGTATTCGTGTTCTTAGGCGTAAACTCTGTGTACATTACATGTGTCTTCGCTTTAAGAATTTTCCAAGATGCATTTTCTAAGCCCGGATATGTATAGACACCTTCATTGTGCATACGTTTACTAAATTCTTTCCCATGTGGTGGCCCCACCATTAAGATACTTGTAAAACCACGAACCACAAATAAAGGACTGCCACTCGATTTAGATTCAATCGTGTCACCACGCAAGCTAATATTTGGTACAGATAAACGGATATTCTTCTTATCTTCATGAAGTAAGATGACAGTAGATTGTGAGTATTCCCCCATCTTAACCGCTTGAGCCAATCCAGATTTCTCTTTGAAAACCTTTTCTATCGCAATGCTAGGTTTCTCTACGGTCTTCTGTACTTTGGCACTAAATGCCTCTGCTTCTTGTATCGCCTTTTCATTAATATGGGAATAATTTTCATAGACATTGGCAGGAATGCTCGCGTCCGCCCCAGGTACAGGCGGCTGCCCAGCTGGTACTTCAATCTGTACAGCACTTACATTTATGGTGAAAGCAGTTGCTAGTGCCAGCATAATTACACTTTTACGTAACATAAAATCCTCTCTTTTTCTCTCACATTACAACAAAATAAGCACAACCTTATTAGCATAAGTATACTATGCAAATAAGACTATGCCTATGATTAATAATTTTATATTTAGTATATTGGTTTCATATATATTTAGCATTTATAAGGTTTATCTCAATTTGACGATATATACCTTTATCCCTATAATATAAGTAGATAGTCAGACGAGTCGAAACGTCAGGCGCATCTCTAGTTACACAAAAGCATGAAGAAATGGCCTTTCAGTTATTTAGTTACACTAAGTAACGGAGGGCTATTTGTTTTTGTGAGACAAATAAAAACGAGCTACTAATCAAATAGTAGCTCATTTTTTTTAGTGTATTTAAAGTATGAAATAGACTAATAGTTTACCAGTGGAATGCTTAACACAGTGGAGACGACAATTAAGATATACACCACAAGACATAGTTTTAACAAAAACGCTAAACTGACAAACAGGACTTTATAGATAGGTGCTTCTTCTTTTTTTGAGCGTATCCAGTCTTTAACCCTATAATATATGCTTGGTTTATTAAAGGCTGGAGATAATCGCTTACACCATAAAACAAGCCACAGAATACAGCATATATTACCAAATAGAAAGAATAAAAACAGGCCAAAATGCTCCACTGAATATACTTTTAATACATAGATGTCATAGAGTAGCTGAGTAAACGTCTCTACAAAGTTAATCCATAGATAGACAAGATAAGCCTTAAACAAAAGCACTAATATAGTTTTGATGTATTTGAGTTTACTCATTGGCTCTCTCCTATCTAATACCATAAAAACTTTAAAACTAAATTCTTATTGATTCAACAGTTTAACCCACTCCATATACCAAGGAATAAATATAGGCCCACTTTCTAGTTTCTCTTTATAGGTTCCATCTTCTCTCCATTGTGGACCTTTTCTGAGTTTGACCGCATCATCAAAGCCTACATATTCAATCATATCTCTCCATTGTTTATGTGTATAAGAGGTCTTACTTTCATCATAATTAATACGATAACTGTAAAAGTACACAGAATCTTTCACCACATGACGGAGATAAGACTCTCCATTAGGCTTGTAAGAATCGATCAAAGAGCCTGCGATTCCATTATTCCATACGACTGCATATTGTGTAGGTGTTTCTAAATCATTATACTTTCTCAAAAAAGATAATATTGAACTCTTGATGACCGTTCCATCTCGTTTTTCACCCAATATGGAAGTACGTACTACACGTATCTTGGAACCTGTATCCTCATAGGTTCTCACATCATATTGACTATTCTCTACAGTCTCACTCACTAGCTTTGCAGTCTTAGGAACGCGATAACTAAAATTACCCCAATGCTCAACACGACTATAAGTATCTAATCCAGACAAGGATTCTATGGATGGAATAATATAATTACTCATCACAACTTCCGGTGATTTATCTTGATACGGATCTTCCGTATTAACCCAACCGCCATAAGTAATCCCATAGGTAGTCTTTGAATCATTCGGTGTAAATTCCGTATACATTACACGGGCATTGTTTGACATTAGTTTCCAAGATGTATCGTGCAAACCTGGATATGTATATTTTCCTTCTTCTTCAGCATATTTATTAAGCTCTTTACCATGTGGCGACCCTACCACTAAAAATGAACTAAGGCTTCGCACCGCATATAACGGCCCTTTTCCAGACTTAGACTCTACAGTATCTCCACGGAAGCTAACATTTGGCACGGATAATCGAATATTCTTATTCCCTTCATGAATTAGTACTACCGTAGATTGAGAGTAATCTGCTAACTCCAACGCCTTAGCCAAGCCAGGGCGTTCCCGATATAGCTTATCCATCCCTGACTTAGGATTCATAGGCTGTGATTTTATAAACTCGCTATATGACTCAGCATTCTGCTCTGCTACTTCATTAACATGACGATAATTTTCATACGCATTGGCAGGAATGCTCGCATCTGACCCAGGCATAGCCGGTTGTCCGGCTGGCACTTCGATCTGAATAGCACTTACATTCATGGTGAAAGTAACTGCTAATGCCATCATCATCATTACACTTTTACGTAACATAAAAACCTCTCTTTTTCTCTCACATTTACAACATAAATAAGCACAACCTTATTAGCATAAGTATACTATGCAAATAAGACTGTGCCTATTATTAATAATTTTATATTTTAGTATGTATAAGTTTTGTGTATATATTTAGTATTTATAAGGTTTATCTCAATTTGACGATATATACTTTTATCCCTATAATATAAGTAGATAGTCAGACGAGTAGTGACGTCAGGCTCATCTCACAAACTTAATAATATGTAGAAATGGCCTTTTCGTTTTATCTAATTTCCGAAGAAACGAAGGGCTATTTTGCTATTTCTAGACAAATAAGCGCCACAAGTGCTCCAAAGGATATCATGACTGATAAAATCCCAAGGATAATCATAATGATTTTATAACCACTCATAAGCAACCCTCCCTTCAAAAACGAAGAGAGGCCCAACCTCGTCCAACTATCCTAAGTCTATTATAGAACGAACTAATATACGATACAATAAGCATTATATTATATAAATATACGAATTAACTAATAAAAGCCCAAAAACAAGTTTAATTATTCCTCTGATTGTATTCACTGTTTCAACCATTCCAGTGCTATTCATAAGCTATCACGGCTCATCATCGTAGGCTACGCCATAGGCCTTCTGATAGATTATATTTGCTATTGTATACCGTTCCATTCCAAATTGAGGTGGTAATATCATCGCTTCTATATGTTCTTTTTGAAGTCGTTGACGGCGGGTTTTACCTTCATTATTAAAAGCAATGCCACCGTTAACGGTCCCTATAACACCGGAATTTTCCTGTTTTGCACGCCAAATAGAGATATACGGCGTATTAGCTCCTTGTTGTAATCCTCTGTTATGAATAGTAATCAAATGACGTAAGGATCGCTCCAAGTCGTAATCATATTGCAGTTGAATGCCTTGAATGAGATTTGATGCAGGCATTAAAACGTAAATAGTCGCCTCCACACGTCGATGATCATCGGGTGCATCCACAGCTTTAATGGAACTAAGGTCCAAATACTTGCCATCCCCACGGCCAGAATCAACGGTTGAGTCGATATGCTGATAATGCTGCGGATTTAGTAACTCAGCTTGTGATACGGCTTGACCTTGTATCGGTAATACGAGGCAGGCTAATAACCATAGCGAAAGTAAATATATGCGTTTCATCGTCCACCTCACTGTACCACAATATCATCAAAATGCTGCTGATACGCAGACATAAACATAGCATCAGCTAAATTATACATAATAATATTCTTGCGATTGAGCGGAAGATTCCTAGTACCTTCCGAAGATGGGTTCTTCTTAAGCGCACCATCCAGTGTATAAATCGCACTATCTGAATCAGACATAAATAAGCCCGACTTACTTTCACTAGCCTCAATCAAAGCCAGCATAGATGGACTAGGATTCATCATATTAGATGATTTAATCAAAGTCGCCAATGAATAGTTTGCATCATAATTAACAGTAAGCTTATTTTCCATAATCTCAGCCTGATAGTGCGACGTGTGTACCACATAATAAATAGCACTTAATGTATACTGTGGTGGCGCATACTTTTGAACCTCCACAGAATAGGTATTTAAATACACATACATACCACCACCATCATTAACAATAGCACTCGGTTTCTCATACTCATGCTGATGAACCAACTTAAACTGTGGTGATGTCTTCAGCTCCTGAAATGTAATTGCCTCTGTAGGCATGGTGAAAGCCAGCAACACAAGAGCTAGCATCAAAATACGTTGAATCATAAAAACCTCTCTCAAAAAATGAATCTTGTCTCTCAATAAAATAAGCACAGTCTTATTAGCATAAGTATACTATGTAAATAAGGCTGTGCCTATGATTAATAATTTTATATTTTAGTTCCTAATGTATATATATTCTCCAACGAGCAGTAAAACTCCTCTTTGTATTTTCCCCAGTTTTTATGGATAATTAAACTATACTTGATATATGCACCGCAAGTAGTAAGGGTGATTTAGTATGAATCTCTAGATCGTGTAAATTTTTGGAGGTGTCATATGGATTCTCTGACTATTATTTGGGTTATTGTTTGCGCCTATTTATTACTGAATTTATTAGTTGGCGTGTATTGTCATATTCGTGTAAAAGATAGTACTGACTATCTACTCGCAGGTCGTCGTATTGGGGTTCTTATGACGGCAGGCACATTAGCGGCTACAGAAATCGGTGGTGGGAGCACCGTAGGTGTAGCAGCGAAAGCGTATGGTTCTTGGGGTTTATCTGCAGGTTGGTACGTCGTATCTGCAGGGATTGGTGTTATTCTCGTTGCTTTCATCGCACCACTCTTGCGGCGTGCCATGGCAACAACTGTACCGGAGATCATCGGCCGTCGTTTCGGCGCGTCTAGCCATCTCATTACTTCCATTCTGTCCATGCTGGCAACGATTACACTGGCAGGCGTACAGATTACAGCAACTGCAACCATTATTAGCGTTCTCACAGGACTTTCAACAGAGCTCGCCATCCTCATCTGCGGTGCGGTACTCGTAATTTACACCATGTCCGGCGGCATGTGGAGCGTAACGATGACGGACGTTATCCACTTCTTCGTTCTCGTTGGGGGCTTCTCCCTCGCGGTGCCGTTTGTGTTGCACAATGTAGGTGGCTGGGAATCAGTTGTAGCTAAATTACCACCTGAACAGCTGGGCTTCACAAAGGTGGGTTGGAAAACCATCATCGGCCTTGTCATCATGTACTTCATGACCTTCTCCACCGGCCAAGAATCCGTTCAACGGTACTTTGCGGCGAAAAATGAAAGAACGGCCGTTCTCGGCTCCATCATTTGTGGTATTATCATGGCTCTATTCGCCTTTGTTCCTTCCGTATTAGGCCTTGTAGCATTAGCTGAGTTTCCCGGAATTGAAGCCAATAATGCAGTGGCAACGGTAGCGCTTAACCTTATGCCTCCAGTAATGGCAGGCTTCGTTATGGCCGCCGTCGTATCGGCCACACTTTCATCAGGCGCAGGCGACCTATTAGGCGCTGCAACGGTATTTACCAAGGATATTGTGGAACATCATTTTGGTAAAAGCCTCACTGATGCTCAGCTCACTAGATATAGCCGTCTATGCGTACTATTCCTCGGCATCATCTCTATCATAATCTCCCTCGTAAGCAAAGCCATCATTCCGATGCTCGTATTTGCTTTCACAATGAGATCCGCTGGCCCATTCGCCGCATTCCTACTAGGCCTCACATGGAAAAATGCAACAGCTGGCGCTGGCATTTGGTCCATCGTGCTCGGCTCCATCGCAGGCGTATACTGGGAATTCGTGGGCAACCCATATGGCATTATGTCCATCATCTTCGGTTCCATCGTCAGCCTCATCGTCTTTGTAGCTGTCGTATGCATTGAAAGAGCCATGGGTAAACCACCGGCTCCTCCGGCTATACCTGATGATGTAAAAGAAATATAATCAATTTGTTATAATCTGTAACTTAATAATAGACTTAAAAGTGCTATACAATTACAATTATAAAACCAAAAACTCCTATCGGTGAAAGCCAATAGGAGTTTTCTCATTTTACAATACCCTCATCAAACTGTATGCCATACACGTGTTCATCATAATTTGACGATATATAATAACCTTACTATAATATAAATAGATAGTCAGACGAGTCGTAACGTCAGGCGCATCTCGAAATTGAAAAAAGATTAGGAAATGGCCTTTCAGTTATCTAGTTACACTAGGCAACGGAGGGCTATTTGTCTTTTGTGAAACAAATAAGCGCTATTAATGTCCCAAAGGCAATAACAACCGTTATTACCTGTAATAAGAGCATGATTATTTCATAATCACTCATAGGCTTATCCCTCCCTTCGATGACGAAGAGAGGTCCAACCTCGTCTAACTATCCTAAACCTATTATAGAGCGAACTGATATACGATACAATAAGGAACGAATAATAGGGATATATAAATAAATATAAGAAAAACTCCTAGAGAATTAAACCAATGAACTGCACCCCAAAATTGGACACAATTTTTGGGGTGCGGTTCAAAATAAGGTAGAGCCTTTATCTATTTTCTTATTTATTTATAAATTACCAACTTCAAATTAGTGAATAATCCAGATAGCAATTGTACTTGTAATGAAGGTAACGATTACAGGCACACTTGTACGTTTTACAAGGTCGAAGCTAGAGATATTTGCAATACCAGCTACAGCAATCATAACAGCACTAATTGGGCTGAGTAGGCGGCCTACGCTCGCTGCATTTTGCATACCGAGAAGGATTGTTGTCGCATTACCACCTAGGTCAGCTGCAAAGTTTGGAACCAATGGAGCAAATGCAAACATAGATGCAACGCCAGAGCCCATTACGATACTTAAACCTGTAATAATTGTAGATACAATAACACCTACTACATCAGCAGAAATAGCAAGGCCTTGAATAGCAGCAACGAATTCTTTTACGATGCCCAAAGAAGTTAATCCGAAAGCAAACGTTTCACCTGCAACGATCAATGTTACAGTGTTAGCAAATTGGTCGCCCATACCTTTGAAGAAGGTTTGGATGCTAGCCGCCATTTTACGGAAGTCGCGATGACGGATAAGTTCACAACCCATAGCGATAAACAAACTAAGGAACATCGCAAGGTTTACATTCATCTTAACACCTTGAATACCATATTCACTGAAGCCAAGGATAAAGATTAATGGCAACAATGGTAAGAATATATATGGTAATGGACCAACTTCGAGGTCATCAGATTTATGAGCCTCCACATATTCCGTAGGAACATGGCCAGACTTTTTATCCAAGTATTTTTGCCATACGAAATGAGCAATAGCAGCCATTAAACCACAGATAATATATACTTTCAACTGATAATCTACAAAGTACTCATGAACAGGCATGTTTACTGTTTTGGATACGAGCAATGTAGTGGCAGAGGCAGGACCGATGTCGAGCAAGTGACCTGTAGCAACAGCCGCTGCAGCACCTACAGGACTAACACCTAAGCGTACAAGAATTGGGAAGATTGTCACCATCATAAGCATTGCAAGGCCAGAAGCACTTGGAATTACAAGGGACATGAACATATTTAGAATAAATGTAAGCGCCATTACTAGATATGCAGATTTCATTTTACCGAGTGGTTTAATGGCGGTTACAACGAGGCGAGAGCTAGCACCGATGTGGTCCATGTACTTTGCGAAACCAGTACAAGTCATGATCATGAGGCCAAGGTTCGCCGCATCTTTAGCAGTAGTAATATTAATAAATTCAAAAGCATCAAAAAAAAGAACACCTGTGGCCTTCTTCGCTTCTACAAAGGATGTTGTGTATCCAAGCAAGTACGCGGCAAACATCATAATGAGACCGCCCAATAATAATACAGTTTGTGCTTTAAACTTCTTAATAACCAGTGTTCCCGTTATGGCTATAACCAATAAACAAACTAACAAATTCATACATGTTCCCTCCATTCACAACACAATACTTAGAAGTTTTCCTTTGCGTGTTTGAAATCTTCTTTAATTTTTTCTAACAAGCCCGGTGTTTCAAGGATTTCCTCCACAGATAAAGCAATGCCCTTCGCGCCATACATGATAGCATCCTCTGCGAGTTGGCTTTTACCATTGTCTAGCCATTCCTGAGAATGACTCGTCACACCCTTGCCTACGAATTTCACGCGTAAACATGCACCTGGCACGCGAAACGTAACACTAGAAAAATCGGTAGATCCCGTCACCTTACGAGGCTCGGAAATCTCTGGGGCACCTACCTTTTCTGCATTTTTTAAAAGTTTATCGTTTAAGGTCTGTACATTGACTTTGTTGTCGTACGCCTTAACCTCTTCCCATTCCATCGTAGCGCCCACCTGTAAAGCCGCACCTTGCGCCACGTCTTTCACACGAGCCACAACCTCGTCGAGACGAATGCGACTAGAGGAACGAATATACCATTGGGTACACGCATAATCAGGTACGATGTTCGCGGCTTTGCCACCGTCAGTGATAATGCCATGCATGCGAACCTCAGTCGGTACGTGCTCGCGCAAGTACTCCATGCCGTTAAAGAACAACAATACCGCATCTAATGCGCTGATACCCTTCTCTGGGGCAATCGCCGCGTGAGCAGACTTGCCGTGGAACTTGATATTAACGAGATTTAGCGCCAAAGACTTGCCGTCTACCGTGGTCGTATCGCTGCCATGCATCATGAAAGCGAGATCTAAATCGTCAAACACGCCTTCACGAGCCATAACAAGCTTGCCGCTCGCCGTTTCCTCTGCAGGCGTACCGTACACAACTAACGTGCAAGGTGCTTGTAACGTGCGTTTCAAAGCGATTGCCGCCGTGCAAATAGATGGACCTTGCAAATTATGACCACACGCATGCCCCAAACCTTCAAGGGCATCGTACTCACAAAGCAAGCCGATCTTAGGTCCTCCACCGTTTACATGGTATACCGCTCTAAACGCAGTCTTAAGACCACTCACCTCACGGTCTACTATGAACCCTTCCTTCTCTAATAAATTTGTCAACAACTCATGAGCTTTAAACTCTTCATTTCCGAGCTCAGGATGATCAAAAATGAAATCGTTTAACTCCTTCATGGGCTTTCTTAATGCTTCAATCTCTTGTAAAAGCTGACTCATTTCTACCTCCAACATACACACTATAAAAACATAAATTCATATAACTACAAATACAAGCCTCAAAAAACCTGTATCTAATAACCTATTTTTTATCTATCTTTCTATTATTAGTCTATTAATACGCTAATATTTGTTCCGCATAACGGAACGTCATTCCATAAATCAAGTAAAAAATAAATTTATAAGGTCGCTCCCATTTGTTTGGAAATGGTTTGACCTAATTCCATCATGACTGATAGATACTCTTTGACATGCTCTTCCGTGTAGTCCCCTATAGGACCAGAGATAGTCATCACCGCTTCAAGCTTATTACCAAAGGAGAAGATAGGCACTGCGACGGATGCCGCATCAGGTACTCGATTGCCGCGAGTCACCACATACCCATCATGACGAATTTGGGCGCTTTCACCAGCACTCATATCAGTATCCTTGAAGTCCGCCATATAGGCACCAAAAATCTTGCCTGCCGCCCCTTTAAAGATAGAATACACCGTACCGATCTTGATGTCGTGACGCAATGGCTTGTCCGCCGCAACACGCTCGATACAAATGCGATAATCACCCTGCGCCAAGAACAAATTCACGGACTGCTGCAACTGATCGCGGATTGCTACCATATAGGGCTGCGCAATAGCTCGCACATCCAAAGACGCAAGGAAAGACTTTGCCATCGGCAAAATGCCCCAAGACAACTGATACTTCTTGGCCCTATTAAACTCAACCCAATGATGAGCTTCAAATGTCTTGAGCAATCGATGCACAGTGGCCTTGGGCAACGCCGTCGCATTCGCCAACTCGGTCACACCAAGCGGGCCTGCCTCTAATAACTTGAGTATCTCTATACCACGCTCTATTGATTGAACCATATTCATATCCAAAGAAACATACTAGATTATTACCATTTAATACGTTTCTATATTCTAATAAAACTAATGATAAATTTAACAATATACATAATCTGTTAGATCACTTTTGATGCCTCTGAAAAACATATAGTGCAACTAAGTCATTACAAACATAACAATAACACATTCATGAAAAATTTAAAAATAACTAAGATGCATAAGTCGTAATTTCACTACCACCAAAAAGAACCATTAACACAATCCACCGTATTGTGTTAATGGCTCTTTTAATATAACTAAAATTTTATAGAAAGATTGCAGTATAGCCAAGCTTTAAGTATTATCCCTACAACAGAATTAAACCCCATGTGTTTCTCCAAGTTTAGCAATAAACACTTATTCTCCTAATAGCCGTTCTACTAAATCGATCCAAATAGAAACACCATCTTCTAAGGCACTTGTATCAAAACTCATGTCAGGATGATGCAAACCTGGACGCAAATTACACCCAAGCCCAAAGAAACCTGCTTTCAAGCTTGGCTTTTCCACAGTGTAGAAGAAGAAATCTTCCCCACCTGGTGTGTAAATTGGATCAATGCAGTTGCTTTTACCAAGAATAGAAGATATAGAGTCAGCTAATAGAGCCGTTGCCTCGTCATTTAACTCAGCCGCAGGAATACGGAAGGAATCCAAAACCTCAACAGTCGCACCGATAGAAGCAGCTGCCCCTTCAATAGCTGGTAAAAACTTAGCACAAAGCTCATCCATCGTTTTATTATATTGTGCACGTAAATCCCATGTAACAACCGCTTTCGCTGGAATCGCATTCGTTACGCCAGAGTCACAAAGGAAACGAGTCGCCTTAACACTATAATTATCAGTTGGTTTTAAATGGATAGCATTAACTGCATTAACCGCTTGAGCCGCTGCATCCAAAGCATTAATCCCTAAATGAGGGCGAGCACCATGAGCTGGCTTGCCATGAAAAGCAATGACCATACGGCAAGAGGATGCATAATGAATCGCAGGGCTAGCCTGCCCATTTTCTGCTTCTTCAAATGGACGCACATGCGCACCAAAGATGTATTCTACATCATCAATAGCTCCACCCCTAATCATGCTATTCGCACCAGAACCTAGCTCTTCCGCGGGTTGAAATAAAATCTTTAACTTACCACGTTTTACTAATTGCTTTTCTTTAATAATTTGAGCCGCAGCCAACAGCATTGACATATGTCCATCATGACCACAAGTATGACGAGATACATGTTTGCCATCGATAATATGACCAAGCGCATCCATATCGGCACGAAGCGCTACCACAGGACCAGATCTACCGCTATCATAGATACCGATAATGCCCGTTTCTCCGCCCACATTACGTGTTACATCGTAGTCGTAACTTTCCAATTTTTCTGCTAAAAATACGGAAGTCTTGAACTCTTGAAAACCTTCTTCAGGAATTGTATGTAAATAATTATAGAAATTTAATACTTCACTCATCGCCAACACCTCTTTCTATAGAATAGCGTCTAACACATTAATTATACTACACAAATATCTGCTTTTAAATCAGTTGAAATAAAAACTTTTAATAATATATATAACTTTTATAAATGATATTCTTGCACTATTTATTATCTCTACTATATAATTATAAATCATATAACTCTATATGTTTTATGTAGGAGGTTGAAAATCATGAGTGACCCTAACAATGAGAAAAACTATACTCAATTTACTAAGAAGGTGACTGTCGGTTGCTATATTGCATTAGCTGTAGCAGTCCTATTCTTCTCAGGATTACTTAACAATGTAGAAGGTTTTAAATGGCTCTCTGCATTAGACTTTGCGACTGTTTCTGGTAAATTTGGTACCATGGTCAACCCTGCAAAAAATACCTTTATTGGGGAAGGCGGCGTCAGCGCTCGCGCAGGTTTCCTCTTTGCCTTGGGCTTAACACCAACAGTTATGTTGGCATTGGGTGTACTTGAGATTTTAGAACATTACGGTGCAATCCGTGCAGCCCATAAATTAATGACTCCATTATTGAAACCTATTTTAGGTATCCCTGGATTAACTGGCCTTGCAATGATTACGGACTTACAAAGTACAGATGCAGGTGCAGCGATTACCAAAGACCTTTATGACAACAATCTAGTTAACCGTAAAGAATTAACAATTATGACGGCATGGCAGTATAGCGGTGCGGGCATGATTAACAACTACGTAGCCATTGGATCTGCTATTTTTGCGTACTTAACAGTACCAATTATCCTTCCACTCATCGTAGTATTTGTTATGAAGTTCTTTGGTGGTGCCGTATGTCGAATCGCACTTAATACAGTATTCAAGGGAGATTTCAAAGATGAGCAACAATAAAGAAACAAACAATCCATTTGATATATTTATTCGTGGTGCACGAAAAGGCTTTACGCTAGCCACTCAAAACTTATTACCAAACGTATTGATGGCATACACACTTGCCGAGCTATTACGCATCTTAGGTATCATGGCATTTTTAGGTAACCTATTTGCTCCTGCAATGGCTCTATTTGGTCTTCCAGGTGAAAGCGTAACAATCTTGTTAACAGCGTGGTTATCCTACTCTGCTGGTATCGGCGTTGCAGTTAACTTGCTTTCTAACAATACGATTGATATGATACAAGTGACTATTTTGGCTCCAGCTCTACTCTTAATGGGCTCCCAAATCCAATACATGGGCCGATTACTAGGTGTAGTTGAAGTACCTAAAAAATATTGGCCAATGCTTATGACTATCAGCGTTGTAAATGCATTGATTTCCATGGTTATTATGAAAGCATTTGTATAATATCAAGACAATAGAATACTTTAACTAATACAATAACTGAAACAAACCAAAAGGCAGTACTAATATGAAATATAATAGTACTGCCTTTATTCTTTTAACAAAATACCAAATATCTATATCACTATTAAAATATAGAATATGTCTTATTCTCAACATTGCTCAATATGCATAATATACATATTGAATATTCATTCCCCGTATGTTTTAATGAAGACAAATACCATTCGTTTATGACAAATTAAATATCTATCCTTTATTAGAAGAATTCACTATATTTACGCTACATAATAGGTCTTTACTACCATGCTTATATAAATTTTAAAACACATCATGGTAGCTTTTTTTATTACGTAAAGGAGTATAGATGTATGAGTAAGGAGAAATTAGAGTTTGTAGAACCAGTTGATACAAACACAGATAATGAGTACTCTAGAGAGCCTGTCCCATTAGAGGCAAGAAAGTCCTGTTTTTCTCTCACCATCGTTTGGACTGGTTTCGTGTTTCTTGTTACTAGTATGATGGCTGGTGGCGGATTAGCTGCGGGGCTGACTTTCAACGAATTACTATTAGCCATGATTCTAGGGAATATTTTCTTATGTATCATCGCAGGTCTAGTGAGTGTAATCGCCTATAAAACAGGCCTCACCTTTGCCCTTTTGACGCGATACAGCTTCGGTCAGGAAGGATCTAGAATTGCCTCTCTCTTCGTACCTATCGTCAATCTAGGTTGGTACACTATTCAAGCGGCTTTATATGGACATTTTATTGCTCAAGTATTCAATCTTTCCTATACGGGCGAAGTCATTGCTATGATGCTCAGCGCCGTTATCATGGGTATCTTTGCAGTTCTCGGCATTAAATCCCTCGCCGTATTCGGCTACATTGCAATTCCGTCCATCGTATTCCTCTCCCTAGGAACGGCGGCTCGTTCGGTTCAAACAATCGGTGGCTGGCAAGAATTATTTAACTATGTGCCATTACAACCTATCGATTTACTTTCAGGTATTACCATCGTTATCGGCACGTGGATTTTATCTACTGCTACCTGTATCGCTGATATTATGCGCTATGGTAAAAGCAAGAAAGACGTTATTACAGCGAGCACAATTGGTTTATTAGGCGGCAATACCTTGATGATCAGCTGCGGTGCTATCGCAGGCATTGCTATGAATGATGGTGACTTAATCAACGTACTATTAAGCTTTGGCCTCGTGTTCCCAAGCTTACTATTGTTGACTACAAATATCTTCACCACAAATGGTGCGAACCTCTATTCCACATCATTGAACCTAGCAAACTCTTTCAAACTGAACCGAAATATTATGCTAGCCGCGCTCATTGCTATCTCTGCATTAGCAACAATGACACAACCATATAAAATCGACTCCCTCTTTGTATTCTTAAGTACATTAGGCATCATCGTTCCGCCACTATGCGGTATTATCTTAGCGGACTTTTACCTAGTTCATCGCGGAAAATATATCGATTACAACAAAGCGACTTTCAAAAAATGGAATCTAGTTCCATGGATCACATGGGCTATCGCATTAGTCTGTGTTAAATTCATACCATTCGGACTGGCTTCGCTGAACGGAATTGTAATCGGTGCCCTACTGTACGCACTCATTACGTATATTGTTAAACCTAATGTTGTTAGTGAAAGCAAAGGGTGATTATCATGGCAATTCATAAACTATCTGCTATACTAGGCACAATCATTATGGGCATCGGATCCTTTATTACCTGTCTAGCCACAAGTGAAAGCGCCATTACCCTTGGTAACGGCATGCTTGTAGTGAGCATTATTATGATGGGATTTGGATATTCGAAATGGCAGCCTTAAAAAATTAATATTTATATAAAATAAGAAAAAAGCACTATCTAGAAATAATAAGATAGTGCTTTTCTAATCCCATTAAGGATTATTTAACTTAACTCTAAGTCGGAATGGGTGCCCGCAAAGGTTGAGAGTATCATATTTCCGTCCCCTAATAAGGATTATTTAATTTAACGCAACACGATAATAAATATAGCCCATACAAAAGGTGGGATAGCATTTCCGTCCCTTATTAAGAGTAATTTAACTTTATCACTAATTTATGAATTTACTATGTACTAAGCACCTAAACCCATAGGGAGATTATTTAATTTAACGCCATAAAATGGTAAAACCGTATATCAGTAAACCAAAATTAAGATTTCCGTCTCCATCAGGGGATTATTTAATTTAACAAGAAGTCCGCTAGGTGTAATGGTAGTAATACCTGCACCACATGTGTTTCCGTCCCCATTAGGAGATTATTTAATTTAACAGGTGATCGCATGGCAGCAAAAACATTGCAACAAAAATTGATTGAGTTTCCGTCCCCATTAGGGGATTATTTAATTTAACTGGCAGATGCAGAACTACGATACACAAAAACAGGAAAGCAAGATCGTTTCCGTCCCCTAATGGGGATTATTTAATTTAACGAACATGAGTTCATCTCCTAAGCATTTAGAGTACCAAACGCGTTTCCGTCCCCTAATGGGGGATTATTTAATTTAACTTGAAGCAAAGCTCGACTTCTCTCGTTGGGTGCCAGAGGGGTTTCCGTCCCCATCAAGGGATTATTTAATTTAATACTTTTAATTAATTTATTCAAATCCGTAGAAGCTGACATGAGTTTCCGTCCCCATCAGGGGATCATTTAATTTAACATGGGAAACGTTTAATAAAACATTATTGGTTCTTCCGACTGGATTTCCGTCCCCTAATGGGGATCAATTAATTTAACAAAAGCGATGTTCCCTGATGAACAATCACCCTATGCTGCGGAGTTTCCGTCCCCATTAGGGGATTATTTAATTTAACGCCATACCGCAGCATGAATAATGCAGCACGTATTAATGTAGGGTTTCCGTCCCCATCGGGGGATTATTTAATTTAACAGTTGGTGATTACGATGTTTCATTCTTAGAAATTAAAGACATGTTCCCGTCCCCATCAGGGGATCATTTAATTTAACACTAGCGGGCTAGGTAAAAACCTAAGGTAATTATACCACGGAGGAGCTTCCGTCCCCATCAGGGGATTATTTAATTTAACCAGAAGAAAAAGCTAAACATATCTGGCCAGAAGCACTTAGTTTCCGTCCCCTAATGGGGATTATTTAATTTAACAAGAGTTAGACAGAATTGTTAATGGTGTAGCAAGAAAGTATGTTTCCGTCCCCTAATGGGGATTATTTAATTTAACATGCCACAACTGACGGCAGAACTTCCAGTCTCTGATGGAGCTAGTTTCCGTCCCCTAATGGGGATTATTTAATTTAACTGTGAAGAAGAACTTTGAATTCTTGGAAGAATTTAAAATTGTTTCCGTCCCCTAATGGGGATTATTTAATTTAACCCTGTCTTTGAAACAACAGATATTTACTGGTTCTAAAATGCAAAAACCGGCGGAGATTGCAAATTGATCCTAAAAGGCACTTTAGCAAGCTAAAATAACGCCGTTAAACCGCACCACTATCACAACGGCGCAGATTTAATTTATCAGAAGTTAAATTCTAGACCCATTATATCATATAAGAAAATAGATAATACAATAATAGAATCATCAATATAAAACATCAAGTCTTGAAATACTTTTACCAATATTAATGATTCTATTATTATTAATTACACCTCTACATCGTAACAGTATTAATCGAGAGTAACTATTTATATTTAAAGTACGATACAGTCTTGTTCCTTACGTTCTCCAATACCCCAAGTATAGATATTTATAATGTCATCAAGGACATAGACTCGTAAGGAGTCCTCTATAGGATTAATCATCTTACTAGCTCGCCGCATCATAGCATCATATTGTTTCCTATTAAGCAATGCTTCAAACGCAGACTTTTGGACACGAACGCCATAACGTTCCAGGCATTTAACAAGACGGTTACGCGTTTTATTTTCCACCACATCATAGATAACTAGGACGATAAACTTTTTCATATCAGTGAATCTCCAATGGCGTATACAAATCTACATCTTCGTGTATAATTGCACTAGCAAATTGCTTGCACTGTTTATAGATAGATTCACGATAGCTTTTACGATCATCAATATATTGATTTTCAGAACGAATTTTCTTATTATAGGCCATTAGAAATGCCTTACGCCCCTCTGCTGTCAGGTAGCAACCTTTATCAGAATTATCAAATTCGGATAAATCTACCATATTACGGCTCACCATAGATAGCACCATAGAATCTATAATTGGCGCCCGCCATTCTTCAATTAAGTCAGATGCGAGGGCTGGATGACCTTTAGCTAGGCTATGCATGACTCCTACGAATGGATGGAGACCTGCATTAATAACACCAGCTAAGATTTCATTAAACAGCATGCTGTAACCTAATCCGAGCATGGCATTAAACGGATCTCGAGGCGGTTGTTTTGTACGTTTTGTAAAAGCAAAGGCAGATGGCACAATTTTACCGAGTGCTTCAAAATAAAGACGACTTATCAGCCCTTCATACCCCATGAGTTCAGATACACGCATACATTCACCAATATGACTACGTACAGATTTAATATTTGCAATCTGTACATCTATATTGATATCCTCTTCCAAATTACGTGCGTAGCGGCGAAGAATAGTCAGCTGATTACGCACCTTTGCCCGAATAATTTTACGTGACATAGCCACTCTAAATGCATTATCATCTAACAGATCAAATTGCTTCTTATGTTTGTTAATGTCAATAGTATTAGTATTGATTATAGTACCAAAATACTTGCCATAACCAGATAGCCATGTAATAGGTACTCCACGTTCAATAAAATCAGTTACCAATGAGCTTGTTATAGATACTGAATCAAAGACAGTAATATCTTCGATTCGCTCTAAAGGAACCTCGAACAATACCTCATTATTACGACCAACTACAACATGACCACCGTCACGCTTGATAAACGATCCTGCTTCTGTAACATATAAGGATGACATATAGTCGCCTCCTTTTATACAAATGAATACGCTAAGGAATCAATTTGGGTCTAAAGATGATAATCTATGAAATTATTCAGTTTAATGAGTTTTCACACTATTGAATTTGTTCTAATACATATGTATTGATGGTGTCGTAGATTAATTCATTTTGTTTTGATGGTTTCATTATAGTTGAAAATACAGTTTGAATTAACTCTAAAAAAGACTGCAAAGATTTAATACTAACAGACTTACAAATTTCTACTTCTGTCAACACAACAACTTCATGAGCAATTTTATTACGTATTTTTCTTTCGATATGACGAATATCATTTAACTGCTTTAGCAATAAAGGATTAACATTTGGCTGATCCTCTAACATATGTAACATATGATTCAATGAGAGTTGAATCTCATTAAATTGTGGTGTTTTAGTATGTGCATACCATGACGAATAAAGCTGTGGGTGTTTTTCCTTAAAACTTACCATATCAGTACGAGGGCCTCCAGGAGTCCATTTTTCAAATTCATCCCACTTCACATGATACGTCGTGGAAAAATAGTACAACATTAACTCATACATAAAAGGAGTAATTTTTAAAATAAAGTCTTCAATCTGCCCCTGTTTTAAACGAACCTCCATAAGCATTAAAAACTCATGTAATTTTATCCGTTTCCAATCAGTAAATACAGATTTTAACGATAAGTCACCTACCCTATTGATTTTCTCTAAAGCTAATTTATATTCTAACTCTAATCGCAACTTTCCATGTTCAAGTAATGCTAAAATATCGTTATCTAATTCATCGGTAAATGTTTTTTTATAATGCTCATAAAGACTTATAGCCTCTTTATATTTATAGCTATTAATAAGAGTATGGAGAGATTGTTTAAGATTGTTACGCTTAATATATCCCATCTGAGGTTCATGGCATCGATTTTCAGTGTCTTCTTGATCATCAAAGTTATTTTCAATAACGATTTCAATATCTTCGTCATCATTAACTGCTGGCTCAGAACGATTAGAGCCACCTTGAGGACTATCGACTTGTATACCTCGTCCCGCATCATGCTCCACGCTAAGATAAGACATAATTAACTTCATTTGAGGTGTACCAGAGCTTAAGTTAATCAATATCTCTGCATCAGGATATTCTGAAAGCATCTCATAGAAATGGTCAACAAACGGTTGTAAAGTATCAATACGATGTACATCTTCAAGACCTGTGTATATAAGCTTAATATCTAAATCAGCTTTCACATGTTTTAAAGCCTTAGAAAATCGGCTATCAGATGCTTCCTTTTGCTCCATATCCTTACTCAATACGAGGATTGCCATATCAGGGTTATAATGCCTTACGATATGAAGCATCCCTCCATCATAGCAACCACGAATAGGATCTGTATCTCCTACTGGGGTATAAAGAATTCTCATTGTACTACCTCACTTTGTACGCCACCCATACCTAATGCGGTCTTAATTCCAAGCCCTGTGAATTGGCTATAGTAGGTCAATAGAGATAAGATGCGTTGCATCACTAAATTTCGCTTAAATTGCATAACAATCTCTCCACGGAAACCACGGATTTTAACCCCTTCTAAACCATACATGCCCATTCGCAAATTATAGTCGCGAATGAAAGCAGCTGATTCAAGTGCAGCTAATAAATCTTCAGAGTCCATCATTTCAAACGTAGTGAACTGGTTCCATTGACGCAATAAATAGCGATAGATACGAAAGGCTTCAGGGAAGATTGTATATTGTTGATCTACTTTAAAGCTTGTTGTAGTCACACACCGCAATTTAGCCTGCGCATATTCTGCTTCACCACTCCAAAACTTAGCCATTAACGCTTCATAAGAGGTTTCCTCTAAAATGGTTCTATCTTGAATATAAATATGCCCTCGTTTTTGTTTCAAAAAAATCTTTTCAGGCATATCTAGTGCTAGTCGTAATATACGCTCAACAGCCTCTGCTGTTACAGCAGAAAGACGCCAAATATATTGACCTTTTTCTTTATCAAAATAGATATATTGGCTATAAGGACGCAGGCCCGTTTCATGCAACTGACCTGCGTATTCTGTCCCAACTAACTCCATTAAGACACCATGTAGCACGCTACCTATGGACTGCACAATTTTAATAGATGGATCTGCTGCTATTCCTAACTCTATGTCCATAATCTCAATATTATCTGCCAATATGAATGCCTCCCATCTCATAATAATTGCCATTCCACTTCACTAACTTGATTGCACGTGGTGCCATAACTGTATCTTTACGATCATGTTCAGCCTTTTGGAAATTAACATCTAAAATGGCTTTAATAATATCAATTCCTGTTTTTTCATCATCTGTGAAAGCAGCCATAATAATAGTTTTTTGAACAAAGCCTGTATTACTGCCAATATAAGCATTAGCTGGCTCTAGAGCTTTAAAAATAGATGGACTTACTTTCTTAAATTTAGAGGCTAATAACTTATGAGTAGCATCAAAATCTTCCTGTAAAATATCTAACACTTGATCGATACTAGTAATCCCTATTTCTTTAGTCATAGCCGTATCAAGAGTTACTGTAAAGGAGAACTTCTGATTTGGTAAAATGCACTCACGATGTACCGAAATAGCGTGAGTGCCATCTTCATCAATACAAGAGTCCTCTTTCTTTAGTACCTCTGTTTGAATCGCACCCATAGGCATGGCATCAGAAACAGAAACACCTCGAAAAGCACTAGCTAAAATACCATTAACTCTCTTTTCTGAATTCCTGAATAGTACTTGTATATTACGATCAATCAACTTATTCACTTCTCGTAATACAGAACTAAATTCACGTTTACAACGCCTCTTATCATATTGGAAATCTCTATATTTATATAAAATTTCTTTCAGCTTTTGTTGTACCGTAGATCTAAATCTAGTATCTCTACGAAGCATATGTGAAATAATAGCACTATCAATAACACCCTTAATCGAGCTACCTGGAATATATACATCCCCATTTGCTCCACGAATTTGAGGAGTAATGTCATTCAATGAGTTTTTACGCCCTTTATTATATATCGATGATTTCATGATTGAGCCAATAGCAGAACCTAATGTATCTTTTGTTAATTGAGATGCACCAATAGTATTTTTTGCCCAATCATACATAGTCCGACCATTTGGTCTCACCATTTCATCCTGCATATATTCTTCAAATTCAGCTAATTTATTAAGCTGTGCTAAAAAGCGAAACCACTCGTAGTTATTAAGAAGATATACTTCACCAGCATCGTAATTATACATATAATCCTTAGTCGTTAACTTTTCAGGGCCACCAATATTGGTAGGGCTCACAACAGTGAGCAATAGTTGTGCATGATCTATACGATTACTCATAATCCACCCCAATCCATAAGCCCATACCATTACGATATACAGGATGAGGTAAAGTATCCCCCGTAATAGTAAGCATTTGTCCTATTAATGCTTTTGGACAAACAGAGCCTTCTTTAACAACATAATAGGAATTACGTTTCACTTGAGTTGTACTTCCCGCAGATCCTACAAAACCGCCACGCTTTTGTAATTTATAGGAACCTTGTTTTAAAGTCGCCACTTCATCACAAGTTGGAACACAGGCACTAATGCACATCATGTTCCCTTGCTTATTATGAATCAATGCATATAAAGCAGAAATATCTTTATAGATACCTTGAGCCTCTAGTTCAATAGGATTATCAGCTAATTCAAATTTCCCATAACCACCACTTCGTTTACCACCAATACCAGATAGGCCTAAAACTTCAAGTATACATTCAAATAACGCTCGGCTTGTATCGTCATTAAATCCTGCAATAAGATATAGTCCCGCATGTGACATAAATTGATAGCTGCCCACATAATATGGTCGACTCTTCTCTCCACGCATATTTACCTGTGCAGATGTTTGTTTTGCACCAAAGCTAGGCATATATTTTTGTGAAATATCGGCCTCTATATACTGACTAAAATTTTGTAACTGTGATGCTCGGATATACTCAATTTTCTTAATCTTCTTTTGCTCTGTAGCTATCCGTTTTGTCTCTGCAAAACTTGTAATAGGCAGCTCTTTTGAATCAATTTGCATGATAGGTGTAGGTACATACAATTGATACTCGCCATTATCTATGCAGTATGGAAACAAACTAGATAATACAATATGTTGGTCTTTTACAGAGTCGATAAAAGATTGTAATAAACCTGTATCATGGCTGATTTCATGACAGCATGCACCGAATAGTGCATCAGATCCTAATGTAAGGGAGATAGTTTCTAAGTTACCGCCTTCTGAGGTATCCCCGAAATGTACCGGTGTAAGAAAACGCAATGGATATAGATAGTAGTTCATAATAACAACCTACTTTCTTAATATATCTAATAAATCCTGCGTATTAATAGCACTATTACCTACTGGCTTCACATCATCAATAGAAATATTTACACGACCGTAGCCACGAGACCCATGACCACCCAAATAGTCGATACCTAGTAATGCAAGACCTTCTTGTAAAATCTTCATATCTTCAGTAACTTCGGCTTCATTTTCAATGTTATATGCAACTTTAAATGTAAATACAGTACCTGCTGGAACACGTTCAATTTGACGAGGGTTAGCACTACCATCAACACGATTAATGGTGTTTTCAAACTTGATTTCACCCATATAAGTATCTGTCTCTATATTAGCAAACAGTTGACGAGTTTCATCTGTGATAAATAAATCATAAAACTGTAAACGAGCTGGTTTTACAGGATTTACGGAGCCAAATAAACGTTTAATTTCTTCTTTATCCTCTTTAATATCATTCATTATATAGTCGTTACAATGACTTTTAGCTAGTAGGGTACGTAATTTGCCTTTAATAGAACTACCAGGAATAATTGGCTCTTGAGTAACTACATCACGAATGAATGGTGTATCAACAGAGCCAATAGGTGCAAAATCATTACTAGCCCCAATATGCATACCTGTTTCTAGTTTAATAGTACCTGTAATTAGTAATTTACCACGTAAGGATTTTAAATTATCATTATTCTCCATGTTATACCCCTCCTATCGGCGATTTCCATTTGATTGATTGTAATTTTGATTACTAAATGGTTTATTTTTGTTCCATGCTTCATTAGCAGCTGCAATAACACTGACAGCTCTATATTTATAAAAAGCGACTAATGCTTCTACATATTTACAGAACATATCAAATTTTTTAACATCAGTACCAATGCATTCAACCATCTCTACCAATTGACTATCTTCAATAAAGTTTTTTACTGGGTATTTATTATCTTTATCTCGACCAGCTTGATATAAGAATGTAGTTTTTAGAAAACGAACCTCCATCGCTATATTTTCAGGTAGCTTATCAAAGGATTTGCTTTTACGTTGTTCCACACCCAATTTATTTTTAATAGCCACTACACTAGATAAAATTTTACGCACTTGTGCATACTTTACGTCAAATACTTCATCTGTTTTTCTGCATTTTGGATTATATCTTAAACGACCGATAGTTTCTTCTGCCTTATTGACAATATCTATATCCCAATTAAATTTACCTTGTATCATATACTATTCCTCACTTTGTATCACGCATATAGTAAACAATGAGGTTGCAAGCTGTTAATAACGCTTTGCAATCTTCTTCTGATTGAATCCATCTATGAATAGCTGTAACAAAGTTTTTATATGATTCATAGGTAGGATTATCTTTCTTAGGCTCTAATCTAGCCAATAAATAGAGTATACGAGCCACATTAATATGTTTACCTAAGGCTCTATCATTTAATACACCTTGTAGTAACTCCATTAGCTTATAAATTAAACCTTTACCCAATTTCATTTTGGATTTTTGATTCTCATTAATACCTGGGATAACAAATAATTGATTTAGTGTATAAATTTTATCTTCTATTACATTATCAATGAGTACATCCCATTTATATACATGACGACATATACGTTCTTCGCCACTCGCATTTTTATTTGTTTCAAATCCAAACAAGGCAATACTATCTTTGCCCTCATTATCTTTAGCTACACTTTCAAGTAAACCTGTAATTGCAGCCATTTGGCTAATTGGATAGGATGGAGAAAATAAAGCTAATCCAGCAGACATAGTAATTTTATTATCTGTAACCTCTGCCAGTTTTTCACGAATATCAATTGCTAATTCTAACAATTCGTCCCATGCACCAACAAGGAATACATCGTCACCACCGGAGTAAATAACGTGAATTTTTCTAGTCGTAACTTTTTTATTAGCCCAAATAGTAAATGGTGTAACAGATCTACCAAAACCTTGCACATCACCTTGAGCCATTTTATTAACGGCAACCTTAAAGAACATTGCCAAATCACGAGATAAGTCAGCATATCGTGATAAAGTACCATATTTAAATTTATCAGAGCCCTCAGAAATAAAGCCTCCGATAAAGGCAGCACCAAGGTTATCTACGTCTGCTCGTAATACACCAAGTCGCTTAATACCTTTATCATCCCCTAAGCCACTAGATGCGGCAAGTTCTTCGAATTCATAAACTTGACCATTATCCTTGCGTGCTACATAATCTGCTAACCAAATACGATTAAATACATTATGCCCTGTTTTAGCTGTATTCTTAGAGTAAATTCTAAAAATCTCATGACTAGATTCAAACTTCTGTAATGATGCTTCAGGGACCACATAAAGATATAACCTCAAATTATCCGCATCACTATTCAAATTATTAACATATACTTCAACCTTAGGGATACTTTCACTATCATCACTCGTATTAGGGCTGGCTAATACAAAGACCGTATCTCGACTGTCAACAATCTGTTCCCCTAAGCGATACAAGCCATTACAAATTGGACACGCCTCAGCATCTGTATCCTTACCATAAGGCGATAATATTGCTGTTGAAGTATGGCAAATGGAACATTCTCGCTCACCATGAAGAACTGTATTATACGTACTATTTGGATTAAATAGATCTGTTAGGTGCCGTTCAGAATATCGTTTAGCCTTAGCCTCACCAACAGATTGGCTCACCTTACGGAATAATGTACGTTGCGATTGAATTAACTCGGCAGCTGTTGCTGTAGCGGAACCAAGTGCTAAATACAATTTAGTATCAAATACGGTTAAGAACCATTCGTTAATAGATTTTTCCATAGATTCAATAGCAGTACAAGTTTTTGTTGTATTAGGAGCCAATACATAAAAATGACCGCCACCATTGTAAATAAGGTTTGTCCGAGTTAACTGCAATGCATCTAATAGCTCATCTACAATTTGTTCCATCAAAATTTCTAAATAGAATGAGCGACCACGTAATGATTTCAATGCACCTTTAGACGGAATCGTATAAATAAAATTCTGAATGCCAGAAATATCTCCAGATATTAATCGAAACGCTGACATTTCACGGAACTTTTTAGAATTCTGATAACAGTATTCTTTATAATCAGTAATGCCTTGTTCCTCAAAATAATGCACCATACTATGTGCCACAGCGGCTGTTATCTTTGAGTGCATATACAAAGAGATATCATTGGCTTGATCTGTTGCCGTACTAGATGGCATATAGGATACAGTGTCTTCATAAATTCTCAACAACTCATTAACGGACATCTTATCTATTGGTTGTTGCTGAAAGTTCTGTACTAACACATCATATAGTGCCTTATATTTATCACTCGATGCACGTATCGTTTTATCACTTTCAGGATAATTAAAATGGTCAGACACATCAATGCCACGTAGATAATACTGTAAGGGTTGAGTACTAGTTTTACCGCCAAATACACGAAAGATTGATTGGAGCGGTAACTCTTTATCAAACTTCTGTGTAGAGGTATTCTCATCACCTTCCTCAAGATCTCGACGGTCTACAGCAGCAGCAATATTATCCGCTTCGTACACAATGTATGCATAATCATCACTTTTTAGTTGAGCCGCACTAAGCTCTTTTCCATGATGATACTTCAAACAATGAGTAATACTTTGCTTTAAGCCCATATCGGAAAAATAGGGCTCAATGAAAGCAGCGCCGCGCTTAGAATGTGCATCGGTTCCCTGATTAGCTCGATACACGACTTTGCCGATATCATGAAGCAATGCACCCTTTACCAGTGCATCCCATTTACCCATCACATCGCCTCCAAACTCTACTTAAGAAATAAAAAACCTATTGACTTCATTATATATTCATTTCTGATTAAAACCAATAGAAAAACCATCCGATTTATACAAAAAAGCCAGTATATTCACTAAAAAGAATATACTGGCTATATTTTTGTACTTATATGAGTTTTTAACATAAGAACCGGCCCCATAAGGGGATTGTTTAATTTAACCTAAATACATGAGGGAAAAATACCCGCAAGCCTACTATTTTTTGTTTCCGTCCCCACCAGGGGATTATTTAATTTAACTCCAGAAATCTTCGAAAGTGAAGAACCCTTTTTGAATATGGGTGTTTCCATCCCCATCAGGGGATCATTTAATTTAACCAGACTATACCTAAGAACTTGAATATTGAAGTTTGTGGTAAGATGTTTCCGTCCCCATCAGGGGATTATTTAGTTTAACCGCTATGCAAACACAAAATGAAATGCTTATGGCTATTTTAGCAGTTTCCGTCCCCATCAGAGGATTACTTAATTTAACATATTTATGACATCAAAGAAGAATGTTCTATCTATTTATTACCGTTTCCGTCCCTACCAGGGGATTATTTAATTTAACTCATTCCTAAAATCCATCCAATGCAAAAGCCTGTATCAGTGTTTCCGTCCCCATCAGGGGGTTATTTAATTTAACATAGTAGCAATTGTTAGACAGAATGTCTATGATTCTGTAACAGGGTTTCCGTCCCCATCAGGGGATCATTTAATTTAACAATGGGTATTTAGCACTAATATTGAAAATCCAGAAGTAAAGCTTCCGTCCCCATCAAGGGATGATTTAATTTAACACAATATCTGACGAATATTTGAATCAGTTCGCAAAGTACATGCAGTTTTCGTCCCCATTAAGGGATTATTTAATTTAACTATTACTCTATTATTCTACGTAGATTATATCACAAAAAGGATATCTTATAGGTTTCCGTCACCTAATGAGGATCAATTAATTTAACAAAAGCGATGTTCCCTGATGAACAATCACCCTATGCTGCGGAGTTTCCGTCCCCTAATGGGGATTATTTAATTTAACTCTATTTATCTCAAAATTGTTAGAAACAAAAGACCTAGGTTTCCGTCCCCTAATGGAGATTATTTAATTTAACAACAATGAAACTCTTTATTAATTATGCTCTAATTAAAGAATTGTTTCCGTCCCCATCAGGGGATTATTTAGTTTAACCTGACTTTATTCTTGTTAATAGCCAAACAATTAAATTGATCGTGTTTTCGTCCCCATTAGGGGATTATTTAATTTAACGACTTTTACAATAGCCCTCAAAACCTAGCAGATTTTGAGGAAGTTTCTGTCTCTACGTAGTAGAACACGGTGAATGTTGGTCACAGAAGCAAGGCACTCAAAACCTAGCAGATTTTGAGGAAGTTTCTGTCCCCATCAGGGGATTATTTAATTTAACCTAGTACGTTTAGATGATTGTAATGTATGGGAGTCCGAAAGTGATTTCCGTCCCCTAATGGGGATTATTTAATTTAACCAAGGAGTACCAAAAATTAGTATTCCACGACACAAAAGGTAATGAATTTCCGTCCCCTAATGGGGATTATTTAATTTAACTACCATATATTATCGGTGGTAGGGTAGAAAAGATTGTTAGTCGATTTCCGTCCCCTAATGGGGATTATTTAATTTAACCATTGGTTATGGATGCATATCTTCATTATAAAATTAGGTCTGGTATTTCCGTCCCCTAATGGGGATTATTTAATTTAACCCCTCAGTAGACTCAATAACAGTCTGAGAAGGATTAGCCACAGATTTCCGTCCCCTAATGGGGATTATTTAATTTAACCTAAGAAATCTACTACTATCAATGGCGAATATATCGCTAGATTTCCGTCCCCTAATGGGGATTATTTAATTTAACATGGTAGCTAGTATATTGTTATTTTCATCTATTAACTCTCTTATTTCCGTCCCCTAATGGGGATTATTTAATTTAACTGGACAAAGCCAGCTGAGGAAGATGGAAACCGATTTACATACTTATTTCCGTCCCCTAATGGGGATTATTTAATTTAACCTCCATTCTTCAAATTCTTCTAATATCCCGGGCCGGCTATATTTCCGTCCCCTAATGGGGATTATTTAATTTAACGATCACTATGCTTAATGCATATCGATGTATCAGTTGAATAGTTATTTCCGTCCCCTAATGGGGATTATTTAATTTAACTACAAGGGAACCCTAGCAGTGACGATCTAACGCCTGAAATTGATTTCCGTCCCCTAATGGGGATTATTTAATTTAACAAGTTAAGCTATCTAATGGGCTAGTTGTTACACGTAGTGGTATTTCCGTCCCCTAATGGGGATTATTTAATTTAACCAACTTAAGAGAACGGGGTGTACTCCATGAAGTAAAAGGGATTTCCGTCCCCTAATGGGGATTATTTAATTTAACCTAGAAAGTGCAAAACAATTTAAACGCTGGGTAACAAGATTTCCGTCCCCTAATGGGGATTATTTAATTTAACCCTGTCTTTGAAACAACAGATATTTACTGGTTCTAAAATGCAAAAAACGGCGGAGATTGTAAATCCACCCCAAAAGGCACTTTAGCGAGCTAAAATAATGCCGTTTAACCGCGCCACTATCACAACGGCGCAGATTTATTTTTCCAAAGATTAAATCTAGGTCTATTATAGCACATCACTAGCATTAATGAAAAATATATGAAAATAGAGCCACCTTATATAAGGTAGCTCTATTGAGGTGTCATATATAACTTGTTTTTAATAGTTCATCTGATTCCGCAGTTTCGTTTATTTTCTTATACGCCTATCCTCCTTTTCCAAATTTCTCTCCACCCTCCTACTTCTACTTTCACCGTCCAACGAGTTATCTCGTTAGGTCTCTCCAGGCGATAAATAGTTCGGCCACGACTTGAGGGTTTTGGCTGAGTTTGATGCGGGCTAGCATTTTTCGCACGTAGTTGCAGTGTTCTAGCATCGCTTCGTTCAGTTTGTGTTTGACATGACGCGGGGATTGGTACACCAAGATGGGTGCAAAGTCCGCCACATGAATATAGCTCGTATCGGGTTCCGGACCTTCCGTAACGATATATTCATAGGGTATAGCCACGTTAAAGAGGCCATACACCACGTCCTTGCCGATAGGGCGGCGACATTTAATATGCGCAAAGGTTAGATGCGGACCATAGGTCTTAGGCGCGGTATAGCTGCTGCGTCGACCATCGCTGGTCATAATGTAGTTGGGTCTCAGCCCTTCCTGCATCGCCAGCTCTCTCGTAATCATTCGCATTGGCAGATGGACCATTTCTTCGCGTCCATCCACAAAATAACACTTCGTACTGTCCCCACCACTAGGTTGATAGGTAGGAATAAAACAAACAATGTGATTCTTTGGATTCGTGTAGATCAAATCCAAATCCTCTCCCTTAGATAGCCGAGCGGCCATCAAATCTGTTGGTTTATCATCTATTGCCATGGAATCCTCTCCAATCTGATCAGGAACATTCCTTTCAACAATACAATGAACACGTGTTCTGTGAAAGCAGATTAGCATGCTTTAATCTGCTACTGACCTTATTGTATATCAGCCTGTATAATTTGTAAATATATATACAAAACTATAGAAGTTTACGTATAATTAAAGACTTTATGATCTTGTAAAAGTTATATATATCTTGATGTGTCATTATTTTCTCATTTAAATTGAGAATTGCATATTTTATGTATATTCGTTAATCGAGATTAAAAGAAATATGCAATATATAGGATATAAATAAGAAATTAAATTATAATAACTAATGTATATGCAAGTCTTCAAAGTCCGTACTCAAATATCTACGCAGCTTTCGAATAGCTCGTTCGTGACGCCGTTGTATGGCTTGGCGGCTGCAGTTCAACTCTTCACTAACCGATACCAAGCTTTGACACTCACCATAGACACGGCGCAGTAAGTCCCGTTGATCAGGAGATAGTCTCCCTAAAGCCCACACTAGACGAGCTCGCAGTCTATGCTCTTCGTCGGCACTCATTACCATATCCGCCACATTCTCGCCAGATGCGAAGATATCCATACCAAAGGCGACTTCTCCATCATCGGTGGTGCGATCTGGGATGTGAATTTCACGGCGATAACGCAATCGCTCTCGCTTCCAGTACCTCATGTAACCGTACATGATGCCAGCTTTCACAAAGCCTGGAAACGGTACGGGTCCTTCCAAATCAAAGCTATAAATCGATTCTATGAGGATCGCCCAAAGATAGCTCTCTACGTCCTCGCGGAACTCGCGATTTCCCATGCGATTCGTATAGTGCAAGATGAGCGGTCGATACCTGCGACAGAGCTCGATTTGTGCTGCATCATGACGAAGCTCATCAACGGACCATGGTTGATACCCTACCGTCTGAATCCTCATATTTGGCTTTTGACAAATGGACACGAGACTCTTGTCCGACAAGGACGATAAAACTTGATGACCACAGACGAGGGTCTGTAATTTCAGTTTCTCTGGAATACTTCGGCTAGACTCATCAGCTTTCGATAATAAAGAATGAGATGGTAATGCCTGTGTTTCTAATTTTTCTGACTGATAGTTGTCATGTTGTAAGTTTGCAGTTTTAATACATGTTCTTTGTACTAAAGGTTCTTCGTTGGTATATAACATAAATCCCCTTTCCTGCCATGGCATAGCGCTTATGTACACAATACCGCGGAAAGAGTGTTTTGACAAATCCGCAATTCCTCGGAATTTCCCTATATTCTGTTATATTTGAGTCTTAATTTCTAACCAAAGTACAACATAAGTATGCGATTCAAAGGGTAATTGCTGAAAATATATAATTACTAAAAATGACACCACATACGTAATGTGGTGTCATTTTTTAGAGGAAATATATACTATCATTGGGTAATCGTATTCAATCTTTAGGTAGTAGTATTCAATCTGAAATTGTCTGATTAAATCGCAATACACGCGGCTTGAACAAAGTCGTTTAGCTGCGGTTTTACATGATTATAATATACATCAGCGCCATAACCGCGCACGATGTCGCCCCAGTATTTATATACATAGCGGTACCAGAAATGGAACATACTGTTCGTGAAATGGTAATCCGCGTACTTCGCGTTCCCACGACTACTTGCCTGAATGCGACCTACGAGCCCCATGGACATAAGATCGTTCAAACGAGATGTGAACGTGCCACTTTTAATTTGGCTTTCTTGTAAAAGCTCCACATAGTACGGTCTTTCCAAGCTAGCAAGACCCGTTAAAATGGCATTGGCACCCGTTATATTTTTCATATCTCGATGCAAGATATACTGTGTTTCTTCAAAGAGAGCTCCCGTTACTGAGAAGAACAAGTTAATAATATTCGTATCGATGCTTTCACCATTATCAAAGTATTGCACATAGGCAGGTAACCCACCTGTTACGGCAAAGACGGTGCGCAAATCGTCCTTTGCATAGTGAAGGCCCAAGGATTTCATATCCACCAAGGAAAATGGTTTCACCTCAAGATATTCGGACACGAAAGGTCCGATAAGGCTGCGATTGCCAATGATGCGACCATCGAGCTGTTCCATGCCATTCGCCATCAAAATGATGTTCAAACGACTCGTATCTTTATAAGTATCTAATAAATCGCGCAAGTGAATGGGAAACTGAGGAACTGCTTCCACTAAAGATGGATAATCATCAATCACCACAGTTTGAGGTGTTTTCACACTGCTTTCAAAAAGCCTTACAAAGGCCTGCTGCAAACTCTCTACAGGCTCGAATGTATCTTGAGCATCAGCAGGAACAAAACGTGCCTCAAGAGCTCTATTTATATCAGCCACATGGACTGATTCATTAGCCATGCGCCCCGCCAAGTATACCGCCTTATGACGGCGTACAAGCTGCGAAGCCACATAGGATTTACCACTGCGATGAGGGCCATATACAACACATAAACTCATTCGGCCCAATGCAATACGGGACTGGATACTCTCTATAATCTCAGCACGTCCCACAAAATTCATATACTCACCTCCAACTATTTACGGAAATTATTATATCATAATTTTAAATCATTATTAAACTTTTTTTCATATAGTTAACATAGCTTTTTATTATGTTAATTTTTTTACCCATCAAATCAGAGCTTTCATGTGATACGTATTTCCTTACTATCATAAAAGGCCTTATGATTACGTTATTCCCAGATATGTTTGATATCAACATATCCTATAAGGCATGGTTATATAAGTTATACATTATAAGATATACATATTAAACTATATATTTTATATTTTAATCTATATATATTAAAAATGACGTGCTTACCAAAAGGTATAGCACGTCATTTGCATATAAAGTATATTAAATTGTTACTGAATGTTCTTATACTAAACTTCTTAATAGTAAATATCTAATTCGTAAATTTCTGATTACAAAATCTAATATTCCTAAATATCTTATGGATCAATTTGCGTTTGCATTTTCATCAATAAGATGCGCTTAACCGATTCGTTGAGGCGTTCATTCGAAATCGTTCCATCCGCCACCGCCTGGGTCAGCGCACGATGGACTTCATCGATATGAATCGTATCCGCATCAACAAGGATGAGATCACTGCCCGCCAAGATAGAGGCCACAGCGTAATCGCCTATCTTTTGATTGGATTGCAACGCACCCACATCGATACGGTCTGTCATAACGATACCCTTATAGCCAAGCTCCTTGCGAAGCCAACCATCAATAATCGCCTTAGAGGAGCTCGCCAAATTCTCGTTATCGATAGCGGGAATTTGAATATGGCTCATCACGAGCATATAGCTATTCGCCGTCGTCTGTGCAATGAGACGTTTAAAGACGGCTACATCATTATTGCTGAGATACGCTTTCGCCTCATTAGCAGATCCAAAGGACGCATCCCCTAAGGTCACCGCCGGAAAGTAGTTATAAGCAAACCACATATGATTAATTTGGTAACGCTCCACCATGGCAAGGTTTATGTGACCTGCCCACGTGGGGTCCGATGTATAGGACATATTCGGTACGCCAAGGTTAGCATTAGGCCCCATAACCAAGTTAAAGCCCATATCCCGCATTTCAATAGCAGATCGCGTGGCCAAATTAATGATATGATCCATAGGCAATTGCCCCCACCGATTGGGCTTCGGTAACCGCAAGAAACTTTCATTCCCATGCAATATGCGATCACGATGCACCGCAATATAAGGTGTCACCATGCTAGAGGTTATCGCCGTTTGCATAATATCGCTGGTGAAAGTTTTCACTTGGTTCTTATTAATAAGATTTTTATTCGTTAGCATAACGCCACTGACACGGTATTTTCGGATCACATCCTTTTGGGATTGTCCTATCGTACTACCATGAAGGCTGATCATCATCAGCTGCCCCACCTTATCCTCTTGGGACATGGCCGCAATCCAAGTGTCCACCTTTTCAGACACGGGTTTATTGGACTCCAGGACGGCACGGTACGATACGGTTCGTACCGTTTCTTGTTCTGCCTGACTCTCATGTTGGCATCCAGTTGTACCAACGACAGCAACTAGTAAGGCAAGGCCACTCAGGACCCGCCGAAAAAACTGGTTCATCTCTCCTAAAAGCTCCTTAATGCTTACGCAATATTATGAATATTATGGGCTTTCTATGTTGCTCTCCCAATGCAACACCCATAAGTCCCCTCTTGATCCGTACAGTATATTTTTATATTATACACTAAATGATTCATCTTTTCCTCATAATAAAATAATTTTTTTATACTGAATTATTATAATAAAGTTATACAGTAAAAATATGTGAATTTTGAATAATTATACAAAAAAATCCTACGGATCGTTTAAAAAGTGACCGCACTGTAACAAAGGCTACGTGAGTATCAAGTCACTCATGACCCGTAGGATTTTCTATTTTATATTGTTGTACCCTAAATAGCTAACTATCATTAGCCTTTAAATTTAGGGGATGTTGGGCATGTTTCAGGTGTTACGTCTTTACGAGTACCAAGAACCGCGCTGCGGTCTGTGTAGTGTGTGTGTAAAAGTTCGTGTGCCTTATGGCCCAATGGTTCGCCTAAGAAATCTTTGTACAATGTTTGGATTTCTTCATTTTCATAGGACGCAACCCATTTGTAGTTTTCGTCAGCTTCGTAAAGACCGCCGATACGAGCTTCTTTAGTTTTCACGGCTTGCGGCAATTTAGTGCGCGGTTGGCCACCGCCACCAATACAGCCACCTGGGCACGCCATAACTTCGACAAAGTCGTAGTGTTTACCGCTGTCTTTCAATGCATTCAAGAAGTCACGTGTATTTTTACCACCGTGAACAACGGCAACGGACAATGTTACGTCATCACCCAATTGAACAGTTGCCTCTTTTACGCCTTCCATACCGCGAACGTCTTCGAGGTGAGTCAACGCATATGGAGGTGGCTCTTTATCAGTGATGAGCTTGTAAGCCGTACGCATCGCCGCTTCCATAACACCACCTGTGTTACCGAAGATGATGGATGCGCCAGTTTCCATGCCGATTAAGTCGTCGAATTGAGATTCTTCCACTGTGTTGAAGTCGATATGTTCCTCTTGAATCCAACGAATAAACTCACGAGTTGTGATGGAAATATCTGTGTCCATGCCAAGGGATTCGTCATTGTGGTAACGAGCCGCTGCATTTTCTTCTTCCCGTTTCGTTTCTGCTTTTTTAGCCGTACAAGGGTTTACAGATACGGATACGATCTTACGAGGATCGATGCCTTTTTTCTCTGCAAAGTACGTTTTAATCATAGCCGCTTCCATAGCGATACAAGAACGTGTGGAAGACAAGTTAGGAATCAATTCAGGGAAATAGATTTCCGCAAAGCGCACCCACGCTGGGCAACAGCTTGTAAACTGAGGGATTTGACCGCCATTTTTAAGGCGTTCTACAAGCTCGGATGCTTCCTCCATGATGGTTAAGTCCGCACCAAAGTTAGTATCTACTACATAGTCTGCACCAAGTTTACGCAAGGCACCGACCATTTTGCCTTCCAAGAATGTACCTGGTTCGTAGCCGAAGCCTTCACCGATGGCTACACGAACAGCAGGAGCCGTTTGGATAACGACGATTTTTTCAGGATCTGCAAGGGCTGCTTTTACCTTTTCAAGCTCGGATTTAGCATGCATGGAGTCGAATGGGCATGCTGCCGCACATTGACCGCAATGAATACATACAGGCACATCGCCGTTTGCATCAAGGTCGTAATAATCAAGTACGCTCATTACATCCGCACAAGCGCGACGGCATAACGTACAGTTTTTACACTTGGAAATGTCGTGATAAATGGATGGATTGTCTAGTGCAATCGGCACGCGTTTATCGATAAATTCGTATTGAGACATGAGGACCTCCTCTAACAAACTATAATGACCAAACTATTGGGGCGAAATATGCCAAACTACGGAGCACTGCGCCCAAGCCATACTTCTGCATCTTACCTATAGTATACGCTATGGTGAAAGTTTATACTATGTAGAATTGTTACACTTTTGCACAAAACCTCTGAAAAAGTGTACTGTAAATCACATTTTACCATGAAAAAATGAATAATTCACCTAAAAAACGCACGCTCTTTAAAAGAACGTGCGCCAGTGAAGCTTTCACAAAATCATTCAATCTAAACAAGCCTGTACTGATCAATAGTGTACTCGTCTGTAGGATTCAATTATTTACCGCCCCAAATAAGTTGGAATACAGCGTACGCAGGCGTACCTGGCTCAACCTTACGGCTATTTTTATTAACTTGTTCCTCTTTCACAACATAACCTTGTGGGTTATAAAGAGTTACCTTAAGATCCTTAACTTCCCGTTTTTTATGATTGAACTCTTCAGTCACGATATAGTGGTAACCTTCGTAATCCATAGCTTTAATGTCCATTACCGCTTTTTTATCATCTTTTTTAACAGAATCATTGTCGATAGACCAAGTAACACCATTACTATCAGTGCCTACTGTATACCAATTAGCCGCATCAACACTACCAATACCGCCGATTAATAATGCACCTGCTGCCAAAACAGCTGCCAATGTTTTTTTCATATTAATACCTCTCAAAGAAAATACAAAAATATACAAACTAGTATATAAGGGAAAACTAAATATTTTATGAAAGACAAACTTATGGACTCGAATCTTAAAGCTTCACATAATAGGTCGAACGGCCGCCACCCTTACGCTGAATACGACCAGCCTTCACAAGAGAACGCACTGCACCTTCAATAGCACTATCACTGATATTTGGACACCATTCTCTAATATCTTGCTTTGTGAAAGCCCCTAAATGCCTATCGATGGCAGCTTGCACCTGATTCATCGCAGAACCGCTATTTACTATCAAAGCACTGCGGTCCTCAAAGTCATGATAAGCGGCCAATAACATTTGTAACCAATACCGAATGAAAGCCGTAGGGCAGGAGCTTTCACCATACCACGCATCACTAGACTCGCGTAAAGCCGCATAATACATGTCCTTATTTGCTGCAATTTTAGCCTCTAAGGACACATATTTACCGACCATAAAGCCACTGCGATACAACAATAACGTCATCAACAATCGACTCATGCGACCGTTCCCATCATTAAAAGGGTGAATATATAAAAAGTCATGAATAAAAATGGGAATCGCTAGAAGTGGTTCCACCTCGCCATTACCTACAACCCGATTATATTCCGCGCAAATCTGATCTAAAGCCTCCGCCGTTTCATAAGGTGCTAGCGGAGTAAATAATACCTCTGTTCGACCATCTGGATACGTAGCACTAATATAATTCTGTACGCTCTTTAACTGCCCACCACGTGCATTAAACTGGTAATTATACAAAATCTTGTGCAACTGCAAAATATGGTTCCGAGACAACGATATAGAATCATAACTCTCATGGATAACATTCAATGCATCACGATATCCCATGATTTCCTGCTCATCCCGATTACGAGGTGTCGTCTTATCAGCCACTAATTGCCGGAGGCGAATGCTCGTCGTCACAATCCCTTCAATCGCATTTGAAGCCTCTGTACTCTGTACCTTTGCCAACTCTACAAGCGAATCTAATATGGCAGGACTCTGTGAAAGCAAAACCTCCTCCTTGCCATTTGCCCGATAAATCCCCGCAATAAGACTCAAAATATCCATATCCCACGACAAAGATTGAATCTGACCATACTCAAAACGACGCATACACACACCTCCATTCCGCTCTAATCCCTTATAAATAAAACTATTCCCTTAAATTATACCATAAAATAAGGGAATAAATTTAGAATTTACCAAATCAAGTGATATACGTAATCTAGATTACTTTCTTCTTGTATTTGTATGTCTGTATTGTCGTATATTTGGCCACCGATTATATAGCCTGCTGGATTGTATACTTTCTTCTCGAGCAGTTTAGCGGTCTTTGCAGCACGATTGAATTGAAATGTATAGATAGAGTGATCATCGCTAGGATCAACAATCTTTAAATTCAACTTAGCCTGCGCATCATCTTTCTCCACCGCATCAGTATTGAGAGGATACCAACTTTCAGCATAAGACATGCCCACACCAGCACTAAATAACAAACCTGTCACCGCTAAACATACAAACCATTTTTCATAACCGTTCTCTCCTGATTAGAAAATCTAAACAACTATGCATTTTGCATAATACAATTTATTATAACTTCATTATAATATCATAATTGCATAATGCTAATAAAAACTCTATAAAATGCATAAATTGTATGGCTAAAATAGCTTAACAATGATTAATGCCGAGATTTATAATACATCCTGTAAAAATCTTCTATACTCACGATTTAAGTTCTTTAATTATAAAATCATTTATAGCTTTGATTTCTGTTTGCTCAATTTTTTCATTATGCTCAATAAAATATAATTCGTTATCAAATTTTAAAACAGATATATAGGCTTCATCATATACTTGATTTATTAATTTTTTTGAATTTGAAAACCTCTTAAAATCTTCACTACTCCAAGAAAGTTTAACTCTTTTAGTATTTCGGTCTGTATAATATTGTAATAATCCATTACCACAATACACTTTTACAACTTTATTATTTGAAGATACTAATAATACACTGATTAATTCCCTTTTACATAGCAAATGTTTCTGTAATAAAATCTCTTTTATCATAGTAGAAACAATATACTCATGATTAGTAACAAGAAAAACACTTTCTGATTTTTTTTCATTTTGCATAAAAGAATCATGTAAACCTGTATATATTTCAGTTTTTTTATAACAGTCAATAATATCTATACCTATATACTCCTCTACAAAAGATTCAGTATATGGTTCTGTAATAGAATCAAAACAACGATATAAAATCTCTTTATCCATTAATAAAATAGGAAATGGATCTATTGCTAAACGCATCACCGAAACAATTCCTATACACTGTTTAAGATGTTTTTCAAATGTAACTTCTAACTCCTCTGCTCTGTCACTAATATAGATATTATAAGGTATATAACTATAAAAGTGCTGAATCCCCTGTTTATGAACATACTTATTTAATTCTGAACTGAGATTTTTAGCATTATCAAAGAATACAGGCATTTTATCTTTCATATCAACAAAGATGTCCCCATTTCTTGATAACTCCTGAATGATTTTACCTTGCATTGGAAAATCTAAAGTTTCCATCCATGCATCTAAATATCTTTTCCGCTCATCTTCAGGCATATCAACTAAAAACACCATTATAGTTGATATCTCAATTGCTGACCGTAACAAATAATATGCACAATCAAAATAGCCATCTGAAAAAAGTTTAATAGCATTAATTAATTGTTGTGCAGCTTCCTTGATAAATAAATTGGATATATTACCATCTAACCTTCCACTTAAACTATGCTCAATATTATAAATATCTATATAATATTTAAGCTTATTAAGAGAGTCATTCTTTAAAATATTATTATCTTCAATATATTTTATATATTCAAAATCATTATCATTCATATGCTTTACAACCCTATTTAACCAATGAGATTACTTACCAAAGGACTATAATCAGTTTATATAAATCTAAAAATGATAAAAGGATGACTCTAATAATATAAACCAAGCTTTATTTAAATAAACTGCTTTATATAAGAGTCATCCTATTATACGAAGGATTATTTTCCCCATAGGGCCTGCATAACTTCCGCCCCCATGGTATCCGGTTCAATTTTCGTAGGTTTTTGTGCTTGTTTACTGGATAACAATGCTATACCAGCATTGCTATATACTGTTGTATCAAGTTCTGTCCATGTTTTTTCTTTGCGATCAATCCGAACTGTATAAATATATGTGAAGCCTTCAACATTGTTAATTTTAACAAGTACTGTGGCGGCATCATCTGTTTTATATACAGAAGAGTTGTCAATAAACCATGCCGCATCGTCAGCATCAGCATCGATATAGTACCAGTCAGCAGCACTAGCTTGACCAAAGCCACCTACAAAGAAAACCCCTGCTGCAAACATAGCAGCTAACCATTTTTTCATTTTTAAACTCCTCAACACTAGAGGCGACCATCTAAGATGATCGCCCATGGTTACTTAATAGTTATATAGTGTTTTATATTATTCTACTTCTTCTTCGATTTCAGCGCCTGGAATAACAGCAATACTAGCTACCTTATCACCTTCGTCGAGATTTTGTGTTTTCACACCAGAGATAGCCTTGCCCTTCTTCACAGCAATGTCATTCATATTGAAGCGGATGATTTTGCCTTGCTCAGAAATAAGCATGACTTCGTCATCGTTATGAACAACTTCTACGGCTACTACATCGCCGGTTTTGTTCGTAATCTTGAAGTTCTTAGAGCCTTTACCACCGCGTTTTTGCAATGTATAAGCTTCCGCATCATTGCGTTTACCAAAACCTTCTTCAGAGATAGTAAACACTTGTGCTTCACTTTCATCAGTATTAAGAACACCAGCGCCTACAACTACGTCGCCTGCATTCAATTTAATGCCGCGCACGCCGTGAGCCGCCCGTTTCATGAGGCGCACATCGTGTTCGCTAAAGCGAATAGCGATGCCCAACTTAGTGCCAATCAAGATATCTTGGTTGCCAGTCGTTACATTAACGGAAATCAAACGATCGCCTTCGTCGAGGTTAATTGCATTGAGGCCAGAACGACGGATATTGCGGTATTCTTCAATAGCCGTACGTTTTACAACGCCGAACTCAGTGACCATGAATAAATTTACATCTTCATGAACCCGTTCAAGGTCGATCATAGTCGTAACGGATTCGCCTACCGCGAGTGGCAATACGTTAACCATAGCGGTACCGCGAGAGTTGCGAGAGCCTGCTTCCGGCACTTCGTATGCCTTGAGGCGATATGCACGGCCTGTAGATGTGAAGAATAACAATGTATTATGGGTCCGCACATGCATAATTTGCGTTACATAATCATCTTCCTTCGTCTTCATGCCGATAACGCCAGCGCCGCCTTTATGTTGGTTGCGATATACGTTCGCGTTCATGCGTTTGATGTAACCTTGTTTAGTCAAGGTAATAACCATTTCTTCGTCAGCAATAAGGTCTTCTACATCAAGGTCGGATGTGTCGATGGTGATTTCAGAACGACGAGGGTCGCCGTATTTTTTCTTCATATCATCGAGTTCGTCTTTGATGATTTGACGTTGACGCGCTTCGCTAGCCAAGATAGCTTTCAAATCTTCGATCAATGCCAATAATTCCTTGTATTCGTCTTCGATTTTTTCGCGTTCCAAGCCTGTTAAACGGCGTAAACGCATGTCGAGGATGGCTACCGCTTGTTTCTCTGAAAGCCCGAATTTTTGCATTAATGCATTGCGTGCAATTTCGTCAGTTTGGGAACTGCGGATTGTAGCGATTACTTCATCGATGTGGTCGAGGGCAATCAACAAGCCTTCCAAGATGTGAGCGCGCGCTTCAGCTTTGTTAAGCTCGAATTGAGTACGACGTACGATAACATCTAGACGATGATCTAAGTAGTAACCCAATACTTCTTTCAAATTCAATACGCGAGGATGTCCATCTACGAGGGCTAGCATAATCACGCCGAATGTTTCTTGAAGTTGAGTGTGTTTATATAATTTATTGAGTACGATGTCTGGTTGCACATCAGCCCGCAATTCGATAACGATGCGCATACCTTGGCGGTCAGATTCATCGCGAAGTGCTGTGATGCCATCGATAACCTTATCACGGCTCAAGTTCGCAATTGTTTCAATTACGCGAGCCTTATTCACTTGGTAAGGAATCTCAGTCACTACGATCTTATGCTTGCCCTTAGACATCTCTTCGATGGTTGCACGAGCACGCATTTTAACGCTACCACGACCTGTGGAATACGCTTTTTTGATGCCTTCTCGGCCCAAAATGAGCGCTCCAGTCGGGAAATCTGGACCTTTAATAGCGGTCATCAATTCATCTACAGTCACATCCGGATTGTCGATGAGCATCGCTAGGCCATTACATACCTCGTTGAGGTTATGTGGTGGAATATTTGTCGCCATCCCTACGGCGATACCACTGGAACCATTGATGAGAAGATTTGGAATCTTCGCTGGCAATACAGTTGGTTCTTGCAAGCTTTCATCATAGTTCGGCATGAAATCAACAGTTTCCTTGTCGATATCGGCAAGCATTTCCGTTGTAATCTTCGCCATACGTACTTCGGTATAACGCATCGCAGCAGCACTATCGCCGTCGATGGAACCGAAGTTACCGTGACCGTCAATCAAGAGGTAGCGCGTATTGAAATCCTGCGCCAAACGAACCGTCGCATCATAAACGGAATTATCACCATGTGGATGATACTTACCGAGTACGTCACCGACGATACGAGCGGATTTCTTGTACGGTTTATTTGGCGTCATGCCTGTTTCGTGCATCGCGTACAAAATACGGCGATGTACTGGTTTCAAGCCATCGCGCACATCTGGAAGCGCACGCATAACGATTACGGACATTGCATAATCGATGTACGCATTCTTCATTTCTTTATCAATCTGAACGGGATGAATATTCCCGTGGGACCATTGTTGGTCTGCCACAATCTCACCTCATTTTACTAACACTGATACTAATTCATCATATAATTATAGCATTTTTAAGGGTTTAAAGCTATATTTTATGAAAGCATCTATACGTTCATTATTTTTTATATTGCTCTAACTTAGCTGCAGTTTTAATATCCTCAGAAAACTTAAAAATTAAATCAGAAACTAGATTATGTAATTCTACGTATTCTGAGATGCTAGAAACACCTGACAAACGCTCTATACGCTCTCCATGAGCAACTTTATTTCTATTTTCTAATAGTCGCTCATTTATAATATTTCCTTTTAACTCATATTCTGTAGAGTCCAGTGATAAACAAGCAGCAATTTCCTTAAAAATTTCTATTTTTAAGTTACTATTAGTTTTAATAACGTTTTTGTAAGGTATCTTAGATTGCTCTTCTTGCTTTAAAAATATACTCCTTACAAATTGGTTATGTAATGATGCTTTTTGACTTGCATCAAATTGTACAAATTCGTGCTTCATTGTTATTGCTAAAAAACTATCTTTTAATTCTTTATAATAAAGATGTTGATTAGCAACATAATTTAAATAATATTCAGCTAAAGACTTAATTGCACCTTCCCAATGTGCATATAACATAGCAAGGCCCATTCTAATAAAACGACTCTGCTCAGCTTCAATAAAATTTCTAGATTCCTCAACATTAAACTTTAGAGCACTTAACTCCTTTTTCCGCCAAGATAGCTCCGAGTCAATTTTATCTATTAAGGCATCTAAATCAACAATCTTCATTTCTAAAGATTCCTCTCCCCAATAAAGTTAATGCCTTAAATCTCGGTATAGCTCGTGAACCACTTTGAGTATTTGCAATATATTCATCATTAGTATATATAGATCTAATTATATCTCTAATATGATCTTGTGGCATGTCTTCTACCATGTCTAAGTTATAAAAAATCCCAGTTGCAATACACTGAAATGCAGATACTAAAAAAGCTCCTCTATGTCTATCCTCACTATACTTTCTAAACGAATCATCTTCTAGTATTTCATTTAAAATTTTGAACGTTTTATCAAATCTTATTTTAATATCTTCATATGTTTCACTAGCTATCTGATTTACCAAATTAATTGTTTCCTTATCAAGTAGCTCTTTTAGATCTAAATATCTATCTAATGTATTGAAATCAATATATTGTGCAATCAATAATCGTAAAATCAATTCAAGCTTAAACTGTTCATCTTCCTTACGATTACTTATGTTTACACAAGTATTAAAATCATTATTCTTAGATAATCCAATTAAAAATGAATAAAAATCGCGATTCGTCATTATTATCAAGCAGTTTCTAACCTCTTGATCAGATAGACTTGTGCCACCTGTATTTAAGCGTTGAAATAGCTCATATTTAGTATTAGGGTCACTCTCTTTTTTCACAATAATAACATCTATTCTTGATCGTTTAAATGCTAATTGTTGTTCCTTATTAAATGATTTTTCAGGGTTCTCCTTATTATCCCATAACATATCTTCAAAAGATGGCAAGTAATCAGTTTTAAGTAGTTTTAAAGGAGCAAGTTTCACTCCAGCATCATCTTTAAAAAAACCAACAAATTGAAAAATAGTAGATAGTCGTTGAACACCATCAATAACATCCCAAACTCCTTGCTCATTTTGACTTACAAAGATTGATGGTATCGGTATATTCAACATTATGGATTCTATCAGTCTCGTTTTCTGAGCATCACTCCACCGAAAAACTCTTTGAAATTCTGGATGTATATCCATCTCACCATCTCTATATAGATTTATAAGCTCTCCTATTGACATCTGATATGAATCTCTATATATTTTACTTGATTTTTCAATAATTTCATCTTGAAGGCTCATAATAGCACATACTCCTTAATACAAACTTATACATAACAATTAAGTTTAATTATCTAATTTCAAAAGCTCAGCTTCTAAAAAAATAGTTTCAGATTGGGTGAGTCCATATAAGTTATAAATTACTTCATCAGTAATAGATGTGTTATCTATTGTTTTTAAAATTTCAATATCAGGAACCGAAAAGTTTTTTATCATATTCTTTGCAGTAGAGTAATATCCACTACTATATGGTTTTGAAACTCTACTTATATAAAAATGAAATAATTTAGATTCCAATAGTCTACCTATTGCTAATAAAACTTTATAATTTTCATGGAAAATAGCATATCCTGCTGCAAACACTTCATCATCACTATTAGATAAATGAGTTGATAACTGCCCTGAAATATATGGTAAATATAATCTTGGTCCATATTGGTTTAAACCTTGAGAGCGTCCATATAAATACCAATACTCCATTTTACTATCTACTTTTCTTAAAGATAATTCATCTTTAAATACTTCAAGATACTCTAATGCATAAGGAAATTGCTCGCGCATTTGATCTGGTGTTATTGAACATACTGTTTGTGTAACACTATTGTACTTATATGGAAATATAATTCTTAAGTTTGGGTCCTGTTTCTTTATATTAGGCAAGACACAAGGTCTAGTTATTAATTTCTCAACTTTATACTCATAATCATCTTTCATAAAATAATAATATTTGTTATCTTGATACGTATATGAAAACATATAAATATTATTTCTTTGAGTGGCTACACCATTTTTAAAACTAAAGTCATTTAACTTAAAACTGAATTTATTCTCTAGCTTATTTACAATGATTTCATCTTGTCCCGACAATAACTGCCAAGAATCTGTAGGATCAATATATTCCCAATTAAAATCGTCTTTTATCGAATCCTCTGAATAATTTGTAAGAAATTGAATTCTATTAATTTCTCCAGATTTTATTTTTTTTCTGAAAATTGTAATAGCTGAGTAATGTAAAACCTTATCAAATACAAGACTCCCCTCAAAGTCTATTAATTTGATTTCACTCGTCTGATTAATCAAATATTTTCTCAATTTTTTACCATTTAAACTTCTAAAGAATGAGTTTGGAGTTATAAAGCAGCACACTCCTCCAGGCTTTATCATCCGTATAGCTATCTCAAAAAACACTATATAAATATCAGGATTCCCATAAACAGTATCAGAGAATCTTTTTAATAAAGCTTTGGATTCCTGGTCAATTAATTTTGATCCGATATAAGGAGGATTAGAAATTATAATATCAAACTTATCAACCCCTATCGTATCCTTTAAGTTATCAAAATCAATACTTAATGAATTCATGCAGAGAATATTAATTCTATCTGGTACAGATTGATTAATCTCAAATGCTAATAATAGTAACATTAATTTACAAACTTCAACATTCTCTTTTAACTTATCAATGCCATAAAGATATTTCTCAATAATTATCTTAATATTTAAATCTTTTTTTTTGATAAGCTCTCGTGCTAACCGAATCAATAGTATTCCACTACCAACCGCAGGATCTAAAATAAATGGCCTTCTTATATTATTTTCTAATAAAACTTGCTCAGCCATAAGCTTTGTAGTGGTTAAAGGTGTAAAATAGACTCCATTTCTTTTCTTACAGTCAGATGAGAATAAATTATTCAAAGAATACGCCATTTCTTCTACGGTATCATATTCCTTGCCAATCATTCCGTTGATATTAATATCACAATCTATCAATGAATCTATAATTTGATTCATTTTTTTTAAGAACTTATCATTTGGCGTTATATTTTTTCGCTCCAAATATTTTAATAAAATCTGTCTTAACAAATTAGAGTCCTTCCTCTATTAATAATCTTATGAAACGAATATCTTCTTCTGATATCTTATAAAGATAATTAATTTTCCTATTAATGCTCTCCAATATTTTATCTAATCGATTTCTATGATAAATGAACTTATCTCCTACAGAGCCTTTTAACAACTCAATTGATTTAATGATTTCATCAAAATTACTTGCCAATAAATTGATATCCTCATACTTCAATTTAGGGATTGGAACCTTCTCTAAAAATTGTTTATTCATTTTTAGATATCCATCAGAAGCTTCTGCAGCATAAATATATGCAAAAGAGTTAAATATCTCTGAATTTAATATAACACATAATGCTTTTAAATATTGTTCATCATCATTCTGATCCATTATAGTACTTATATTTGAATTATCTCCAAAAACGCACCCAGAAGTAAATGATGCAATAACATTACGACCGGTCATAGGTACAAAAACTTTTGGCCGAGCAAAAGAATTTAGTTTAGTTTCTCTTGTATATCGATAAAATTCATTTTTATTATCTACACGAGCGGTCTTACTATAAAGATCTATATGGTTAAGATACTTATATCCATATGGATAATTAACTTTTATTGACTCTAAAGGTATCAATTTACCAAACTTATCATAAGGAAATAATATAAAAACACTAAATTGTTCATCAATCAGAAATGGCTGGGGATGCTCATTTCTATATAATGGCTTTAAGAGACCGGTTTCTATAATCACTTCTTCATCTCTTCGATTTTTACATCTTATAAGATTATCTGAAATCTGATCAATTTTAGAGAGGAAATAAAATTTAGAATCCAAAACCTGTGGGCCTACACCAATATTTATATTGCCTATATCTTTAAGCTCTATTAGATGTTCACCTTTACACCATTTATCGAAAAAAAAGAATTCCTTATAAGACCAATTAGACTTATCTAAATTATCATTATCGACAATAACCATCTTTGATTCATCAAGTAAAATATCTTCAATATTATTTCTCTCTTTATTCACTTCTCCTGAGTGATAATAGTATTCTACTGACTCTTTTACCCTATCCATATCAGAAATTAAGCAAGCTATATACGTTAGTCGGCTTTTAAATAATTTATTAGCTTGAAATTCATGAATTTCGGTTAAACATCCATTTTCTTTTAAAAACTCTCTAATTGCAGCGCCATACTTTGTTTTGAAGAATCTTTTTTGGATAATAAATCCAGCCCTCCCATTTTGGGCTAATAAGCAATAAAATCTCTTTACAAAAAACATAGATAAATCGAGTTTATCTGACAGGTTATAATTCTCTTTAAGATATTTCCAAGTCTCGGGCCAAAGCTTTTTAAAATGCTTTGGCTCAACATAAGGTGGGTTTGTAACAAGATAGCTAAAACCACCGCTTTTCATAACATCAGGAAATAACGCTTCAATATTTGTAGGAATTTGATCTATCAATTCTTCAGTAGGTAACTGCGCCAATTCATCAACTATCGTATTTCCAAGACAAAAATTTTGAGATATATTGCTAAGAATCTGCTTAAATGGTTCAGTAATTACATATCCGCTAGTGACTAATTTTAACGCAATTGTCATCTTTAAGACTTCTAATGCAGTTAAATTAATATCAATACCATAAAGACAATTTTGTATTATAAGTTTAACATCCTCAACAGTGACCGTTTTATAGTTTGTAATCGCCTTATATTTTTCTACTAATTTATCCATAGAAGATAATATAAATGTTCCACTTCCCACACAAGGATCCAATATCTTTATATCAAATAATTCTTTTAATTTAGTTACATTATCTAAAAGAATTGTCTTATCACATATATATTTAGACAAAACCGAAGGAGTTGGTACAGTGCCCTCAGGACTTAAGGCCGAAAACAGACTAGTCACAACTCCATCATTTATACAAAGTTGTTTGCCAAGAAAAACATCATATATTTCAGCTAAGAATTCTGATTTTATAACATCAAATCTATATGGGCTATCAATAGTAATAGCCTGTATAAAATCCTCAAATAAAGCATTATCTAACTTAAATGCTGGCAAGACTTCTGAAAAAATTGCCCCATCATACTTTTCATAATAATCAGTATTTGCTTTATCTACAAATTCAACCCAGAAATTTTTACATGATAAAAAAGAGTAAAGAGTGCCCCTAACCTCAATATTTAAATCCTCTAGTATTCTAATAAATAAAATTCTATTAATTATTATCTGTACATAATAATTAAGCTTCGTATTACTTATATCTGGAGTATTTTTATATATACCTTCTCCAAGTTTGACACGAAATCGATCTAATAATATAAAAAAACTTTCATCTAAAGTACGATATAAATTACCTACTTTTTTATCACTAAATAAATATTCTAGATCAGAAAAAGAATTATAAATAAAGTTCTTGGAAAGGTATCTTGAATACCTATCATACTCATTAATTAAATCATCAATAGTAAATAATATTGTCCTATATTGTGGATCCTGATTAATATGAGGTTCAAAACTTGTATCATAAACACAAAACTCGCGGAAATTTGTTACGATCCCTATCGGTAATCCTTTAGACCAAGAGTATGACCTGATTTGAAAAGCTATTTCATAGCTATCTTTGAAATTAACATCACTACTCTTAGCTTCAATAAAAAGACGCCCTATACCATCTTTACAAAGTAAATAGTCAGGTCTACGATGTTTACTATTTATAAAATTTAATTTATCTTCTGCCAATCCCTGTAATATTAATTCTTCTACAACTTCATTAGGGTTAGAAATATTCCAACCTAAAATCTCAAGTAATTTATTTATATACCCACTTCTAATTTTTTCTTCACTAATATAAGAATTTTGACTTTCAATATAACTATCAAAATCAGCCTTTAGTTTTTCTATCTTATATATAGGATATAAGTCATTCATAAATTACCTCAACCAAATATAAAACTTAACACTAACTTCCCAATTATCTTTAGCCAACCTAAAAAATACTTACAATCTCTTACTTTATAATTTATATCTATCTACATCCTAGATAATATTTATTCAATAATATAGTCATCATAATTATACAATTAATGAGCCGCATGTTGTATCATATGATCTAAAATGCTAACAAAATCTCGTTCTACAGCCGAAGTGTCGTTACCAGTACTACCAATACCTGTTAGCATGGTTTCTTTCCAATCATTTTTTGCCATAAATCGAAAGGCGATTAAATACTTAGCTTTTGTTTTGTCCGCTTCTCCTTTTGGTAGATAATAAAAGCCTACGCTTCTATCAGAACGAGGGTGCAATAACGCTGGGTTGTCTTGCGGTTTATACAGGCTATATATAGATTTCATAAAGGTTAGAATATCTCCACCCTTTACAGATTCGTCTACAAAGATAATCTCATCATATGTGAATAGAGATATCTTATTAGTACCTGCTACACGTGTCGCTTTAGACTTGGCTAACTCCAAGGCTTCCTCGTGCGTCGCCATCCGCATGCCATACTGCCTAGCACGTTCCACTAACGAACCATTCAAATGAACTAAATACGCTTGTGAATACGCAAAATCCGCATCATTTTTTCGCTCGCCACCAGGGGCCGGCAATGTTGGCCGCTTGACTACAGAATTTGTAGTAAAGGAAATACCATTACTTTCATCATAAAACACATACACGTTTCGCTGGAATGGCTTCTCCTTCTCCACCACAGATGACTGAAGAACAAGATTCGGATGCACAACCGAAAACTCCTTCTCCACGCTAGACTTGATATCCTCTGGTGTAGCAGGATCACCATTCTCCGTCGTCCAAATGAAAGAACAACCACTCAACACTACACTACAAACACCAACGATACCTAACAACACAAACTTAACAAACAACCTCATACACAAAACATCCCCTCTCTCCTTGCACCAACTTTAGAATAAATATGCTGATATAGCTATAGATAGGATTAAATTATTATTGATGGGACACCTCTATAACTAGCGTATTAAAAAGGGCTATTACCTATTGATGAGCGACTTAGGTCACTATGGAGCGAAGAGATAGGTAATAGCACTTTTTAATTAATTACGTATATAGTTCTCGGGCCCCATCAATAATAATTACCTATTAACTAGTTCATCTAGCATATTCATCCTGTAATTTTCTATTACGTTCATAAAGAATTGATTGTGTATCGGATTTTCGCTCATTCCGAATAGATGGCTATTGCAGTCACAGTCGCTGCACCCAAAGTTCGGTACATTCCATTCCGCAATAGCTCGCACCGCATCAGCGAGAGCACATTCTACGTCAATTTTTGTTAGATCTACATCTGTGCTTTCAAGAGCAGCCGAATTATCAGAGAGTTTACCTTTACGCCGTTCCTGAGCAGAAATTGTCATAGCCTGCGGCCGCCCACTAGTACGAATCGGCAAGCCCGCTATCATTTCACAGTGACCGCGGAAGTAATCTAGATGCCAATGCATTTTCTTCCGTTTTCGTTTATGACGTTCAATGCGTTTCGTCAAATTTGTCTTCGCGGAACCAACGTACATATAATAACCAGGTTTGAAATGCATCATCCCTTTAGAACCGATTTCAAGATCTAGATCGTGATCGAGGTGCATGACCATCACATACACGCCACTATCATGAGCCTCTGTGTCGAGGATATAACTAGGATAGGAACATTCATGTGTCACCGTAGGCATGGTGAAAGTCTCATCCCACGCCACAGCCACAGCTTTCCAATCTAATGAAGGTGCCACCTCTTTAAAGGTTTTAGCAAATTCCAAATCCGTATGATAATCTGGCAAGAACCACTGCGCTTGGTCCCATTGTACGAGGAATAGAACACCCGTGTGGTAGCCTTCGTTTTGTAATTCTTTCAGATGCAATAAATGCTTGCGCCCTCGCTCTGTAATAGCATCAGGGAACATGGCTCCCGTCTTGGAGAACAAGGTACAAGACTTAACCTCTAGTAAAAACTCATCCCCCTTATCATTGGTGAGGAGCAAGTCAAAGCGAGATGATGTGCCGTGTAGTTTAACCGTATACTCCCGTCTCACTACGCGCCACTCCTCCCAACCAGGGATACGTTTATTTTCAATCAAATGTTCCGCTACATCGTTGCTGTAGTTTGTATCGAGCATGATAACAACGCTATCACGTTCTATACCTACCACGCGATATTTCGTCTTCGCATCCGGCTTATCGTGAGGTACGATGTACATCGTTACCCCCGTAAACAAAAGCTCCCACATGCGGCCCGGATTTGGCAAATGAGCGAGCACACTTTCACCATTCAAATCTAAAGTCACCACAAAACGGTTCGGGCGACCTATGTATGTTGCTTTTAAAATAGTATCGTAAAGGACTTTCATCGTTTCTCCTACATCAAGAACATTCTATATGTCTATTATACGATATGTAACCTTGGGTTTCATCTGTAAACAGTATCGTATATAATGATAGTTAGTAAACAATCAATAATTAATATTAAAAAAGTTCTATTTTTGTAGCTTGAGTTACATTATTGTTTGTTAAAATGGTTTATACTAAGAGCGTCGGGTCAGTATTCTAAATACCCATACTGATCATTACGCCGGGTTTTGATGAGGCATCGCCTAGTTGATCTCATCCCACTTGTCCGTATATATGTGCGAAGCTTTCACAAAACCCTAGGGCGTAAATAATTAATATATAAAGAGTTTAATAGATTAACTAAGTAGTTTTAGCCACTATTCTCCGCAGAGAGGGCTCGAGAAAGGATTTAATATGGCACAAATTGCAGCAAATTTACAACGCATAAAAAACGGTCAACGCCGTTATGCAATTACACCTCGCGTTCCTGCAGGTTTCATTCAACCAGATCAATTACAAAAATATATCGACGTAGCAAATGAGTTCGGCGCTGTTCTTAAATTAACTGGCAGCCAACGCATTATGATTACGAATTTGAAAGCAGAAGACGTAGATAAAGCATGGGAAATGCTTGGCATGGAGCCAGCATACACTGTGTCCAACCGCGTGCGCAGCGTAAAAATCTGCCCAGGTACCACCTTCTGTAAACGTGCTAAACAAGACAGCGTACACCTTGGCATGCAAATCGAACGCAAATATTTGTCCCTTGAAATGCCAAGCAAAATGAAGATCGGCGTGTCCGGTTGTCCAAACTCTTGTACTGAAAGCCGCATGAAAGATGTGGGCGTTATCGGTACTGTAGACGGTTGGAATGTATACGCTGGCGGTAGCGGCGGTGCGCATCCTCGCATCGGCGACCTCATCGCAGAAGTTAAAACAGAAAAAGAAGCTCTTGCATTAGTTGATCGAATCATCGCATACTATAAAGAAAACGCACAAATCGAACGCATGGGCGAATTCATCGACCGCATTGGTTTAGAGGCTTTCAAAGCAGCTGTATTGGGCGACCTTGAAGGGGCTCCAGCTGAAAGCAAGTCCGAAGAACCAGCTGTGTTCTTGCCTGGTCAAGGTAACGATCCTGAAGTAGAAGCACCACGTCTCGAAGCAGGTTCCCCTATCACTCCAGACACAATTATTCGCGACATCGTTGAAACCTACCCACATGTTGTACCTGTATTACAAGGTATTGGTATGGGCTGCCTAGGTTGCCCATCTGCAACAGCTGAGCCATTATGGCAAGCCGCAGAAATCCACGGTTTTAATGTATACGATTTAGTAGAGAAATTAGAAACAGCACGAAAAGGAGCTTAATATGTCCGCATTCTTAGGTCACATCCATTACTGGTTATATCGCAAAATTCAATTGCTCGTTGAGCGTGAAAACTTGATTTTAGAAAAAACGTCTAAAGTTGTTGATGATTTGGCAGAGGAACTACACTCCATCTCCGTAGATACATACGGCGAGCCAATTAATCCAAGCATTCCCTTGGAAAACATCATCGACCATGGCAATATTCATGGCTGGTTATCCAACCAAATCAACATCGCTTCCGTTCGCGAAGCAGCTTTCATCAAGGATATGCTCGACACAAACTCCGGCGATGAAGCAGTAAACGTAGTAACTGCTATTCTAGATGCCTTTGCAGTACAAGGCCAAGCATGTGGCGTTGTGGCACAAGATAACCTTGAAGAACACACTGCACCAGCGATTTACAATGCGTTACAAAACTTCTACGTAAATGGCATGCCTTGCGATGGTGGTGACCAAGTGGTTTCTGAAAGCCCAGAAGAATTTACATGGGTTGGCGACCACAGATTACAAGCAGGCTACTGGCGTACAGCAGGCGTTGACCCTAAGTTCATGGCATTAGCTTACCAAACATGGTTCGAGGCCTTTGTAAAAGCTATCGATCCAGCATTTGAACTTGTAACGACAGAAGAAAACGGCACACGTTTATACTCAATTCATAAAAAATAATATAAACTATCTACTCTCAGATATATGTACTGAAAAAGGAGCGTAACTTACGCTCCTTTTTTCATACCTATTTTTATATAAATTATACAATAGCTTAACTATTTTCGAAACTGTAGCCATAAGCACAACATTGATAAACAATATCATTTATAATACAATTATAAGATAGATATACAACATAGTATGTATTACATTAAACTTTCAATATAAAAATTAGAACTAGGAGGTCCATTATGGCAGGCACAGTTAATCAAGAATTAGGTTTATTATTCCAAGGCCCTAACTATGTAATCGTAAAAAAAGGCGGCAAGGCTGGTGAAAAGGTAGAAAAACATAACCACCCTGAAGCTAATATCATCTTTACAGTTGTAAAAGGTAAAGTACAAGTGTTCCTTAATGAAACGGAAGAACATGTACTCGTACCAGGCCAAGTATTGGAATTCAACGGTGACAACTACATCCAAGCTACACTCGTAGAAGACAGCGAATTCGTTGTAAACCTCATTCATAAACCAGAATAAAATACAAAAGGACAGTTGATACAAGCAACTGTCCTTTTTATATGAACTATGTATTAAAGAGAAATCATATAGTTATTAAGTTTTATAGAACTGTTCAATAGTTCAGTTATATCCATAGTTATTAAATACTTATAGAGTAATACATAGTCTAAAAAACATTCTTTTAAAAGGAATTATAGATTGTAAATTCACTCACATCAAAGCGTTTTGTATGGCCCGGTGCAGGAACACAGTCTGGATGAGGATAACCAATTGGGAAGATGGCTACAGGGATGATAGTATCAGGCAAGTTATATGCCTTGCGTACTTTAGCAGGATCAAAGTGAGCAATCCACGTTGTACCTAGACCGATATCGGCTACGGTAAACATGATGTGAGATCCCACAATGCTAGCATCTACAACCCCCATATCCGCATCATCGTATTCTCGCTTCCAGCTCACCGTATTATCATAACAAACAATAATTGCTAACGGTGCATTAAAATGGCCATTTGTACAATCTTTTAGTTTGTTTAAGCTATCTTCTGTATTTAACACGAGCAATCGTTGCGGCTGATAATTGTGCGCCATAGGTGCTAATCGAGCGACTGCTAGTAACATATCTACCTTCTCCTGCTCCACTGGTCGACTATCGAATTTTCGAACCGAATACCGCTCTGTGGCTAATGCTTTAAAATCTTTCATTAAATCTCACTCCTTTATCGGATTCATCCAAATGTATTTTAATAAATAACCCCCTAGCTGATACCTCAGTTAGGGGGTTTTGTGCTTATTATTTTTTAAGACGGCTAATTACTTCGTTAGTAATGTTTTCGATTTTGCTGTTAGCGTCAGCAGCACGAATTGTGTATGGGTCATCCAATACTACGTCCATTTGTTTTTCAACGCGGATAGCTTCAACAGTGTTGTGAATTGCTTGCATCATAGGTTGAGCAATTTTATTGATTTCTTCGTTTTCTTTTTGAAGCAATGGAGCTACAGTTTTGTTGAATTCTGCTTCTGCTTGTGCAGAGTCTTTAATTTTTTCAATTTCTTGTACTTTTTTTTCAATTTGTGGACGGTATTGAGCGTCTACTTGTTGCATTTTCATATCTAATGCACCGTAGCCAGGGTAGCTATTTACTACTTGGCTCATATTTACTAAGCCAATGTTAGCAGCACTTGCTACTGCAGCAGTAGCAGACATAGCACCAACGATAGCTAAGGTAGTCAATTTTTTAGATAATTTCATCTGAAATCCTCCTCGATTAAAAGTGTCACTATACAATCCAATAGTGTACTATTTTTACTATAACAAATCTTGCTAACTTTCACAAGACTATGATAAATAGCATAATAAAGCCCTATGAACTACTTATGAAAGTTATTAGAACTTAAAATAATACCCACAAGCATACTCTGAGACCCTTAAAGCAATCGATACAGACATATTCAGAACACACATGTGGGCATTTCGACTTTCACCAATTATTTATAATTTGTCATCAAATTATGGTTTATTATTCACCGAATTATTGTTCATCATTTAAATAGATGTATTTATCGGATTTCAATTTGGACACGAGATCAGGCACCAAACCGATAAGGCGATCAAAGCTGCTGCTGTAAGGGTTGCCCTTAATGTTGAACAATTCGATGCGGTCACCTTTAATAACAAGGATTGCGCTTGGTTCCATTTTGGCACCACCGCCACCGCCGCCAGATTCTTGGCTTTTATTGGCTGTGCAGTGGTTTGTACCAGTACCAAAACCAAAGGTTACGTCAACGAATGGAACGAGTGTAGTATCGCCGATTTGCACAGCTTCACCAACTACCGTTTCCACTTTAATCATATTCTTAAACTTCTCGAATAGGACTTCCAAATTCTCTTTTACATTACTGTTCTCCATCACAGTACCTCCGCTTTTTGTGAAAGTATTATAGCTGTAATAATACAGCTCATATACTCAATTGACTTTATATATCCTTACGCTGTTTGACCTTGTTCGGCTTTTAGCTTTTCTAGCTGCTTGGCTTCCTTCCGTTTAACCCAGAAGACACGAGCACTTTCACCCAATAGGGAACGCATAGGTTTAGATACCAAGAATCTAGTACCATACCACGCCAATACGGCAAGAATCATACGACCTTTAATATGGCCGCTGCCTTCAGCTACCCAGTTCACATAATCTATCTCAATAGACTCTGCTTGCTCAGGCCAAATGCTATACAACATAGATGCAATAAGCCCCATCCGATACGGATCGCCAATACCAAATCGGCCCTCTATAGCCATATCACGTGGTTTAGAGTGGTTATAGCATCGTTTCGACACAAGGAATATCTGACGCCACAACTCTGTATTTCTCAAGTGTTTCATGAACCAGAATGTAGGAATTTCAGACTTGAATGATGCTACCGGATCATTGGGATCAGGCTTTCCAAAACGTTGTTTCACAGTCGTTTTGATATCATTTACCTTTGTAAATACCTTTTCCTTGATAGATCCGTCACTATTGAAAGTAACATGACTTATTACTTCATCATCATCTTGAATATGAGCCGTTGGATCTTGTTGTATCGAATCATACCGCTCAGCACGAGCTTGTGCATCCATATCCTTAGAAGCCGCATCAGGTCGCTCAATGCGCTCCTTTGCCCTAGGTGCGCTCCCCGCCCCTGGTGATTCGTCATCATCAAAGATTGTATTGGAGCCTTGGGCACTCTTCAAGTCATCAAAGCTTGTGCCGCTAGAGCTTGCAGTCGGACCTTGTCCGCCTCCTTGCATAGCCTTTGCAAAAGCTTCTGCTTGTGATATGTCGCCGTCATCATCCATTACCTTTTGATATTCTTCATCTACACGATTTTCAAGCCATTGTTCATAGTCTTTCACAGGACCGATCTTAAGTACACCTAAAACGTATAATTCCTTAAAAAATGGTTTATTTTGAATGTACGCTAAGTGGAGTGAAAATACGCGCCACAGCCATTTGATACGCAGTTCGCCACGATATGGCGTCCGTCCATCAATTTCGATGCTATATGTGATTGGTGCCAGTAGGATAGTCAAGATGAGTGCTACAATGATGGCCACAATAACGAGGGCCACAATAGCCACTGTACTCAACCACATCACCTCCTTAGGTGTTCCTATGATTAGTTTTCAATGCCTTTTCGAGCCATTACGCCTTGTAGGTAGTAATGTTTAATCTCTTTCATCTCCGTTACGAGATCGGCCTCATCAATTAATTCTTGAGGCGCCCCACGGCCCGTAAATACGAGTTCCGTTTCTGGATGACGAGCATCGAGTAAAGCTTTAGTTTTATCCCATGTAATGAGTTCAAAGAAGAGAGCCATATTGTACTCATCAAGTACAACGAGGTCGTACTCACCACTGCTGATCGCAGCGAGTGCACGTTCATAGCCTTTTTCGATAAGAGCCACATAATCCTTCGGAGGATTACCAGACTCAAAGACAACGACTTCATCGCCCCATTTAGCAAGTTCATCCTTACTCTTCATGCCTTCTTTGATGATAAAGAATGGCTTGCCCACAGTTTCTAACGTTAAATTTGTTAAGGTAGGTAAAATAGTATGCTCACTATATACTTTAGATTTCATAAATTGTAAGAAGAGGACTTTCTTGCCAGCGCCGATGGCACGAATAGCTAGGCCAATTGCGGCAGTTGTTTTGCCCTTGCCTTCGCCGGTATAAACTTGTACATAGGCCTTCATAGATATACCTCCGTTCATATACTTTTATTTTACAATATATATATACAAAAGGAAAGAAAAAGAACTTGCTATAAGCGCATATGCACGCATAACAAGTTCTTTTTAGGTCTTATATAAGCTTTTATATTTCTAATTGCTAATTGGTAAGAAAATCATAGGGTCTACAGGCGTATTGTTAAGGCGTACCTCATAGTGAACGTGGGCACCCGTACTTTTACCAGTACTACCCATCAAAGCAATGGTTTGACCTTGTTTCACGCTCATCCCTACCGTTACCAATACGGCACTATTATGGCCATAACGGGTAACAAAGCCATTGCCATGATCGATTTCAACAAGGTTACCATAACCGCCGCTTGTATATCCTGCAAAGGTTACCACCCCTGCCGCAGTAGCCACGATTTGGGAACCATAGTCATCGGCAATATCGATACCTTCATGGAATGCACCAATAGCACCCGTAACAGGGTCAACACGGCTACCAAATGGAGATGTAATAACGCCCTTACTTGGCCAAATACTAGGTGTCGTACTATTCACAGCACCACCAGAACCAGCGGAGAAATTGATGGATTGTAATGCCATCAAATCTTGTGCGCCACCATCACGAAGGATATTGCGCATTGTATAGAAACTAACAAGCAATTTTTGTGCTTCCTTATCCATTTTGGATAGTCGAGCCGATAATTGTGCCGCTGTTAACGTCTGTGCTTCACTATTATCAGCGGCTTCCTGCTTTGGGTCGCTACCATCCCCACCACCTTGAGCTGGTGTGCCAGATTCAGCGCCCTTCAGCATTTGCTTATTCTCTTCACTAATTTGATTTAAGTTTTGAATTTTCTTATCCAGAACCTCTGTTTTTTGTTGTAACAATTTCAACTGTTCCGATTGCAATTGCGTTTGTTGACGTAATTGCACAACCTCAGCCTGGCGCACGATGCCCCAAATACCGAGTACCAATGCCAAGACCAATACTACAGAACCAATAATGGCAACGAGTTTCGCTTGCTTGGTAGTTAATGTCAATATGCAGTTGTCACCATTTCTTTCAACTTTGTTTGAAATGAATGCCGGTATTTTCAACATAAAACTTCCTTATTTCGAGACGATAGCACTCGTCAACGCTTCCTCATTGGTACGTTCACCCAACGCTTCGTTCAAACTTTCTAATTCTTCTTGTGAAAGACTTACTAAACTTTTACCTTTCACAATAGGTTTACTAAAAATACGAGATTCGCTACGACCGTAAATACTAGAGATACAGATGCCATTATTGTTGCCATCTAGCAAGGTAAGCGCAAAGGACAGATCATTTCCGATATTTTCAAAGGCATTATACTTAATAAAGCCAATTTTTTGTATCGTATTACTCTGAATATTGCGAATTGCCACTTGCTCGGATAACAAGGACTCAAGGCCTTTCGCAGCATCGCGAATTTCACTAACCTCTACAGATAATTTACGCTCTAGGCTCGCGCCATGCTCCCCTTGCATAAAGAAATCGTATTTCTTTTTCAAACTACCTAAACGGATGTGTAAGATTACACAATATACGAATAACACTATAACAAGAACGATGGTAACCATGCCTATCCACGGTTGAATCGATTCGAACATGTATTTTCCTTCCTATACAATCATCAAAACTCCAACAGTTAATTATACCACTCCTATTGTGAAAGTTAAATGACTGCATGCAATTTAATTTAATATATCTAATATTTAATATATCTAATATAGATAAACGATACCTATATAACAATGTATATAACAAGCATGTAATGTATATCTAAATGTATGTGTTACATACATATTACAATGCTACTTATTAGCCCTCTAGTTCGTCAACAAATGGGCTTATTGCTCGTTCTAGTATACCATGTAGAGCTGCTATGAGTACACCGTAATTTACAATGGGTGTACCTTGTACAACAGCGCATTCAATACGACGTAACACCTCACGGCGTGTTAGCATACAAGCACCACAGTGGATGATCAAATCATACTGTGATACATCCTTAGGGAATGTTCCCCCACTAGTGAATTCTAACTGTAAATCTGTATAACCTTGCTTCTTTAAAAGATTAGGTATTTTTACAGTCCCAATATCATCGCATTGACGACGATGTGTACAACCTTCACTGATAAGCACCTTGGAACCAGCTTTCAGATTCTTAATAGCCTTAACACCAGTTACTAAATCCTGTAATTTTCCCTTGAACCGCGCCATCAAAATAGAAAAGGACGTCAACGGAATCGAATCAGACGTCAACTCATCAACCCGATCAAACGCTTGGGAATCACAGATTACCATTTTAGGGGGATTCTTAAGCGAGTGAATCATAGCCGGTAATTCTTCTGTTTGGCAGACTAAAGCTAAGCCTTTATAATCGAGAATTTCTCGGATAGTTTGCACCTGTGGCAAGATGAGTCGCCCCTTTGGTGCGGCACTGTCGATAGGACATACAAGAATGATTGTATCCCCCTCTTCAACTAAACCTTGTAAAAGAGTTTGCTCCCCTTCTACATCAAGTGGTGTTAGCCCACCGAGTAAATCAAGCAACTCTAATCGTTTCGCATCAGATGTGAAGTCAGCAGAGTCAATGACAGTAACCAATTCAGATAAACCCGTATGATCTGCTATATAACGCTCTCCCAGTATATCTCTGCCTATACTAGCTTTAGACTCCGTTAAATTGTTTGGCACAGCATTAATCTCATTAATGAAAAGTGCAACAGGTACATTATTTTGTTTCAAAAGACCTAACCAGTGCATATCGTCGGAGGTTGGCTCTTCATCGGTGCGAAGCACATAAACAGCCAAGTTAATCTTTTTCACGACCTCTTCGGTTTTCTCCATGCGCAATGCACCTAATTCAGTTGTATCATCTATACCAGCAGTATCAGTAATCACCACAGGGCCAAGTGGTAAGATTTCCATAGCTTTGCTTACAGGATCTGTTGTAGTCCCTGCCACATCGGATACTAACGATACAGGCTGATCAGTTAACATATTGATCAATGTAGACTTACCAGCATTACAACGGCCAAAAAAGGCAATATGTATGCGGTTTGCCTTAGGTGTTTGTTCCATAACCTATCCTTGTTACTTAACCTTCACATATATTACAAAATATATTATAAAACTTCTTCCGTCTTATCTTATTTTTTAATAAATTTCTTACATATAGTAAAAGCGCAGCCCGTAGACTACACTTTTACCTCAGATTGTTATTATTACGACTATTACAATTGCTATAGCTGTTATTATTGTTATTGTTGTTATTATTATCGTTACTATTATTGTTGGTGTTACGGCTATTGCTATTACTATTGCTTTTGCTTTTGCTTTTGCTTTTGCTTTTGCTTTTGCTTTTGCTTTTGCTTTTGCTTTTGCTAGCCAATTATACTCTAAACTCTATTGTTTCCGTATCTTCTGTTTGATCTTGCCCATCCATATATGCAATAAGTCTTTCTAATTCAGCTTCAGAGGAGAAAGCAATTTCAATTTTTCCTTGTACTTTTTTGCCTGCACGGAATTTAATATTCACAGGGGACCCTAAGCTTAGTTTTAAACGGTCCATTAGGGCACGAACCTCTGCCGTATTTTGAGGTTTACCAGTCTTTGCTTTAGACGATTTATTTTGCATAGACTTAACAAGGGCCTCTGCTTGTCTAGCACTTAGCTCACCCTCTTTAATACGTTCAGCTGCTTCTATTTGTTGAGCTGCACTTCTTAACGCTAATAATGGACGAGCTTGACCAACCGTTAAATCACCTTCGATAAGATCCTTTTGTACAGAATCACATAATTTTAAAAGACGAACCATATTAGCAATATATGAACGGCTACGGCCAAGACGAGCAGAAATCATTTCTTGCGTTTGCTTATAAGTATCCATCAATCCTTGATAAGCCAATGCTTCTTCAATGGGATCTAATCCTTCACGTTGTAGGTTCTCTACAAGAGCAACCTCTGTCATTTCTTCGGTATTATATTTTTTAACAATAACTGGTACTGTTTTCAATCCAGCAATCATAGCAGCACGATAACGGCGCTCACCAGCTACAATTTGATATTTATTCTTTTGTTTACGAACTACAATCGGTTGGAAAATACCAAGATTCTTGATTGATTCAGCCAATGTAGCTAGACTATCTTCATCAAAACTTTTACGCGGTTGATCTACATTTGGAACTAACTCAGAAATTGGCAGTTCATGTATCTCCTTTTCAGGCAATACAGACTCTACAGAGTCAACCTTCATTAAATTCTCAAGGCCCTTCCCCAATCCAGACGCTTTGCTTTTTTTGCTTTTAATTTCTCTTGGCATACAACTAACCTCTCTCGGCCTTACAAATATTTACAAATTTAAAATATGTAAATCACGCAAACCACCAAAAACTAATATTCTTAGCATTAGATACATACATATAACAGATACTTATTACCTTTAGGTACTTACTTCGCTTTTGTGTTTATTGAGCTTTAATACTTATTTATCTCTAGTGCTTATTTAGTTTTAGATGCTTTAATTACCTCTTTAGCTAATTTCGTATATACATCAGCACCTTTGGATTTTGGATCATATACAATGATTGGCTCCCCATAACTAGGTGCCTCACTTAAACGTACATTACGAGGAATAATTGTTTTATATACTTTATTGCCAAAGAATTTTTTTACTTCATCGGCTACTTGAATCGATAAATTTGTGCGGCCATCAAACATAGTCAATAGCACGCCTTCAATTTCAAGATCCTTATTTGATGTTTGTTGTACAATTGTTATCGTTTTAACTAATTGACTAACCCCTTCCAATGCGTAAAATTCACTTTGAATCGGAATCAATACACTATCAGCAGCAGTGAAGGCATTTAATGTTAATAACCCGAGAGATGGTGGACAGTCAATAACGATAAAATCATATGTATCTCTTACTGACGCTAATGCTTTTTTCAACATTGTTTCACGTGAAACAACGGAAACTAGTTCTACTTCAGCACCAGCTAGTTGAATTGTTGCAGGCGCCACAAATAGGTTTTCAAGCATTGTAGGTTGTACAATATCAGCAATTGGTTCTCCATCAATTAGAACATCATGCACACAGAGCTCTAAATCATCCTTTTCAATACCTAACCCAGAACTAGCATTACCTTGTGGATCCAAATCAACCAGTAATACTTTTTTACCTGCATCAGCTAAACAAGCACTCAAATTTACTGATGTTGTAGTTTTACCAACACCGCCTTTTTGATTAGTAATAGCTATAACTTTGCCCACTTAATTCACCTCACATCTTCGTTCAAAATATTTCTTTTCCATTATAACATAAAACAATGCTAATTACGGTATTTATAAATCAAATTCTCATTAATTTTTTATCTACTATATTATTTTATTTATCTACTACATTTTTCCCACTTACATTTATATTACGCACATAAACTTATAGGTAAATAACTTCATTAATATAATTACAACACTTATTTTTTATTGTTTCACGTGAAACATAGCAATTTATTCCTTTACTATATAGTACAACACAAAATAAGAAAAATTACATCAAATGTTTTATAAGTTTTACGATTAAATGTTTCACGTGAAACATCTAAGGATTAAAATCTAACGCAAAAATTAAGTTATAAAATTAATAAAAAATTTTACAGTAAAAAATTATCATATTAATATAAATCTATACCAATAGACAAATATACACAAAATTATTTTATATCATTTTTTTTATTTATAGAACAACACCATTAGCGAAAGGTATAAAGTAATCAACTTTTGATCGGTAACATTATATATAACAATAATATACGAAATGTAATGAACTAATATTAATATACTTATATACTCATAACAAATTATTAGATTATATTTAATAAATTGTTTCACGTGAAACATTATGGTTAACATTAAACATATAAAACCTTCATCATCAATAACTTTTATGAACAAAAATCATTTTGATATAACTTTAAACTATACCTATATACTACTAAATTATATGAGAATACAGGCCCCATATACTTTGACAGGTATTATTCATATCTATATACTATTAGTTAGATAGTAATTAGATTGATAATCTTAAGAGTCTAGAAAAATCACTTTATAAGATCTATATATACAATTGATAACAGTAAGCACACGCTCTACGGATATGCAGAGCTTTTTATTTTGAAGAGGAGGCGTTTCTATGCCCATCTATAACGGAATGCTTCCTGCCATCGACAAAGCAGAAGTAAAACGATACGCAGGACTTCGTCACGCTGAGGATTTCCCACAAAACTATGTTGACGAAGCATGTAAGGAAATCCAATTATTGGCTACACCTAGGGGTGTATATCAAGAATATGATTACGATGCAGAAACAAAAACAATTTTAAGCAATCCACCACTTAAAATTGAAGGGTCTATCATCGAAAAGCATCTAGAAAAATCTACTAAAGTATACGTATTAGGCGTAACAGTTGGAGAAGATGTAGAAATTCGTAGTGAACAGTTATTTAAACAAGGTAACTATACGGTAGGCTTATTACTTGATGCAGCAGCCACAACTGCTGTAGAACAGGTAGCTGATCAGGTAAACGAAGTAATCAATACAATTGCTAAAAAACAAGGCTATAAGCCAACTTGGCGTTTTAGCCCTGGTTATGGCAACTGGCCACTAGAAATCCAACCACAATTAGCTAAAATCATCAAAACAGAGATGATTGGCTTACAAGTAACAGAGAACTATTTATTATTCCCACGTAAGTCTGTAACGGCTATCATCGGTTTAATGCCAGCAAACGAAGATATTAAAACTAAACGAGGCTGTACATCTTGTTCACAACAAAACTGTGCATCTCGAAAATTACCAGAGAAAGCAACAGTCAACACCCAAGATGGGGGAGAAGAGGAAGGTAGTAAAACTACTGCCGACATTTCTGGTATTGCCATGAAGGGGCAACCAATACAATAGTGTTTCACGTGAAACATTGTAATTTAGGATGTTAAAGGAAGATGTTTATGTATATATTTGACGGTGCTATGGGCACAATGCTTCAAGCGGCAGGCTTAGAAGAAGGCTATTGTCCAGAGCTATTTAATATTGAAAGACCAGAAGTAGTAAAGGATATTCATGCTCAATACTTACAACATGGCAGTGATGTAATCACTACCAATACATTCGGTGCTTGTGGTCTTAAATTAGAAGATTATGATTTACAGGATCGCGTAAGAGAAATCAATATTGCAGCTGTGAAGGTAGCAAAAGAAGCCATTGCAGAGACTAAACCAACTGCTCGTGTAGCAGGTTCTATGGGACCTACAGGTCGTTTTTTACAACCATTAGGCAATATGAGCTTTGACTCCATTTATGATACATATCGTGAACAAGCCGAAGCATTAATCGAAGGTGGCGTTGATTTTATTATCATTGAAACTATCATCGACGTACAGGAAATGCGTGCCGCTTTATTAGCCTCTTTAGATGCTCGTGAAGCAGCAGGGAAGACAAAAGATGATGTACAAATCATCTGTCAATTTTCTTTTAGTGAAGACGGTCGTACTATTACAGGTACACCACCAGCAGTAGCAACTACTATCGTAGAAGCTATAGGGGCTGATATCATTGGTATCAACTGTTCCCTTGGACCTGAACAAATTACACCACTTATCGAAGAGATTGCAAGCGTTACAAATTTACCAATAAGCTGTCAGCCAAATGCCGGTATGCCTCAATTAATAAATAAACAAACTATATTCCCACTTTCAGCTGAAGAGATGGGACCATTGATGCTCGATATCGTTGATGCAGGCGCTAGTTATGTTGGTGGTTGCTGTGGTACAACACCAGCTCATATTCAATCTATTTCCGATGCGGTGAAAGCTCATACGCCAAAAGAACGTACCCACATTACACCTAAAACAATTATTACAAGTCGTACTAAACTTTTAGAGTTGGGCCATCATACAAAACCGCTTATCATTGGTGAACGTATTAACCCAACAGGTCGTAAAGTACTCGCTCAAGAATTGCGCGATGGCTCTTTCATTCGTGTAAAGCGCGATGCCTTAGATCAAGTAGAGGCAGGCGCAGATATCCTCGATGTAAACATGGGCGTAGCTGGCATGGATCAAACTCCATTGATGGAACGAGCAATCTTTGAATTATCCATGCTCGTTGAAACTCCATTGTCTATCGATACATTGGACCCAGCAGCTATGGAAGTAGCTCTTAAAAACTACCCAGGCCGCGCTCTTATTAACTCCGTAAATGGGGAGGAGGAGTCCATCACTCAAGTTATGCCTTTAGCTAAACGATACGGTGCAGCATTGCTTTGCTTGCCATTATCCAGTGGTGACCTTCCTGAAAAAGCAGAGGACCGCGTTGCTTTAGCTGAAAGTATCGTAAATCGCGCGTATGGTTATGGTCTTCAACCACATGACTTATTACTCGATCCATTGGTATTAACACTTGCCAGCGGTGAAGATAGTGCACGCCAAACATTGCGTACACTACAATTATATAAAGAAAAATTTGGCTTCCCAACAGTAATGGGCTTGTCCAATATCTCCTTCGGTATGCCTCAGCGTCCATATTTGAACGGCCAATTTTTAACAATGGCTCTCGCATGTGGCTTAACAACACCGATTATGAATCCACTCAATTATCCAGCAAAAAAAGCATTTGTATCTAGTACTACCTTACTAGGCTGGGACCCAGGTTCTGCTGAATTTATTAAAGAATACGGCTATGAAGACGAAACTACCGCTCCTGGTAACACTGCTCCTAAAGGGCCAGATAAAAAATCCTTCGATAGTAATGATCCTTTAGCCAATATTCGCGCATGTGTAGAACAAGGCGAAAAAGAAGCTATCATTGATCTTGTAAAAAAAGCCTTAGCAGATGGTATCGATCCATTAGATCTTACGAAAAAAGGCTTATCTGAAGCGATGAACGTAGTGGGGGATAAGTTTGGTTCTGGTAAGTTATTCTTACCACAAGTAATGCTTGCTGCTGAAACAATGCAGGCTGCTTTCAACACCATTAAAGAAATTATTCCTGCTAGTGAAAGCTTAGATAAAGGCACCGTTGTCGTAGCTACAGTTAAAGGCGACATTCATGATTTAGGTAAAAATATCGTAGCAGCATTGCTCGAAAACAATGGTTACAAAATCGTCGACCTTGGTAAGGACGTTGACCCAGAAGTTATCGTACAAGCTATTAAAGATAACAAAGCTGCCCTCGTTGGCATCTGTTCCTTGATGACGACAACCATGCCACAAATCGACAATACTATCGCTGCTATCCGTGCAGCAGGCCTTAAAACTAAGGTCATGGTTGGTGGCGCCGTAGTATCTCAAGACTACGCAGACCAAGCAGGCGCGGATATCTACGCTAAAGACGGCATCGCTGCTGTTAACCATGCTAACGATTTCTTTGAAACACTAGAAAAATAATGTATAGTAACGAGGTACATGATGACATTAAGAGAAAAACATCAACAAGGGCAGTTCACCATTACTGTTGAATTGGATCCTCCTAAAAGCAGTTCTGCAGAAAAGACCTTCGAACAAGCAGCCCGTTTGAAAGGGAAGGTGGATGCTATCAACATCGCTGATAGCCCTATGTCCAAAATGCGCATGAGCCCAATTTCTCTTTCTTATTTATTACAACATAACAAAGAAATTGAAACTATTTTCCACCTTACATGCCGCGACCGTAATATTATCGGATTGCAATCTGAATTACTCGGTGCAGCAGCTTTAGGCGTGCATAATATTTTAACACTCACTGGTGATAAACCAGATAATGGGGACCATCCATTTGCACAATCCGTATTTGAAGTCGACTGTATGGGACTACTCAACATCGCTAAGACATTAAATGCAGGCAAAGACCTTGCAGGTAATGACCTAGACGCACCTACAAACTTCTACATCGGTGCCACTGGTAATCCTGGTGCTCCAGATTTAGAGATTGAACGCCAAAAATTAGCTGCTAAAATTCAAAATGGCGCTCACTTTGTACAAACACAACCAATTTACGATTTAGAACAGGCAAAACGCTACATTGACAAGATGTCTGAATTCGATGTACCTATCATGCTAGGCTTGATTCCACTTAAAAGCTTTAAAATGGCTACATACCTCCATGAAAAAGTGCCTGGAATTAACCTTACTCAAGAAATCTTGGACCGCATGGAAAAAGGTGGTAAAGAAGCGGGTACAGAAATTGCGATTGAAACACTTGAACAAATCAAGAAAATGGCAGCAGGCGTACATATTATGCCTTTAAATGATATCGATACAACATTATATATTATTGACCACGTATAATACGTATGCAAACAGGAATACTTTCTTTTCGCCTCCAAAGCAAGCTAAGTCGGCTCAAAAAAGTATTCCTGTTTTATTTAATATAATTATGTACAAAAATATATAATCGTTTAACTTTTGTTGTAAACGATATCATTTAATAGATATAGGGTGGGGGAGGGAATCCAAACTAATTCGTTACTAAGAAAAGGGAAAGAGGATGCAGATCTAAGATTTGCATCCTCTTTTTCTTTGTGCAGCAATGTAGCATGGGGTTTATTTATATTAATTTATATTAGCTTTTACGCCTACATCATCAACTGCTATACTAACGGTTTGTCTTTGATTTCTTTTGGTTTACGTGGATATTGTTTTGGTGTTTTTCCAATTTTCTTTATATACACGATTGCTCGTTTATCCTCTAAGGTTGGCAAAGTAACGGTCCTTACTTCTTCGATAGTAGCTTTTAGTGTGCTAAGGGCTTTATTAGATTCTTTAACTTCTTCTTCGTAGATAGCGCCTTTTAAAGCAACAACGTAGCCACCTTCTTTTACATATGGCACAGTCCATTCTAAAAGAATCGGCAAGCGTGCCACGGCACGGCTCGTAGCAATATCAAAGCTTTCACGGTAATCTTGATGACTCAAATCCTCCGCACGTCCGTGTAAAGTAGTACAATTCGTCAGATTTAGTTCATCTATAACCGATTCCAAAAAGGTAAGCCGCTTTTTCAAAGAATCAAACAGGGTAACCTTGAGGCTACGGTCATAGATAGCCAATGGAATACCAGGGAAACCTGCACCGGTACCAGCATCGATAATCGTCATGCCAGATTTGATAATTTCAGAATCATAACAGGACAGGGAGTCAATCATGTGCTTAACCACGACCTCTTTCATATCCGTAATACCCGTTAAATTGAGATATTTATTTGTTTCAATCATATGCGCATAATACATGTAAAAGTCTTTTGCTTGCTCTTCCGTACAAGGCAAGCCAAAATGGCTCATTTGCTCCATCATGTACGAAACAAATTCAGACTGAGGTGCTATAGGCACATCATATTTTTCTTTCATAAGTACTCCTAATGAATTGTCTAATATGTATAGGACAATAAGATCTGTAGGAAATATCTTTTAAAATCTGTAAGAAATATCTTCTAAAAAGTTCATATAAAATGCATGTTATTACATGCTATTTTTATTTACTTCTGTTGTATTGTTCGAGTTGGATCAACAAAACAGATACGTCCGCAGGGGATACACCAGAGATACGGCTTGCTTGGCCGATGGAGTGAGGACGAATTTTGTTGAGCTTTTGTTGAGCTTCAAGGGAAATGCCCTTGATTTGTGTATAGTCCCATTCTTTTGGAAGAATTTTTTCTTCTAGTTTACGAACCTTATCGACTTGCTCCATTTGCTTCTTGATGTATCCTTCGTAGGTAATAGAAATATCGACAGCTTCCTCTACATCAGGTGTATAGCGTTTCAAACCAAATGCATCGGCTACGACGGCATAAGAGAGTTCGTTACGTTTTACTAAATCATAAGCGTGAATACCTGTTCTAATAGGTGCTGTACCTAGACTTTCAAGCAAAGCTTGTGTTTCCTTGGATGGATTGACAGGTGTATTTCGTAACATGTCCATTGCTTCTTCGATAGCAGCTTTTTTAGCTGTAAATTTGGCCCAACGATCATCTTTTACAAGACCGATTTCACGGCCTTTTTCCGTAAGACGCATGTCTGCATTATCTTGACGAAGCAATAAGCGGTATTCACTGCGGCTTGTCATCATGCGATACGGTTCATTTGTACCTTTTGTTACAAGATCATCGATGAGAACACCGATGTACGCTTCAGAGCGAGCAAGGATGAATGGTTCTTTACCTTCAAGCCACAATGCTGCGTTGATACCAGCCATGAGGCCTTGAGCAGCCGCTTCTTCATAGCCAGATGTACCATTAGCTTGACCAGCAGAGTAGAGGCCTTCAATATGTTTCACTTGAAGTGCTGGTGTCAATTGTGTTGGATTTAAGCAATCGTATTCGATAGCATAGGCAGGGCGCATAATTTCTACATTTTCAAGGCCTGGAATAGTACGCAAGAATGCATATTGTACGTCCATAGGAAGGGATGTACTCATGCCTTGAACGTACATTTCATTTGTACCCGTACCTTCTGGTTCTACGAATAATTGATGGCGTTCTTTATCGGCAAAGCGCACTACTTTATCTTCGATGGAAGGGCAGTAACGAGGGCCTACGCCTTCGATTTTGCCACTATACATAGGAGCGCGGTGAATATTGCTATGAATGATTTCGTGCGTTTCTTTGTTAGTATAGGTCAACCAACATACATCTTCATTACGGTTAATCCATTCATCCATAAAGGAAAATGCGTGATGATGTGCATCGCCTTCTTGAACTACCATATTTTCGAGGTTTAAAGTACGTTTATCTACACGTGCTGGTGTACCCGTCTTAAAGCGCATCAATTCAACACCATTATCGAGTAAAGATTGAGAGAAATGTTCCGCTACGCGTTGGCCATTTGGACCGCCCACATAATCGATATCGCCGATGAGGATTTTACCTTTCAAATAGGTACCTGTACAAAGAATTACCGCCTTAGCGCCATAAAATTCACCAAGCTCCGTAACGATACCTGTGACCTTGCCATCCTCAACCTTAAGCTCTGTCACCATGATTTGCTTAACATTGAGATTATCTGTATTCTCCAATGTTTGTTTCATCAAATGTTGGTATTTAATCTTGTCGGATTGACAACGCAAAGAATGAACGGCAGGTCCTTTGCCCATATTGAGCATACGCATTTGGATAGCTGTAGCATCCGCATTAATACCCATTTGACCGCCTAATGCGTCAACTTCGTAAACAAGATGGCTTTTACCAGAACCACCCACGGCAGGGTTGCACGGCATAAGTGCAATATTATCTAAACTGATGGTCGCCAGCAACGTGCGATGACCCATGCGGGCAGTAGCGAGAGCCGCCTCACAACCAGCATGACCGCCGCCGATGACGATGACATCATAATTATCTACTGTGTACATATCTATTGAATTCCTAACATTTATTACTTATCTTAATTGTAAAATTTTGATTGACTCAAAACAACGAGGCCGAATATCCCAGAGTCCAGTTCCTCACTGTGAATTTTCTTTAGGCTACGTTGTAGCCTAGAAAATTTTACGTTCGGAACAAAGTGAAGCTTGGGTTTAGCTCAGAGTACAGGTCGCTCGCTGAGCATTTTTCTTCGAAAAATTGCACGCTCCGACCAAAGCGATGCAGTGTCCCTATCGTCGCAAGCTCCTCCATTGACTACCGCCCTGCTTTTATTTACCTAAACAGAATCTACTGAATAGTTCGTCGATCATGGATTCTCTAATTGTATCGCCCGTGATGTCGCCTAGTAGTTCCCAAGCGCTGCGCAGGTCGGTAGCTACAAAGTCTACAGGCATGCCCATGTCGATAGAGGAGAGGGCTTGTTCGACTTGTGCCTTTGCTTGTTCCATAAGGCTAATGTGGCGCACGTTACTAATCATGGCGCTGTTGTCTTGTTTTACGCGACCGCCATAGACGAGTTCTTGTACCCATTTAGAGAGAACTGCAGAGCCTTCCCCTTCTTTAGCACTAATGCGTTCAATAGCTGTAAAATTCCCATGTTCTTTAATATTTTCATCTGTAACGACTTGTGCCACGTCGGACTTATTAAGGAGTACGATGGTGTTTAAACCGCTCACAGAGGTCAAAATTTCGATTTCTTCAGGATTTAACGGAGTAGATCCGTCAATAACGCAGAGCACGATGTCTGCTTTGTTGATATAATCACGAGCACGCTCCACGCCAAGGGCTTCTACCGTATCTTGTGTATCCCGAATACCTGCCGTATCGATGAGGCGTAGAGAAATGCCTTCTACGGTCATATATTCTTCAATGCTGTCCCGCGTCGTCCCCGGAATATCCGTTACGATAGCGCGGTTTTCGCGCAAAAGAGCGTTCATGAGGCTCGATTTACCTGCATTTGGACGACCCACAATAACCGTCGTAATACCATCTCGAATGAGGCGACCTGTATTCGCTGTGGACAAGAGATCATCCATGGCTTTCAAAATAGGCTGTAATTGATCACGAACCTCTTGGCTCGTTACGTCCTCGATATCCTCCTCAGGATAGTCGATGGTTACCTCTAAATGAGCAATCATGGCGATGAGCTGTTCTCGCACATCTTTCACAAAGGACGAAACAGTCCCATCTAGCTGAGATACAGCGAGGGAGAGGGAGTCCTCCGTTTTCGCTTCAATAATATCAATGATCGCCTCCGCTTGGGTGAGGTCGATACGTCCGTTCATAAAGGCGCGCTTCGTAAATTCACCGGCCTCAGCCATGCGCACATCGTGATTGACGAGGAGTTTCAGAATTTGTCGAACCGGTACAATGCCACCGTGACACTGAATTTCTACCACATCTTCCGCCGTGTAGGAATGAGGCCCTTTCATTAATAGTACAAGTACCTCGTCGATGGTCTTGTTCGTCGCTGGGTCCACAATGGTCCCATATTGTATCGTTCTATTTTGGCGGTCCATCAAAGGAACGGTGCCAGTGCTCTTGAACAGGCTATTTACAATAGGAAAACTATCCTTGCCGCTGACCCGAATAATACCAACCCCACCGATGCCGGGCGGCGTCGCAATGGCCGCTATTGTATCATCTATATACATACATATCTCCATATTTCGATTATCTAGTATTTATTTTTGTATATGTTCTTCGCCTGTGAAAGTTAAACTAAACCAATCTTACCCGCGCGAAGATTAACTTAGGTTAGCTTTCACCATAACCTAAAGAATAAAGGGAACAGCCCTCAAGTAACGGAAAATCCTAGCTACTTGAAAGCTGCACCACTATATTTTATTTTTTGTACGAAATCACAACGTGACGGAATGGTTCATCCCCTTCACTGTTGGTAACAACGTTTTTATCTCCTTGAAGGGCAGTATGAATGATTTTACGTTCAAAAGCATTCATCGGTTCTAAGGAAACCTTTTGACGGTTGCGTTTCACCTTAGAAGCCAAGCGTTTCGCGAGATTTACCAATGTTTCTTCTCGGCGAGAACGATAGTTTTCCACATCTACCACGATATGGCAATGGCCAGATACATCCTTGTGAGCCACGAGATTTGTTAAGTATTGAATAGCATCCAAGGTTTGACCATGTTTGCCGATCAAAATACCTAGCTCTTCGCCGTGTACTTGGAATGTGATTTTATCTTTCGTCATCATCTTTTCGATAACCACAGTGAGGCCCATTTGTGTAAACATATCATCGAGGAATTGTTTACCTTTTTCAGCAATTTCTTGTTGATCTTCTTTTGAAAGTTCTTTTTTAGAAGATTTTTCCGTTATAGTATTTTCAGAAGTTTCAACTGCTGTATCTTGTACTTCTGTTTCGCTTGTTGCCACTGGTTCGGAAGCAATAGCTACAGATTGTTCTTCTGCGTTAGCTACTTCTTTTGCAGTAGCAGATTGAGCCAAAGCAGTGAAGAATAAGCGAACAACTGCTGGTTTACGACCAATGCCTAAAAATCCACTAGAAGGTTGTTCTAAGACTTTAGTTTCTACCAATTCTTGACCTTCAGCGGCTAATTGAGCTACACCTTTAGCAATGGCATCTTCAATGGTTTTAGCAGATACATCGATAAATTCCATAATTGCCTCCTACTTAGCGTTCAAATTTTTGTAAATGAAATGCTGTTGAATCAATTGGAATACGTTAGAAACTACCCAGTAGATAACGAGACCAGATGGGAAGCTCAAAGAAATGTAACCAATGAATAAAGGCATAAAGATTGTCATAATCTTTTGTTGTTGCGCAGCTGCACCAGTCGCACCATTACTAGTTTGACGAGACATAACCCATGTGGATAATGCACTCAAAATAGGTAAGATGTACATTGGATCTGGATCGCCAAGGCTAGGCAACCACAAGAATTGTACAAAGTTTGGATCGTATGGGTAATCTTTCAAAGCCCAGTAAATCGCGATCAAGAATGGCATTTGTACCAACAATGGCAAGCAACCAGCCAATGGGTTAACGCCCATTTCTTTATACAATGCACCCATTTCCGCTTGCAGTTTTGCAGGATCGTTTTTGTATTTATCTTGCAATTGTTTCATGCGAGGCTGCAATTCTTGCATAGCCTTCATGGATTTGATTTGCTTAACAGTAAGTGGTGCCAAAATCGCTTTAATAACGATTGTTAAAAGGATAATAGCCACACCGTAGCTTGGATAACCTATCATTTGAGTCAATTGGAACGCATAAGTTACCAATGTGCTCATTAAATCAACGATAGGTTGGAAAATACCACTTAAAAAGTCCATTGTTTCTCCTTTTTCATACAGTCCCAAATCGTCCTTTGCGCATCTATATATCGTTATGGTATGGTCTAAATTTCATCCATACAGATGCTCAGGTATTTCCAAAACTGTGCTCGATGGTTTTTATGAAAGTAACTTTCACAGAACGCATCCAGCCTAATCCCACGTGGATTAGGGAACTGGATCGTAGCCACCCTTATGGAAAGGATGACAGCGAAGAATGCGTTTTAAACCCATCCAGCTACCTTTCAAAGGACCATATTTTTCGATGGCCTGCAGAGTATATGTGGAACATGTCGGATAATAACGGCAACATCCAGGTTTTAAGGGAGATATGGCGAGCTGATAAAACCTAATTAAAAGTCGTAAAAGCATGGTTATACAGCGTTTCATGGAAACCTCCATATACACAAAAAGGACCAAAGCCTCTAACTTGTGGTCCTATTTATCATTTTGTATCAATAATTTGCTTTTTCGCAAGAGATACAAAATCTCCTTTTCCGCTTTTTCATAGGTAGCGTTTTTCAGAGGGCCACGTCCAACAATTACGATATGATACCCTTCGCGAATGGCGTGCTGATTGAGGCGATATACCTCTTTCATCAGGCGTCTAGCTCGGTTGCGCTCCACTGCACAACCAACCTTTTTGCCTGTTACAAAACCAATGCGCGTAGGTTGCTTTGCCACGGGCATACGATACAGTACACACATACGGCCTACTTCGTATTTTCCGTGCTTATACACAAGGCGATATTCATTATTGTGCGTCAGTCGTCTTGCTTTATCAAGGCAATAATCCATATGCATTGTCCTTAAGTCCTAAGAATAGAAAAACTTGGCAGCAGCGCCAAGTTTTTTCTCCTGCCTAACAGCTATTATATTATGCAGATAAGCGTTTTCTGCCTTTTGCACGTCTTCTTTTCAAAACGAGACGGCCACCAATAGTTTTCATGCGTTCACGGAAACCATGGGTACGTTTTCTCCAAAGAGTATTTGGTTGGTAAGTACGTTTCATTAGTAAAACACCTCCTCGTCATTCTGTATTGTTTTACTTATACCATAACAGGGTAATTATAGAGGTAAAACGTAAATTTGTCAATCATTTAGGGCTATTCTGAAAGACTTTCATGTGGATTTTACTTAAATCCGATAGAACTTAAAACTGATACTACTTTTATAGGGGGGAGGAATAGATGTGGTTTTTTCCCTCCATACTCATCGTAAGTCGGTCAAAAATCCACATCTATTCCTGCTCCTAACACACTCTAATGACTACTCATACACCTACCACCAGTATAAAAAGTAGTATCAGTTTTTATAGGAAATCTAAAAGTCTTTCAGAATACGGATCTAAGATTTAACAAATATTACCTTTTAACCTCTTGATAGGAAAGGGGGACAATTGATACTATTAATTTCCTCTGACTTCTCTCCCCGATTTTCATTTAAGTTGTGTTGATAACGTTTTATAAACAGATCTAATGTAGATTGATAGAAGGTATATCTATTACTTTTTTGGTTATATGTATAAAAATCATAAAATTATATGGTTGGAGGAGGGGAAGTGAAACTACTTTTTGAGCGACTTGCGTCAGGATGGAGCGATAAAAGTAGTTTCACTTCCTATCCCAAAAGTAATAGATATACCAAGAGAAAATTAAAATATACATTATAAACAGTTTATAAAAGTTATCCACAGATTGAATGACAAATTACTTATTTTTTGGTACAATCATACTTGAAATTAGGAAAAATTATATATTTTTATAGGTTTTTGATGGATAACTTTCGAGGTTATCCACATTTTTTCTCTTTTAGTTTATAAAAACTAAAAAGTCAGTAATTATCTATATAAAATAGACTTTTATTTTTACTTATTCACAGGTTATACACAAGTTATTCACAGGAATAATAGTTTTTTCCACAGCTTTTACAATAGTTATGCACATTATTCCTAAAGTTATACACATTTATTGCAATAGTTATTCACAAGAGGCACGTCATGCAATCATTTGATTTAAATAATATATGGGAGCATATATTGCAAGAGGCGAAAAAGAATATGCAACATTTACCTGACGCATTGTATTTGCGCGTCACGTCATCGTTGATTCCCATGTCTCTCGAAAGTCATTCGATCCATATTGGGGTCATGCAAACATTTGTAAAAAACTTAATCGACCAGCAGCCACAGATTAGCAAGGCTTTGCAGGATGCTATTACTACGGTCATCGGTTCCCATCGAGATATGGTGTTATTCGATTTCAATCAAGAGAGTGTAGATACTACCTTTGTTGATGAAAGTCTCATCGATACGCCAGTTGTGGCACCGCCATTGCCTTTACCACCTATAGTAGAGGAAAAGACTCATCAAGAGGAGTTTTACACTCCAGTCTATCAAGATCCTGTCTATATCGACCGCGCGCCAGCGCCTGTGGAGATTCCAGACGAACCAATGGTAGCGATACCAAAGAAATCTACAGAAACAATGCCAACATTGCAGTCTGATAATGTACCTGTAGATTTATCACTATCTAATCTCAATCCGGCGTACCGTTTTGATAATTATGTAACGGGCAATGCCAATCGCATTCCTTTTGGAGCCGCTCAAAATGTAGCTGAATTTCCTGGTGGAGACTATAATCCGCTCTTTATATACGGTCCATCTGGCCTCGGCAAAACACACTTGATGCACGCCATCGGCAATGCTATCAAAGAAAATCATCCACATATGAAGGTCATGTCTATTACAAGCGAAAATTTTATGAATATTTTCGTTGAAACATTACAGCGCAATCAAGGTAAATTATTCCGCAACACATTCCGCAATATAGACGTGCTCATGATTGACGATATTCAGTTCCTTGAAAGCCGTGAAAGTACGAAAACTGAGCTGTTTAATACGTTCAATGAATTATTAAATAACAACAAGCAAATCGTACTTACCTCTGATACGATGCCAAACGATATGGAGCAATTCGAAGATCGTCTTCGCTCTCGTTTCCAAGCTGGCTACATTGCCACAATGGAAAATCCAGATTTAGAAACGCGCATTGCCATCTTCAGGTCACTGCTCGAACGAGAATATAAAAAGAATCGCATTATTCGCATCGATAATGATTCAATTAACTACGTAGCATTGCAATTTAGCGAAAACGTCCGCGTATTACAAGGTGCTTTCACCAAACTCATCGGTACAGCATCCATCGATCAACGTCTCGAATCTATCGACCTAGAATACACAAAACACGCCTTGGCGGGCCTCGTTCATACCGAAGAGGTGAATATGGTTAATATTGAAAGCATCCAGAATTTTGTAAGTTCTTATTTCAATATTAAAAAGCAAGACCTACTCGGCAAGAAACGAAAAGCCCAATTCGCATTTCCACGGCAAATCGCCATGTATCTATGCCGCGATATGATCAATGAAAGCTATCCTCAAATCGCAGCAGCTTTTTCTCGTGACCATACGACAATTCTCCATGCGTACGATAAAATAACGAAGGAAATTGAAAAAAACGAAGAAACTAAACGAATGGTTGCAGAAATTAAACAGAAATTAACAACCTGTGGATAACTCTGTGGATATACGGTGAATAACTTTGTGGATATCCTAAAACTCATACTTTGATGTTAATATGTGGATAAGTAAGTACAAACTATCAACATAGTTATACACAACCCATAATTCACACAGTTAGTGGCGCCAAATCACTTTTACACATATAAACAGACCCCTACTATTACTACTACTAAAACTAACAAACAATCAAAAAACCAGTAGAAATAGATCTACCGTAGAATATCTATAGAGCATCTACGATAGTAAACATTGAATATTACAAACAAAGCAAGTAATTATTAGTGCTTTTACAATATATAAAAATTATAAAGGAGTAACATATGCATATTACATTCCCTAAAGCAAATCTCCAAAAAGCAATCAACGTATTGCAAAAGGTATCTCAAAATAAAACAAGTTCCAACTTACCAGGCGCTATTTACATGACTACAAAAAATGGTCAAGTAGAATTGCAAGGTAACGACTTTGAACTCGGCATTCGCTTAACCATCGATGGAGACATTAAAGAACCTGGTACTTTAGTAGTAGGTTCCCGCTATTTCCAAGAATTAATTCGCAAATTACCTGGCGATACTATCGAAATTTACAAACCAGAAGACGGAAATTCTTTAACCATCACATCTGGATCTTCCGAATTTAACCTTGTTACATTACACCCAGATGATTTCTCCTTGGTGGAACAAATTCACGACCAAGATCATGTAAACATTGATAGCTTTGCTATGAAAGAACTCATCGATTTAACAAATTATGCAGCTGCTACTGACGAAGATCGTCCTGTATTTACCGGTGCTCTTCTTGAAATCAAAGAAAACGAAGTGACTATGGTTGCTACCGATACACACCGTATGGCTGTTAAAAAAATTACCATCGATGAACCAGCAACGACTCCAATGCGCGCTATCATTCCAACAAAAACGTTGGCTGAAGTATCTCGTTTATTACCAACAGATAATCCAGCTATGATCAATATCATTTGGAATCGCACACAAATCGTATTCAATTTTGAATCTATTTATATTATTTCTCGCTTAATTGAAGGTACATACCCTGAATATGAAAAGGTAATTCCTTCCCAATTCGATTCTAGCGCTGTAATTGATCGCCGCGAATTTGCTGGTGCTGTTGATCGCGTATCCTTGTTGGCTAAAGACATCAGCTATAATGTAATTCGTTATGATTGGTCTGAAAGTAATGTCACATTGTCTACTCAAAATACTGAAATCGGTATGGCAAAAGAAGACGTAGCTGTTGAATTTAAAGGCACACCTTTCACAATCTCCTTCAATGGTCGCTACATCTCTGACATCTTGCGTCATAGCACAGGTGACAATATCCACTTGTTCTTAAAACAAAATGGTCCTGTTGTCATTCGCCAAGACAATAATCCAAACTATACATACGTAGTAACACCAGTTCGCACAAATGCTTAAAGTAGGGTGTGAGCTAACAGAGGAGCGGTAGCGACGATGGGAGACACACATCACTTTGGTCGGAGCGTGCAATTTTTCGAAGAAAAATGCCCAGCGAGCGACCTGGACTCAGTATGATATATATGCTTATGTTAATTGTCTACTTTAGGAGAACGTTATGAAAGAGCAACAGCAGGTACCCATTCATACGGAGTATATTCAAATTGATCAGTTGTTGAAGTTAGAAGGCATCATTGAAACAGGTGGTCAAATTAAATCTTTCATCGATGAAGGCATCCTTACCTTGAATGGTCAGGTCGTAACGGAAAAACGCAAGAAATGCCGCGTTGGTGATGTGATTTCTTGTGAAGGTCTCGATGTAGACCTCGTGATTACACAAGAGGAGGCATAATCGGTGAGAATTGACTCACTGCAGTTATTTCAGTTTCGTAATTATAAGGATGTACAGATACAGTTTAATCCTGAGATTATTGTTCTATATGGCACTAATGGGGCTGGTAAGACGAATATCCTCGAATCGATTTATGTTGGTACCATTGGTAAAAGCCATCGTACGAATGATACGTCAGATATGCTCATGTTCAATGCTGAAGAAGCAGGCATAGTTGTAAAATTCGAGAAAAAAGATACGCCTCAAAAGGTAAATATTAAATTATTCCGTCAAGGCCCTAAGGATATTCGATTAAACGATACAAAAATATCTCAAAAAGAACTGATTGGTACATTAAATACAGTTATCTTCTGTCCTGAAGATTTACAGCTCATCAAGGGAACTCCTTCGGGACGTAGGCGATTCCTCGATATGGAAATATCTCAGACCAGCGCTACATATTATCATCAATTGATGCAGTATAATCGGCTGTTACAGCAACGTAATGCAGTCCTAAAAGAATATAGAGGAAAGAATACTATTCCTCTTGAAGAATGGGATTTGCAGCTAGCAGATATGGCGAGCTTTATTGTAAAGAAACGATTAGAAAGCTTAAAAAAAATCAATTTGCTCATCGATTTGATGAATCGTAAATTGACAGGTGGCCTTGAGAATTTAACCATCGGTTATGAACAGCCGTATATGGACAATGGTTCATTGGAATATACAAAGGAAGGCTTTTACGAACGTATAAAAGCAGCGTTGCCGCAGGATCGTCATCGTTTAAGCACTAGTGTGGGTCCTCATCGCGATGATTTACGATTCTTTTCCGATGCGATGGATTTAAAGAAATTTGGATCGCAAGGGCAGCAACGAACCGCTGTATTGTCCTTAAAGTTGAGTGAGCTTGAGTTTATCAAGTCAGAGGTAGGAGAATATCCAGTTCTTCTCTTGGATGATGTATTGAGCGAACTTGATGAGTCGAGACGAACGAATTTATTGCAGTTTATTCATAAACGAATTCAAACATTTATTACCACTACAGATATTCACGATTTTAAAGATTTGAAATCCGTTCAATTTATTTCTTGTGAAGGGGGACAAGTTCAGTATGGACAGCCTTGATCTTTGTTTACCAAAGGCCTTAGCAGAACTGAATTTACTGGAACAATATAAATTAAATACCCTTGTTCACAAGTGGCGTGATGTAGTAGGTGATGTCATCGCGGATCATACAAAAATTGTGTCCATCAAGCCTCCAAATATGGTTATCAGTGCAGATAATTCCATGTGGATGCAGGAATTACAGATGCAAAAACGTCGTATCATCGAGGCTATCAACAAGTATTACCGCCAAGAGGTAATCACCGATATTCGCTTCATCATGAAACGTCAGAGCTATGTGAAAGTAGAAACTAATACGTCTCTCACGATTCCTGATGAACAAATTATTACAAAACGTATTAACTTTGCAGATATCGTGCTTTCAAAAGAAGACGTAGACGCTATCGATACATCGTTGAAACAAACGGATAACGAAGTATTAAAAGCTGCTTTCAGGAAAGTACAGATTACGGCTCGTAAGAGAGAAATCTATTTAGAGCAGCATGGATACCATCGTTGTAAACGATGTGGCATGCATATGAAATCTAAAAAGGAAATCTGTCCAACCTGTGAATATGAATTGCATCGGGCTCATATAAAGGAGATTAAGGCGGTTATTAGAAAGTATCCGTACTTTAAATACAGCGACTGTCAGCAATTTATACAGTGTAGTTTTTCAGACTTTGCAGAAGCGATGCGGGAATCCATATACTTTTACCTTGATAAGATTTATAAAGGATCTATCAATCGCCGTCATATGTTTATGGTGGCTATGCTTATCACCCACAAAAAGCCTGATGAGTTGACGGATCAGCACGTTATTAATTTGTGTAATAAATATCGGTCTAAGTTCCTTGCTGAAGAGGAGCAACGCAAAATCGATGCCCTTAATGGGACATTAGAAAAGTAGAGGGGGCATTCTTATGTACGTTCATATTGGAGATACCATTTCCGTGCCCATAGAATCCATTATTACGATGGTGCATGCCAAGGGCGGAAAGTCCCATAAAAGTCCTATTCATCACTATGAAACGCTAGAATATATCGCCATGGTGCCAGAGGAGCAAATCAAGACATATGTGGTCACAGATGATTGTGTGTATGGATCTGGTATCAGTATTAAGACTTTAATGAGACGGATTGATGAGTTTTATAGTATAATAAAGAGATAAAGTTTAATCCTGTACATGTTTTGTTACTTTATTTCAATCAAGTACAGTATGATAGATTGTTAGGAGGAGTTTGTTTCATGCCTGAACAAAATTATGGCGCTCAGAATATTCAGGTTCTTGAGGGTCTAGACGCGGTGCGTAAACGCCCAGGGATGTATATTGGTAGTACGTCTGCTCGTGGTTTGCATCACCTCGTATACGAAGTTGTAGATAACTCTGTGGACGAAGCGCTTGCTGGTTACGCTACACATATCGAAGTATCCATCAATCCAGATAACAGTGTTACCGTTGTCGATGATGGTCGTGGTATTCCAACAGGGATGCATGAATCTGGTATGTCTGCGGTAGAGCTAGTATTAACGAAATTGCATGCAGGTGGTAAATTCGGCGGTGGTGGCTACAAGGTATCTGGTGGTCTTCATGGCGTAGGTATTTCCGTAGTTAATGCGTTGAGTGAATGGACTAAGGTTCAAGTATCTCAAAATGGCATTGTTCAAGAGATTTCCTTTGCTCGTGGTCATAAAACTTCCGAGTTGCACGAAATCGGCAAAGCTTCAGGAACTGGTACTACAGTTATTTTCAAGCCAGATGCAGAAATCTTTGAAACTACCGTATTCAGCTTTGATACATTGAAAATGCGTTTACAAGAATTGGCATTTCTTAACAAAGGCCTTCGCATTACATTGAGCGATTTGCGCCTAGAGGAACCTCGTGTTGAAAGTTTCCACTATGAAGGTGGTTTAATTTCTTTCATTACTTTCTTGAACGAAAATAAAGAAGCAATTAATCCAACTGTTATTAACATTGAAAATACAAAAGATGACGTTGTGGTAGATGTGGCATTGCAATATAACGATAGCTATAGCGAAAACTTGTTGTCCTTTGTAAATAACATCAATACTATTGACGGTGGTACACATCTATCTGGTTTCCGTGCTGCTTTGACTCGTACACTCAATGATTATGGTCGTAAATCTGGTTTGATCAAGGAAAATGAGTCCAATCTTTCCGGTGAGGATGTACGTGAAGGTTTGACAGCTGTCGTATCTGTAAAAGTGTTGGAACCTCAATTTGAAGGCCAAACAAAAACTAAACTTGGCAATAGCGAAGTTAAAGGTATTACAGATGTTATCGTTACAGAAGGTCTTAAAACATTCTTTGAAGAACATCCTCAAGATGCGAAGAGAATCATCGAAAAAGCAACGATGGCAAGCCGTGCTCGTGAGGCCGCTCGTAAAGCCCGCGACTTAACACGCCGTAAAAATGCGTTGGAAGTATCTAGCCTTCCTGGTAAATTGGCGGACTGCTCTGAAAAAGATACATCTATGACTGAAATTTATTTAGTCGAAGGTGATTCTGCAGGCGGTTCTGCAAAACAAGGTCGCGATCGTCGTTACCAAGCAATTTTACCATTGCGTGGTAAAATCCTTAACGTAGAAAAAGCACGCCTCGATAAGATTTTGGCTAATAACGAAATTCGCTCCATGATTACCGCTTTTGGTACAGGTATTGGCGATGAATTCGATATTACAAAATCCCGTTATAACAAGATTATCATCATGACAGATGCGGACGTTGACGGCGCTCACATCCGTACATTGTTGTTAACATTCTTCTACCGCTATATGAAACCATTGGTAGAGGAAGGTCATATCTATATTGCTCAACCACCTTTGTACCAAATCAAGAAGGGTAAATCTCATTGGTATGTATACTCTGATGCAGAGTTGACTTCTAAACTTGATGAAGTAGGCCGCGATGGTACTACAATCCAACGTTACAAAGGTTTAGGTGAAATGAATCCTGAACAATTATGGGAAACTACGATGAACCCAGAAAATCGTACGATTCTACAAGTTAGCTTAGAAGATTCTATCGAAGCCGACAAAATCTTTACGGTCCTCATGGGTGATAAGGTAGAGCCTCGTCGTAAATTTATTGAAGATAACGCAAAATACGTGCGTAATCTAGATTTGTAAGAGGTGACCCATGTCTGATAATCATAATAATAACGTAGAGTTTACGTCTAACAAAGATCAACACCTAAAACGTTCTCTAAAGGCGCGTCATATGAATATGATCGCTTTGGGTGGTGCTATCGGTACAGGTTTATTCGTTGCTGGTGGTGAAGTCGTAAGTACAGCTGGCCCTGGTGGTGCTCTTGTAGCTTATGGTCTCATTGGTATCATGGTTTATTTCCTCATGACATCTCTCGGGGAAATGGCCACATATTTACCAATTCCAGGTTCCTTCGGGACTTATGCAAAACGTTATGTAGATCCTGCCTTTGGTTTTGCTTTAGGTTGGAACTACTGGTTTAACTGGGCTATTACCTTGGCTGCTGAAGTATTAGCAGGGGCGCTCATCATGAAATATTGGTTCCCTGATGTGCCTGCCATCGTATGGTCTGCTCTGTTTTTGCTCATTTTATTCGGTTTGAACTATTTATCTACTCGTTCCTTTGGTGAAAGTGAATATGTGTTCTCTAGCATCAAGGTGATTACCGTATTCGTATTCCTATTCTGTGGCTTTATGCTCATCTTTGGCATCGGTGGCACATCTCCAGGATTTGCGAACTGGACAGTAGGAGAAGCTCCATTTGTAGGTGGTTGGGAATCTATCCTCGCAATCTTCATGGTGGCAGGATTCTCCTTCCAAGGTACTGAACTTATCGGCGTAGCCGCTGGTGAAGCGGAAGACCCTGAAAAGAATGTGCCAAAAGCGATTAATACAATCTTCTGGCGTATTCTATTGTTCTATATCGGTGCTTTCACGGTTATCGGTTTCTTGATTCCGTACACAGATCCAAATTTGTTGAACTCTAGTGTAGAGAACGTATCTATTTCTCCATTTACACTCGTATTTGACCGCTTTGGTTTTGCCTTTGCTGCTAGCTTTATCAATGCTATTATCTTAACGGCTGTATTGAGTGCTGGTAACTCTGGTTTGTACTCTTCTACGCGCATGCTGTATGCACTCGCTAAAGAAGGTCAAGCACCTCAAATTTTTGCTAAGCTTAACAAACGTGGTGTTCCAGTACCTGCGTTAATCTTAACGACAGCAATCGGTTTATTTGCGTTCCTTACAAGCTTTATTGGCGAAGGTACGGCATATACATGGATTGTTAATATTTCTGGTCTATGCGGTTTCATCGCATGGGTTGGTATCGCTGTATCTCACTATCGTTTCCGTCGTGCTTTCATTGCACAAGGCAGAGATCTTAGTGAATTGCCATACAAAGCGTGGTTATTCCCAGTGGGCCCAATCTTGGCGTTCATTCTTTGCGTCATCATCATTGCTGGTCAAAACTATTCCGCTTTCACAGGCGATACAATCGACTGGTACGGCGTATCCGTTGCGTACATTGGCTTGCCAATCTTCTTCGCAGTGTACCTTGGTTACAAATACATCAACAAAACTAAAGTTGTGCCGTTGAAAGAAGTTAACCTTGATCGTGACTTCGATAGATAACATATAAAATATATTGTAGTCAATTAGAAAGGATACAATTATGATTATTACTACAACTATGCATATTGAAAATAAACCTGTACAAGAGTACAAAGGTATTGTATTTGGTGAAGTCGTAGAAGGCCGTAATTTTGTGAAAGATTTCATGTCTGGTATTCGAGACATTGTTGGTGGTCGTAGCGGTAGCTATGAAGATTCTTTGATGAATGCGCGCAAAGCAGCTCTCGACGAAATGTCTCAACGAGCTTCTAAATTGGGTGCTAATGCTATTATTGGCGTATCCTTCCAATATAGCACAGTAGGTGCACAAAATGGCATGCTTATGATTACATGCAATGGTACAGCCGTTGTAGTTTAATAAATAATAGACTAAGTCAGATATAATTATTAATATAATCCTAAGGGAAATAAATAAGTCGTAATGTATTATTGTGACTAAAAAAAAAGCAGGGGAAAGCCCTGCTTTTTTTTTATATGATATTTATTAAAAAACCCCCTATAAAAAGTATTAGAAACTTTTATAGGGGGTTTTTTGTATTGTGGTTTATCTATATATCTTATAGATAATAAAAAAGCAGAAATAGTTACTGCTTTTTTATTTTACCTTATACCAGCTTGCATACATGACTGGTAATACGATGAGTGTTAGAACCGTTGCCACTAGTAAGCCGCCGCTAAAGGCGATGGCCAATGGGCTCCAGAATACAGATCCCATGAGAGGAATCATGCCTAAAATCGCTGCGATAGCGGTGAGCATGATAGGGCGGAAACGAAGTGTAGCGGAGTTGATAATCGCTTCACGAGGTTCTTGTCCTTCTGCCTTGTGGATTTCAATTTGGTCTAATAAGATAATGGAGTTACGGATGATCATACCTGAGAGGGCGATAATCCCTAGAATAGCCATAAAGCCTAATGGCGTTCTCGTAATATTGAGTGCTAATACAACACCGATTAGTCCCAATGGAGCAGTGAGTAGAGCCATTACCATGAGGACGATACGCTTTAATTGGAACATGAGGATGGTCATGATTACAAAGAGCATAATCGGCATTGGTGTTAATAGCTTTTGAACGGCTGTTTCGCTCTTTTCAGCGGCGCCGTCTAGGTCAATAGAATAGCCTGTAGGCAAGGAATCGCGAATGTCTTGTAAGGATTTGTAAATCTCTTTCGTTTTCGCATTACCCAATACACCTGCTTTTACATTGGCATGGACACTAATGGTTGGCATCATATTGCAATGCCAAATAATACCATCCTCTTGTGTCATGGTAATGGTTGCAATTTGGCTAAGTGGTACATAGGAGCCATTTCCTGTTTGAATTGGCAAGGATGAAAGAGCACTTAAGTTATGTTGCTCGTTGTCACCTAAACGGAAGGTAACAGGAATGGTTTGGTTCCCTTCGTAGTATTCACCAGATTTAGTACCAGACAATAGACTTTGCAAGTGCAAGGATACAGCATAGCTATCGATGCCGAGTAAACGTGCCTTGTTTGGATCGATGTGAATATTGGCTACAGGTTCTGTATCTGGCCAGTCAAAAGCAATATTTTGTAAGTCTTTATCGTCTTGCATTTTAGCTTTTACTTGATTTGCAATTTCTTTTACCACCTTTTGATCAGGGCCAGCAACGCGAAGCATGACTGGAAATTTGGATGGTGGACCGATTTGTAAGAATTGCGTATTTACAAGGGCCGATGGGAATTGCTCGTTTAAATACGGAGTCAATTCAGCATAGAGTTTATCGCGATCCTCTAAGGATTTTGTAACAATTACATATTGCAAGAAGTTGTTCCGTTGCAATTCGGGTTCCAAGGTGAGGACGAAACGTGGAGAACCTTGCCCAATGTAGGAGGTGAAGGTTGCAATGCGTTCGTCATCTTTCAAATGTTCATCGATGAGTTTTGCTTGGTTAGCAGTATATTCGATGGACGAGCTTTGAGGGAATTGCATGGATATAATGATTTCATTACGCGTTGATGATGGGAAAAATTCCTGTTTGATCAATGGTAGTGAAAGCAAGGATAAAACGAAAGCACCTAGGGTGGCTAGTAAGACTACCTTGTGATGTCCTAGAGCCCAATGTAATAGTTTTTCAAACTTATCATAGAAGGTCACATTGAGCTTGTGCATGATACGGTCTCGTTTAGTCCATTCCGATTCCGGCTTGGGAGCCTTGTTTTCGATGATTTTATAACCCAATACAGGGCTGACGAGAACAGAGGCGAACCAAGATAGGATGAGCGCCATAAATACAACGATGGATAGGGACTTTGTAAACTCTGCTACCATACCTTGTGCCAATGCTAATGGCAAGAAGCCTGCACAGGTAATGAGCGTACCCGATAGCATTGGAAATGCTGTAGATTGGTAAGCAAAGGTAGCTGATTTAAAGTGACCCCACCCTTCTTCAAGCTTAACGCTCATCATTTCTACAACGATGATGGCATCGTCTACAAGGAGGCCTAAAGCTAGGATTAAGGCACCTAAGCTAACCTTATGTAGATAGATGCCGCTTTCATACATCAAGATGAACGTTGTAGACACAACAACTGGAATGGTGAGGGCTACAACGATACCGGTTCGTAAGCCGAGAGATGCAAAGCTTACGAGTAATACGATGGCAATGGCTTCAAATAAAGATTGAGAGAAATCGCCGATGGATTCCTTAACGATATGCGGTTGATTCGATACTTGATTGAGTTCGAGGCCGGCAGGAATCGTTTTCTGTAATTCCCCGAGCTTCTTGTCGATGGCTTCGCCAAATTCGATATTATTAGCCCCTGCATCCATGGAGATGGCGATGCCAATGGCTGGCTTGCCTTTGTAATAGAACTGTGGATCGCTAGGGTCTTGGTAGGTCATGGTTACATCAGCCATGTCACCGAGGCGCAAGGTTTGGTTATTGATGCGGATTGGCATATCTCGCACCGCTTGAGGACTATCGAATAGGCCGTTGACGCGGAGATATACATTGTTTGTATCCGTTGTAATCACACCAGCTGGAACCATCATACTTTGCTGTTTAAGCGCTGTTAACAGCTGTTGTGTACTGACTTTATAGGATGCGAGTTTATCCTTGTTTATGGTTACATTGAGGGTTTGTTGTTGAACCCCAATGAGGCTGATTTTCTTAACATTAGGAACAGATAAAAGCTGACGTTTTAAGTCTTCTGCTTGTTGTCGTTTTTCTTCGTACGAATACTCATCACCACTGATGGCATAGATAATGCCATATACATCGTCGAACCTGTCGTTAATGGTCGGTCCTTGAACGCCTGCAGGCAATGATTTCCATTCGTCGTTGATCATATTCCGCGCTTCTTCCCAAGCGGGGCGAATCTTATCGGATGGCAAATCCTCTCTTAAATTGATATAAATAACGGATTTGCTGCCATCTGTAAAAGATTTTGTATAATCTACACCAGGAAGGTCGCGTAGTTTTTCTTCGAGTTTGTCCGTTACCTGATCCGACATTTCTTGTGGAGAAGCCCCCGGCCAAGCAACACCGACCACCATGGTGCGCATCGTAAAATCAGGATCTTCCATGCGTCCCATATGGGTGAATGAGAAGATACCAAAGGTGAGGAGCACAGCCATGAAGTAGTAGATAATGGACTTGTGTTTAAGAGCCCATTCGGCTAAGTTAAATTGTTTCATTGACTAACCGCCGTCCCTTCTTGTAATTGTTGGGTACCTGCGGTGATGACAATGTCACCTTTAGCTAAACCAGATGTAACGATGACGGAGTTCTTACCGAACTCACCAGTCTTGATAGGCACGAGATGAGCCTTCTTATCGCGGATGATATAGACCGCATTATTGCCGTTAGAGTCTTTTACAAGAGCCGTCAACGGAATAGAAATATTGGTATTATCTGTAGTAGATAGATTAGCATTGACCGTCATACCTAGCTGTACCTCTTTAGGCGCATTTTGTAAGGTAATTTTTACGGTATACGTTCTCGCTACAGGGTCAGGAACTGGTGAAATTTCACGCACTACGCCTTGTACTGTTACATCTGGTAAGGCCCAGAAGGTAATAGTAGCAGGGCTACCTACATGAATTTTACTCAACTCTTGTTCAGGAAGGGCAATGACTGCTTCTGGGTCGTGACCAGCCGCTAAGGTACCAACGCTTTGACCGGCTGCTACGACTTGTCCTGCTTCAATATTGAAAGCTGTAATAATACCTGTATCAGGAGCCGTCAAATTAGTATAGCTATTTTGATTGCTACTCAAATTAAGGCTTGCTTGTGCTTGTTGTAATTGAGCAGATGTGGCATTCAATTGATTTTCAGCTTGGTCTAATTGCAATTTACTAATCGCTTGTTGTGCATAGAGCTCGCGGTATCGTTTAGCATTGGTTTCTGCCAATTCGTAGGCCGATTGAGCAGCTTTTACAGCACCTTCAGCATTTTGCACCTGAGCTGATGTATCTGAACCATTGATTTGAGCAATCACTTGGCCTGCTTGCACTACATCGCCAACATTTACAAATTTGTTGATGACACGCCCTCCAATTTGAAAGGCTAAGTTTGTTTCTGTTTTATTATGAATGGTGCCTGCATAGCCAGCATCAGTAGTTCCAGACTCTTCACCTATAGTGATGGTACGCACCTTGAGACTTGTATCTTCAGGTGGCTTTTCTGATCCACAACCACTAATAATCGCGGTCCCTATTAATAGGGCTCCTATGGTTGCTATGATTCGTTGATTCATAGAATCTCTCCTTTGACTACCGCATATAAGCCCTATGACACAGAACTACAAATAGGTAGTAATCATAGGACTCTATATGTATATTAGAAAACTCTAATTTCTAATTATATATTTTATAGAAAAAACTAATTATATATTTTATACAATTTAATAATACTATATTTATATTGAAAGTTCTAGCCTTTATGCAGAAAATTAAAGAATTATATACTTAATTTATATAATTGATGATATATTTTAATGATAATTTTTAAAAGTAATCTATATTTTGCTAGTATTTGTATTACTTATTTTATGAATACAAAAATGTAGCAAAAAAGTGAGTCCTCTATTAATTAAGCTGTATCCAAAAATATGTCCAATTTTTTGGTGTACAGTTCATAGTAAGAGAACTCACTTTTTTAGCTTTTGTCTATATAATTTGAACTTTATTTTTCTTCTTCTTGTTCTACAATAGGTTCTTCATAGGTTACAAGGATTTTATCGATACGAGTATGATCCATATCGATGACTTCAAAGGTATAGCCGTTCCATTTTGCCTTGTCGAGTTCCTTTGGGATACGACCGAAGAGGACGTTTAAGAGACCGCCCATAGTTTTGTACAAGTCGTCTTCTTCGCCTGGCAATTCTTGATCGATGTGAAAGAATTCTTTAAATTCATCTACGTTGAGAAGGCCATCTACGAGCCATGCACCATCGCGTTCGATGATCTTGTTTTCTTCTTCCTTGATTTCTTCCTCACCAGAAGGCATAAGACCTACGATTTCTTCCATGATGTCATGCAAGGTGACAAGGCCAGTAAAACCACCATATTCGTCGAGGATAATAGCTTCGTGAACGCCTTCTGTACGTAGAACGTTCAATAATTTCATGAGTGAAATGGATTCAGGAACGAGAACTGGTTCTTTCAAACAAGCTTTGATGATATCGTGAATGGAACTTTCACTAGGACGTTGCATAATTTGAACTAATACATCGGATACGGTAACGAGACCCTTTAATTCATCCAAGGAATCGGTACCTACAGGAATGCGGTAATGGTTGGCATTCTTGAGGACCTCCATGATTTCGTCTTCCGTGCCGTTAAGATCAATCCATTTGAGCTGTGTACGAGGCGTCATGATGTCACCTGCGTTCATATCTGCGAGATGGAAGATATTTTCTACGAGGATAGGTTCTTCTTCTTCGTAAGCACCCATAGCAACGCCTTCGGTAAGCATTTTATTAATTTCAGATTCTGTAACAGGCGCTTCTTCTTTTACAGTAACGCCTAGCATTTTTAAGAGAAATTCTGTGGAAACGCCGAGGAAGCTAACGATTGGTTTTAACGCCACAGATAGCCAGTAAATTGGTTTTGCTACTACAACGGCAATGCTTTCAGGGCTATTTAAGGCCAAGCGTTTAGGCACGAGTTCGCCGATAACGAGGGATAAATAGGTGATGATGGCGACGATAATGAAGGAGCTCACAGAGGCTGCGTATGGTTCGATGCTTGGAATATTTGATACTAAAATTTCTTCTAATGGACTAGAGAAGGTGGCACCAGAATACAAACCAGTTAAAATGCCTACGAGGGTGATGCCGATTTGAATGGTAGAGAACATTTCATTTGGGTTCTCCGATAATTCAAAGGCTGTTTTCGCGCGTTCATTGCCTGATTCTGCTAATTCTTCAAGTTTACGTTTTTTCGCATTTACAATGGCTAACTCTGTCATGGAGAATAAACCATTTGCGATGATTAATACAATGATAATAATAAAATCTAAGGTCAGATCACTGTCCATGTAAGTAGATACTCCTTTTTAATGACATATAATTCTGCACATGAGAATAATAGAAATATTACTCCTAGTATACCATATCGGCATTAATAAGTGTTTCATATAACAAAAGCACCCGATGTGGATGCTTTTGTTATATACTATAGGTGTTACTGGACTAGTAAATAGTACCCTAATAAGGGTATAGTATGTATAGAAATTAAGATTAGTATTAAATATTAGGTCATATATTTTGGCCTCATAATAGGATTATATAGATGGCAATAGAGCAAGAGTGGGAAAGTGTATTACAAATTAAAACCTCTGGTCGCGATGATAGTCGTTCCGATACGGAGCATCATCCGTACGAGCCGACGGATTATTGCGTGCTGGAGCGATTGGCAAATAGCGGTCATATTCGCAAGAAAAATACGCTCATCGATTATGGCAGTGGCAAGGGCCGAGTGAGTATTTTCATGGCTTACCAAACGGGCTGCTATTCCATAGGCATCGAATACGATGAACGGCTCTATGAAAAGGCTTTGATCAATGGTGAAAGCCCGGCAACTCGTAATCGTGTAAGCTTTGTACTAGGTGATGCAGCGCTGTATGAATTGCCAGATCAGGCTGATCGATGCTTTTTCTTTAATCCCTTTGCACTCCATACGATTAAGCGGGTACTAGGAAATATCTTTGATTCGCTATATCATAATCCTCGGGAGATTAAGTTATTTTTCTACTACGTTAATGACGAGGTGGAGAACTTTTTAAATAACCATGTGCGCTTGGAACAAGAGGAACCTATTGATTGTAGTGACCTTTTTGAAGGAAGCGATACAAAGGAACGAATTCTCGTCTATTCAGTTAACTTGTTTTAGTGCAGTAATTTAAGACTTTTATGTAACAATTAGATATATTTTTGATGTAACAGTTAATTAAATAACCTCGGTTTGAATAGTGTTTTAATAGTATGAAATGCATACTATTAGGGACGTATTTAAATTGAGGTTTTATTCTATTTTTAAGGAACTTTTACACATATTATTAAGGAAAAAGCAGATAAATTCTGCTATAATAATATATTAGAGATTATAAAATCAATTTATTTTTATGATTCTATACATTGATTCGTATACGCTAATGTAGCGGGTAGGACTGAGTGTATTGAATATAGGAGGTGCATATGGAACTCATCAATACAATGTTGATTGAACGCATTCGTAAAGCGTTAATTAAACGATATGACCGAGATCAACAGATTCAACAAATGATTGAAGAAATTGGTGCAGAGGAAGGTCTTAATGAGACCGAATTATCTATCGTTTACCAAGCGTATTTAGAGGTAAAAGAACGGGTGTACTATACATCTTCTCTCGTTGATTTGTGGAATCAAATTGAAGATGTTCAAAAACGTATGGCCTTATTGCATTCTTACGAATCTTTAGAAGAAGATCTATTTGGCGATGTGCTAGGTGACGATAAGGAAGATATCGTCATTTCTAATACATCTGGACTTGGCAAGGGTGCGAGTTACAATGATGATGCATATGCTATGGAACAGGTACAATTATCTGACGTTTCTGTGCATCATGATTCTACGGTGGGCATGAATCATATTAAATTGAATGAATTAAAATCTATAGGTGGTCTCTTTACTGGTTTTGGTGAAAGCTCTGGTAAGGAAATGGCGGATTTTGAAGATACTGCGATTGAGCACCTTGATGTAAAACCATTAGAAGGCGTTGAAAGTTTAGCAATTCATCATTTAGATGAAGATGAAGCGATAGATGTAGATGGTCTTGAAGAACTTTCAAAAGATAAGAAATTAGAGGCAGCTAACGTGGATGATGAGGATATGTCCTCTATCGATCCATACACGGCGGTGAATGCTTTATTATTTGGTAAAGCCGGTTTAGAGTCCGATAAAACAAATAAGAAGATGGAGAAGCTTCTTAAAAAGAAATTGAAACGCGTTGACGATGAATGGGCGCGTATTAACGGTTCTGAAGATAAGAAATCTAAGGACGATAAAAAATCCAAGGAAGATAAAACATCTAAAGAGGATAAGAAATCCAAAGAAGACAAAAAGTCCAAGGACGACAAAAAATCTAAGAAAGATAAAAAGTATAAAGAAGATAAAAAAGAGAAAAAACACAAGAAGTCTAAGGAAGAAAAACGCTCTAAAGACGAAGAAAAGTTAAAGAAAAAGAAAGATAAAGCTGAAAAGAAGCTTAAAGTCTTAAATGATAAGTTAAAAACAGTCTTCTTAGCTGATACTTTCAAGAAAAAAGATAAGAAGAAAGACAAGAAAAAGGATAAAAAATCCAAAAAGGATGAATCCGCAAAAAAGCAGAATCGATAGTTTCCGTATGGAATAGTAAGGCCTCTGAAAAGATGGTCAAGGAGAGTGCTAGTGCGAAAAAATCAGCAGGTGCTGAGACTATCGACCGTGGATGCGGTAAATGCAAACGATGTAAAGGTCCTAAATGTAAGAAATATCCAAAATAATTGATAGTTATGTAATTAGTAGAATATTACGTAACATATTACGTAGGATATATATGTAGTATATCTAGTTTATGATGTTTTATTACTCATTTAGGCAGTATAGTTATGTAGTTTTGTTATATTTGTAACAATATAGTTGGATTAGTGATTTAACAATTTGGTTATACGATTCAACAGTTAGGGGTTAATGATGAACCGATGGCAGCGATTATTTGAAGGCATACGAACAGAGATTAAGGTATTTATCTTTTTCTCTGTTCTGTTGACTGCATTTAGAATCGTGTTTCTTGCAGTATTTCAATCACAACTAGCTTCCGTGACGATGGAGAATATCCTCACGTCCTTGTGGCTAGGATTTAGATTGAGTCTCAAGACCGTCGGTTCTTTGTGTTTACTAGGCTTTTTAGGGGGGACGTTGGTACATACCTTTGTGCCAAAATGGCCGTCCTTGCGCATTAAACAGGTCCTCTACTCCATTGCGACTATATTGTTGACCTTCCTGTTTTTGGGACGCATTCCGTTCTACAAGATATTTAACTCTTCCTACAATGCGATGCTCATCAACGGTAAAAACGATGATATCGGCGCCATTGTAAATACCGCTATCAATGAATATAATGCCCTCATGTACATCATAGGGGCCGTTGTATTGAGCGCAGCGCTTTGCTATTTTCTAGTTCGTTTCCTAGCGTGGGGGGCCAAGAAATATAGTGACTACGCTGTTGACCTAAGGAATGGTGATGATGCGGATAATGTAAGAAATAGTGATTTTGCAGATCATCAACGACTTTGTACTACTTGGTATCCTAAAACTAAGAAAACGCAATGGATGACGGGCATTGGATTAACTGTCGCTATCGGTGTAATAGGTCTATTCTTTAGATTTGGCGGTGCTTTCAGCTATACAAATTCTATCAACTGGGAAAGTGCGGCCCGACTTAGTTCCAATTTGTTGAACGAAAATATTCTAGACGATGTGCAGGCTCTATATCGTGTTAAAAGCATTGCAAAACGGACGGCTGAGCTTGAGGTTATTAACTTAACGCCTCAAGAGTTAAATGAAAAAATCACTGCCGTTGGTGGTAAGTTTAACGGTACAAATTTTGACGGTTCTTTCACGAGAACCATTACGACACAACGATTAGCGGATCAACCGCAGTCTATAAACCTCGTTCTTGGAGAATCCTATGGCTTGTGGCCGTTCCTCGCTGAATATAACGGGCCTGGTGCGTACCTCGTTGAGCAAGGTCGTAAATACGCTGCCAGCCCTCAAGCGATGAGCACGCAGCTAGCCCTTGCCCAAGGCACCGGTACGATGCCGGCCATCAATGGTTTGTTGACAGGGATGCCTGATACAGGGCTATATCCTAACTATGAAGGTGAAAGTTTCAAAGAACCTTACGGTTTAGGCATTGGTCCTGTTATGAAAAAGCTAGGCTACAAGACTGTATTTTGGTATGGTGGCTTTAGCACATGGCAAAATGTTAAAAACTTTGTTTTATCTCAAGGTTTTGATGAATTCCACGATGCCTCTGAAATGCCAAGCGAAGACGGCAATGCTTGGGGCGTAGGCGATAAAGACTTGTTTAAAGCTATTTCTGCCTACATGGATCAGCATAGAGGGGAAAAAATCCTCAATGTGATTATGACCACCTCTAATCATCCACCGTATAGCATCAATGTGGCTAAGGAAGGCTACGATGTGAATAAGGTAAAAGGGCATTTGCCAGATTCTATCGAAGAAAACGATAAGCAATTGAACGAAATGGGCCATATTTGGTACGCAGACCACGTAATGGGTGATTTTATCGCTCGCGAAGAAACAGCAGATCCGTCTGCACTGTTCGTCATTACAGGTGACCATAGCGAACGCTTTAACTTTGCTCGTGAAGTAGGTCCTAATGTGGCATCTACTATTCCTATTATTTTTTATGGTCGTGGTATTCATAAAGATTGGCTTGCACCTAATGCGTTCGGCATGAGCATTCAAATCATTCCAACCTTGGCGGAATTGGTAGGCCGACCTGGTCAAACCTATGAAGCGATGGTACCAAGCTTGTTTACACAAGAGGAATTTGTATTTAATCATAGACTATATCTTGATAAAAGTGGCAAAGTGTTAGAACAAAGTGCGAGCATGCCTCAATCCTATGGGGATATGATTAAAAACATGCGTGAACTTGCGGCATGGCGCATTAAACATGGGGATGTCATCAAATAAAGAAATATACATTTTTATCCATTAAATTTAATTGATTTGTAAGTTAAAGGATTATCTATGAGTACTGTGACGGCTATTATCTTAGCGCGCAATGAAGAACAACATATTGTAGATTGTATTAAGAGTATTCAATTTGCTGATGAAATTTTAGTCATCGATGATGGCAGTACAGATCAGACAGTATCACTTGCTACGGGATTGGGTGCAAAGGTTATACCACATCCCTTAAATGGAGATTGGTCACAACAACGACGGTTTGGTATTTCACAAGCCCAGAGTGAATGGATTCTATTTGTCGATTCTGATGAACGTGTATCACTAGAGTTAGCAAAGTCTATTCAACGAGCTATTCAAGGTGAACCGAAGGCGTATTGGTTACGCAGATATAATCTATTCCATTATAATCAGGCAACCCATGGTGTGGTGAGGCCTGATAAGGTATTACGATTGATGCCTCGAGAGGGAGCAACTGTGGAAGGGGCTGTTCACGAAGCTTTTATCAGTCCGTATCCACAAGATACATTAGAGGGAAAATTGTATCATTATACGTATGATAATTGGCATCAATTTTTTGAGAAGTTCAATAAGTATACGACGGTAGCAGCTAATAAATACAAGGCACAAGGGAAGTCTTGTAATTTTTTAGGGGATATTATATTGCGCCCTACATGGGCATTTTTCAAGATATATATTTTGCAAGGTGGCATATTAGACGGAAAAATAGGTTTTCTATTATCGATCTATCATATGATGTACACCATGACAAAGTATGTAAAATTGTATTATTTGAATAAATCTAATGGACAATTATAATCAGTAATGTAGTATAAGTAGGTTGCTATGGGGAAGTATTGTTCTTTAAGTAGATATGGAAGTATAAATGAGTGAACAATTTTTTCTATCCCTACAACAAAATATAAAATTAATGATTTGGGCACCCATATTGAGTAGTATCTTTCGAATCATTTTTATGATTATTTATAATCCGTATCCAACATGGAAAGGTCGTTGGAAATCAGCTCTAGGTTCATTGCGTTACGGCTTTTGGTGGGGCATGGATTTTGATGCCTATGTATTCTTATTACCTTTAGTCTTGGTGACACTCCCTGCACTATGGTTTGAAGGGTACCATCAAATAGAAGATTCCATACGATTAGTAGGTCTAACGATGTATTCCTGTGTACTGTACGCAGCCTTTGCAGGAAAAATGATCTTCTACAAGCATTTCCATGATACGTACAACTATATGGTTCATTATGGAAATCATGCAGAGAAACGGAATTTGATTGATGTATTCTTTAATCAAGACCGAGGAATTCTTGTCATTCTAGGATTGATTCCTATTGCAGTTATATCCTGGTTCATGGGAGGTTTCTTCTTATCCTTGCCATCTATACCATATCCAAACATTGAAGGAACCTGGCCTACTGTAGCTTGGAATATAGGACTTGTGGCGGCATCTGTTCTAGGATTCTATTGGTTCCGCTACGGTGGTACCTTATCTCATGATGATAAACCAGAATGGGATACGATTCCTACAGTGGTAAAAGAAGATATATTCTTTGCTCGTGCTACAGTGCCAGATTTATGTGCCTTAGAAACGGTGTTTAAACATCCGCTACGTGATGAATATACCGCATCTCCTGAAGATATTGATGACGCCATTTATCGTATTGTTCCTAACGAATACAAAGATTCATGGCAGGATCTACACACACCGCTTCATGCATTTAAACGTGTTGCATCAGGTCCTCGTATTGATAAACCGCAGCATATTTTCTTTATTGTTGGTGAAAGTATCCCTCAATGGTCTCTTGATGAACCTTATAAGGATCTCAATATATGTCCTGGTTTATGGGATTTTAAAGATAATCCTCATACGGTGCAAGTACCTAATTTCTTGCCTGCTGGTAATGTGTCTCGTCCATCCATTGTAAGTCTATTATCCGGCGTCTATGATGCGGGTATGGAAATCAATGAACGGGAAGCTTTTTGGCATGAACCGTTGCCGACCTCTTTGGCAGCTCAAATGAAGCGATTAGGCTATGATACGATTTATTGGTATGGTGGTAATGCGTCGTACGGCAACTTTAATCACTTCGGTAAGGCTCAAGGCTTTGACCGTGTGGAAAGCGCTTCTGTTTTCTGTGGTCCTGATGTACCTAAAACTTGGGTGGGCGTATACGATCACGTATTTTTAGAGAATATAACGGAACAAATTAAAGGATTAGATCATCCGACATTCCATTTTATTTACACTACATCCAATCATGGTCCTTATAAAATGGAGGATTCCTTATTAGATTATGATCCTGAAAAGGTCATGCCGAATCTTGGGGATGATCTAAAATCTAATAAGAAACGCAATAAAGAATTGGCTACCTATCGCTATAGTGATAAGGCAATATTTAACTTTGTAAATGCTATGAAAGAGGCCTTTCCAGATAGTTTATTTGTTGTTACAGGTGATCACTCTAATCTATTTGGCTCATTGAATAATACATCTTTAATTCAACGGGACTATACCTTGCGCGATACATTCTGTACCGTAGGGTTGTTACAACATCCTGCTTTCACTAAGGATGTGATTACGGTGCCCATTGGCACGCATATGAGCCTCATGCCTACCATTATTGAAACCATTGCACCAAAGGGTTTTGAATATTATTCCATTGTGCCGTCCTTGTTTGATGAGCAGCCAGAAACTTTAGTTACGCCGTACCAGTGGATTACGCCGCATATGATGGGCGATGTTCGCATGGATTATGGTGAAAGCAACATACCGTCCTATAAACCGGTTGAGCCAATTCGGCCTATTGATAATCATGGGGATGATGCTCGTGATTGGACATTGTTGACCATGTGGCTCATTAATCATGAGGACAGTATGAATAAGTCGTAGTATAATTAGACGATGATATCTATTGATGTATATGTAAACATTATTTCGAATACATCAATGGATGCCACTATATGTGTATTGATCTGTATATGATAGGAGGAACCTATGTCTATAATCAATATTGTAGGCGCCAAAATTTGGGGCGGTGGTGAACAATATGTATATGATATTTGTAAACAATTACAACAACGACATAGGGCTGCTTATACCTTAGTAGACCAATCAAATGAAGAGATGCAATCTCGCTATGCTCAAGTCGGCCATGTGATGACTGCCAATCTCTATACTTTGAAGGGTTTTCTATCTGTTAATGCAGTAGCCAAACAGATGAAAGCACAAGGAATTAATACAATTGTATGCCACTCTGGTAAATATATCTTATTCTGTATTGCTCTTAAGCAGTTAACGGGTGCTAAATTGATGTTTATTAAACATAATCTTGTACCTGGTAAAACAGATATGTATCATAAATGGATCAATTCACAAGTAGATGCCTTTGTATGTGTATCTAAACTCGTTTATGATGACCTTATGACACCTATTATTAAGAATACTAGTAAATATTATATTGTTTATAATGGTATTGATCCAAATAGATTTCTTTCATTTGCAGATAATGTGCCAATGAAATCTAAAGTTACTACATTTGGATATAGTGCGCGTATTACAGAACGTAAGGGTTTATATCTGATTTTAAGTGCTCTTGAACAGATTCATCAAAACAATCCAGATATTCGGTTGATTATATCGGGGGCTGGTACAGAGGATCAAATCAAAAAACTTAAAGACTATATAGATGCGCATCACATGCATTCTTATGTTGAATTTATAGGTTTTACACCTGATATTGAAGGTTTATATAGATCAATTGATTGCTTGTTATTGCCAACTGTAACGCGTGAAGCCTTTGGTCTTGTTATTTGTGAGGCTATGTATTGCGGTGTACCAGTCATTACGAGTGGATCTGGGGCTCAGAGAGAAATTATAGAAGATGGTATATCTGGATTTATTGTTGATCCTTTGAATGAACATACATTACAACAAGCAGTGGAGCATGTGATGAGTGATGCGGTAGATTTATCAAGTATTATCACAAATGCACGACGTGTTGTTGAGGAACGATTCATTGTTAATCGTGTAGCTGATGAATTAGTTGCGATTATAGATAATTTACACTCCACTAATCATTAATGATAAAGTTTGTTAGTTGTATTAGTGGATAGGAGTATGAGATGGGATATTTACAAATACAATGGCAGCGAGGTCGTAAGATTTACGGCAAGCGTAGTTGGAGGGAAACACGTCGTACCTTCTTACATACAATGCGCTCCATACGAAATAAACGAGAAATAGAGGCGCTAGAGAACTACTTTGCAAGTTACACGCCTGATTTAACACTATTAGACCGACAAGTTGGTTTATTTGAGTTGATGACAAGATTTTTCTTGTTTAAAAGCTCTACACCTCAGGAACGATTAGAGGCTATTGTTAATCATTTTGATTATTTGAAAGATATATTTACAGATGAAGCAATTCGTGAGATGTACTCTGTAGATCCTGATAATATTTATGATGACGTAAGTCGGATGAATCGTGGCTATATCGTATGGGAATCGGTAGACCTTGATATGGTAGCTCGTTTATATTATGGACCTGGTCAGCGTAAAGAAGGTTTTTTGACCTTGTTACTCACCTTGGGTAATCAAGGGGTATACCATGCTAACTTCCGTTTTGGTAAAGGTTTTAATGGGGAATCTGCTATGTGGATTGGTACGATTCAAGGTTATAAAGATGGTCTTGATAATGCTAAAATAGTTACAAAAAAGATGTTTGGCTATCGTCCAAAAAACTTTATCATGTTCCTATTACGTCATATTGCAGCCATTTGTAAGGTAGAATCTATTTACGCTGTATCTGATGAAGGCTTTTATGCGAATACTCATTTAGTTCGCGGTCATCGTGCAAAGGTAGCTGAGCTAGATTCATTGTGGGAGGAATCTGGCGGTGTACTATGTAGTGATGAACGTTTTTTCAAAATTCCTTTAGAGGAATATCGTAAGCCTATTGAGGAGATAAAGTCACAAAAACGTAGCCAATATCGTAAACGCTATGAATTACTCGATCAATATGAACAAGAAATTCAAGAACATATGAAAAATTTAATAAAATAAGTATACATTTATACGTTATATGTAAGTCGTAACTATACTTAATTATTAGATAATAACAATAAGGGGATAAGGGTGTTAGTATGAAATCTTGGATACTTAAGAATTATGAAATGATACTTACTGTACTCATTTCAATTATGATATGTACGACGCGGTCATCTATGGCTTTTGGTAATTTTATTTATGGACTTATAGTACTCGTTACACTTTTAACATGGTGGTATAAAAGAGATGAAGTTTCTATACCAAATTCGATACGCCAATATGGATGGGCGTACTTAGGTATGCTGTTATGTATATTACCGTCTGCATTTATTAGTGATAATATACGAGTGACGACTAAGTACTTCTTTAATATTTGGATTTGGAAGATTTTAATTATCGTACCAATCTTGCTATTTATCAAGAGTTCTCGCAAATTATATACTATTTTATCAATATTTTTTGTGTATATAGGCATCGATGCTCTATCTGCCTTTGTACAATATTTACTGGGGTATAATGTAGGAACAGAGGGTCGTGCAGGTGGTGTCATTAATGGCTCTATGATGGGGCTAGCTATGTTGTTAACGCTCGCTTTTTCATTAGCTTTAATTACTGTTTATGATAAAACATTTCCTTCTTATGTAAAAAAATCAGCTGTATTCTCTTTATTTAGTATAGTGTTGGGAATGTTAGGCAATCAAAGCCGTGGTTCTTGGCTATTTAATGGTATTAATGGTGTACTTATTACATTGCGCTATTCCTTTGTTAACATTCGTTATTTATTGGTACTTCTTGTGGCTACTATAGGAATCAGTTTTATATTTACTAGTAATCAAGCTTATATGGCTCGTTTTGAAAGCACCTTTAATGTAACTACTGATGGCTCAAATTTAGGCCGTATCTATGTATGGGAGTCGGATAGAAAAATGATTATGGATCATCCTGTAATTGGTGTTGGTCCAGGTTTGTGGCAGAAAACATATCGAGAGCAGTATAAATCAGAAAAAGAAACCCAAGACTTAGGTCATTCTCATAATAATATGTTACAAATAGCCTCTGAATCTGGCATACTAGGTCTAATTGGGTTTTTAGGATTCTCAATTTTCACAATCTATAAATCAGTAAAAAGCTATATTATATCTACAAATCCTTATGATTTATCAATCATTGTAGGTTTTATTAGTTATTTATTTTTATTTGGATCTATTGATTATACTTGGGGTAATTCATCGGGTATTCGCATTTTTTGGGTTGTTATGGGGATTATGCTTCAATTGCGGGATAATTGAGAATTATATAGCTGTATTGGAAGGCATCTAACTACTATTTAATAGACAATTAAGTAGGATTTAAATAGACTTAAAGAATAAATAACTACATAAAAGATAGGTGAAATCTATGTTTTTTATAGTTTTATATATTTAAATATGATACAATATATGTAAATATTGGTACATTGTATTCGTATGATAGAGAGGTTGTTTTCTTAATATTTTGAGATTGAGAAAACAACCTTTTCTTATAATTGGGGTATTAGTATGAATCGTTCTATCTGTAATAACAATAATAAAAAGTTATTTATAAGTAAGCTCATAGTACTTATAGCAGATTATATTGCTATTGTTTTGGGGATATTAGCAGCCTATTATTTGCGTTTAAACTTATCAATTTTACCAGTAAGTTCAAATTTTAAGGTAGAAGAAATTTACGTATATGGTATTGTGCCTATCGTATTTTTAACTATCTTGTTGCTTAATAATGTCTATTCTGTGGTAACACCTTATTGGGATACGATGAAAAATTTGTTTCGCAGCATTACCATAGGGGTTGTCGTATCGATTGTTCTCATGTACACAGGACATGTTATTAATGATGTGTCTCGTTTATTTGTTGCCTTTGCTTATATATGTATGCTCGTATTTATCTTTAGCGAGCGTTTTATTGTAGGAAAATTACTTTCAAAAGCAGGATATTTAACAATTCCGATTCTTCTCGTTGGGGCGGGAAAGACAGCAGAACTTGTACAGAGATCATTAGAGCGTATGCCGATTACTACCTATAAGATTATTGGTTATGTAGATGATAATCCTAAATCATCATCCATCGCTAAAGAATATCCATGCCTTGGAGCCTTTAAAGATGTAGAAAGCGTTATTAAAGATACAGGCGTTCAAACTGTACTGATTTGTGCTCCGGGACTTGAGTCTAAAAAATTAGTATCCTTGATTAATCGATTACAAGTATTAGTAAAACGAGTAGCATTTGTTCCTGAATTATTCGGTTTACCAGCCAGTAATATTACAGCACGTGGCATGATGGAAGAACAAGCCGTCGTATTGCGTGTGCAAAATAACCTAGCACGCAAATCTAACCGTGTTTTCAAACGTATTTTTGATATTGTAGCTACGGTATGTGGTGGCATTTTGATTTTACCAATTCTCGGTATCATTGCTATATTGATTTACTTAGATTCTCCAGGATCTATCGTATTTGGACATAAACGCGTTGGTCAAGGTGGGAAATCATTTTCTTGTTATAAATTCCGATCCATGGTGCCAAATGCACAAGAGGCTTTGGAGCAATATCTAAAAGATAATCCAGCTGCTCGTGAAGAATGGGAGCGAGATTTTAAATTGAAAGATGATCCTCGCGTTACAAGAATCGGAAAATTCCTTCGAAAGACAAGTCTTGATGAATTGCCACAGTTGTGGAATGTTCTCGTTGGGGACATGAGCCTCGTAGGGCCAAGACCTATTGTTCGAGATGAAATTGTAAAATACGGCGACTATATTAATGACTTTTACCTTGTACCACCAGGGATTACTGGTGTTTGGCAGGTAAGTGGTCGCAGTGATACCACCTATGAAGAACGAGTTCTCATGGATTCTTGGTATGTGCATAATTGGTCTGTATGGATTGATATTGTATATCTGTTGAAAACTGTATTGGCTGTTGCTAAATCGAAAGGGGCCTATTAATGAAATACGATTATTTAGTAGTTGGGGCAGGCCCATTTGGTGCTGTATTTGCTCATGAGGCGCACAAGCGTGGTAAATCTGTACTTGTCATCGACCGTCGCAATCACATAGCAGGTAATCTATATTGTGAAAGCAAAGATGATATCAATATTCACGTCTATGGTGCTCATATTTTCCATACATCCTTGAAACATGTGTGGGATTATGTCAATCAATTTGCTGAGTTTAATCACTATGTAAATAGTCCTGTAGCAAACTATAAAGGCGAGATGTACAATTTGCCGTTCAATATGAATACATTCTCTAAAATGTGGAATATTCGAACTCCAAAAGAGGCACAAGATATCATTACTAAACAACGAGCTGCTATATCAGGGGAGCCAAAGAACTTAGAAGAGCAAGCTATTAGTCTTGTAGGTACGGATATTTATGAAAAGCTCATCAAAGGGTATACGGAAAAACAATGGGGCCGTAAATGTACAGAGTTACCAGCTTTCATTATTAAACGATTACCTGTGCGTTATACATACGATAATAATTATTTTAATGATCGCTTCCAAGGTATTCCTATGGGTGGTTATACCAAGATGATTGAACGCATGTTAGAAGGCATTGAAGTCCGCTTAGGTGTAGATTTCCTTAAACATAGGAATGAATACGAATCTTTGGCAGATAAGATTATCTACACAGGCCCTATAGATGAATACTTTGGTTATTCTGAAGGGATATTAGAATATCGTGGTCTTCGCTTTGAAACAGAGCGTCTCGAAGAGGAAAATCATCAAGGTGTTGCGGTGGTGAACTATACGGAAGGAGAAATTCCGTATACTCGTATTATTGAACATAAGCATTTTGAATTTGGCACACAGCCTGTTACGTATGTAACAAAAGAATATCCAAAAGACTGGAAAATCGGTGAAGAAGCGTATTATCCAGTAAATGACGTGAAGAATTTAGATCTTTACGCTAAATACGTTAAAAAGGCCGAAATGATTTCCAATGTTATCTTTGGTGGTCGTTTAGGAGAATATAAATATTACGATATGGATAAGGTCATTGCTAGTGCTTTAGCACTATGTAATAAGGAGTTTCAGGAATGAGAATTGAGTGGCTAGATTCGCTAAAGGGTTTTGCTATATTTTTAGTTGTTGTTGGTCATGTTATTCTTGGCTATATTCGTGCAGAAACTTTTACAGAATATCAATGGAGCTTACAGTTTGTATATGATGTTATTTATAGTTTCCACATGCCGTTGTTTTTTTTGATTAGTGGCTTTTTATATAAGCTTACATGGGCACGAAAAAATTCAGGTCTACTAAAAAAAATTTCTAATAAGTTTTTAAACATGGTACCTATGTATTTATTATTCTCGGTTGTATTTTGGTTATCTAAATATTATGCAACATTGTATGGGAATATCCAAATGAGTGATCATTTTAATCTAGTTGATTTAATGCACATTTATATAGCCCCTCTTTCTTATTTATGGTTCTTGTATGTATTGATTTGGCTTTTTGTAGCTATTCCTATATTTGAATCTATAATAAAGCCTACAATAGTCTTTATTATATTTCTATGTTTGTATTTTTTTATGCCACCCATTCATGGATTATTGAAGATTATTAATCTAATTATTTATGGAGGCGTGTATTTTACATTAGGATCAGTATTATGTATGTATCAGGATCAACTCAGGACAATTATTTGTAATAAGTTGAATGGTATTGGTTTTATTAGTATTGTTCTGGCAGTCATTACATTTCCTTATATTGAAGTGCATAATATTTTAAAGTTTATATGTGCTATATCAGGTTCTGTTTTTTTATCTGTTCTATTTTTTAAGTTTAAGAATATAAAGTGGGTTACTATTTGGAATATTTGTGGTCGTTACTCTTTGGGAATCTATATTTTACATTTATATTTTTCTGGACCATTGAGAACTATATTTAAGCACCTGTCTATTGATAATATTATGGTGTGTTTAATTTTATCTTGTATGATTAGTACAATAGTGCCTATATTTATTGTTAAGTTTTTTGATAGATATAAAATAACCTCTTGGGTTTTTGGTAATTCCAAGTTAATCAAATTGAAATCATAAGATGAGAGTAGTAGGATGAGAGTATATGTCTAGTAATAAATATATTGATAGTTTAATAGGATTAAGTTTTATATTTGTAATATTTCCTGTAATACCCATGTCTTTACGAATAGGTTTTTTAGGTGGTGAGTTTTCAGCAAAAGCATCATTTTATACACTATTTATTTGTTTAGTATATAGTGTATGGCTAAAAAGACATACTCTACGTCAATATCATTTATATTGGAAAGAATTATTATATATAGCTCTTTTAGGTTTCAGTATTGCTGTATCTTTAGTTCATGGTTTGATTAATTTCCCTTATTATGATTTAGTTCCTGGCACTAATTATATGAATCATAAATTGGAAGCTATAATTCAATTCATATTTAATGAAACTGTGAGTGAATATACATTATCGGTCATTCATTTTTGCTTTAGAGTTTTAAAGAACTCTTTGACTCAACTTATTTTTACATTTGGATTTTCTTATTTGATTTTCTATTGGTATAAAAATCGCTCGGAAACAATTTTGAAAATAGTAAGTAAGGGTTCATTGATTTCTGCTAGTCTAGTTGTTGTTTTTGGTGTTGTTGAACTATTTTATTTTGATAAACAGCAATGGGCACTTTCATTATTAACATACATAAGACCTATAGTTCATGCTATTGAGATTAATAATACATGGTGGCCACCATTATTTTGGCCAGAATTACAATTTAGGTCTCTATTTCCCGAACCATCCTTTTTGGGGATTTATGCAGTTATCACAATTCCTTTTATATGGAGTATTATTTTTACATCTAAGAATAAAAAGTTGGTAGGATTATCTTTCATTATTCTATTGCTTTTAGAGATGATTACCTTATTAGCTAATAGTAGAACTGCAACTGTTTTTTTTATCATAGATCACATATTGCTTGTATTTGCGCTTTGTATTCAATTTAGAAACAAAAAATTTATAATACATACAGTTCTTGTAACTTTAATAGGTCTTTTAGCTTTTGTAGGAAATATAGTATATACATCTAATGTTCTTTATGTACAAGATGCTTCTACTAAAAGTACAACTAGTACAACAATTAAAAATATTTCAACTCAGCAGGTTGCAAATGAAATCACATCTTATGGAGAAAATAATATTACGTCTTTATCTAAAAAAGGTGGTCGTAGTAATAACCAAAGATATGGTGTTATGAAAGCTGATTTGAATATATTTAAAGAAAATCCATTATTAGGAATTGGGCAAGGGTTACGTACCCCATATGTTTTGAATCATTTAGATGAAGATACATTAAATGGTGCGGAAGTAAAAATGTGGATTGAAAATATTAAAAATAAGGGCCTTATTAATATTTCTATTCCCATGTTAGGAGAATATACCTCTCGTTTATCGGAAACAGGGATCATAAGTTTTGTATTGTTTATGGGGCCTATTGTACTCTTATTAGTTAGATTGTTTATTTATGTATTTAAAAATCCAAAAGATATATGGATTATATTTTTTACAATTGCTTATATAGAGTCTTTGTTGACAGGGATAGGAACGACTTTAAATGAGCTGTATTATTTTTGGATATTATTAGGGTTTGGTTATGCATTAGTATATACGAGAAATTCATATCGTAATAAGGTGGATGAAATTAGTGAATATTAAGATTTTAGTAGCAACACATAAACAATATTGGATGCCTGAAGATTCTGTTTATATGCCGATTCATGTAGGGCGAGATGGTAAGGCTGATATTGGTTATACGGGGGATCATACAGGAGATAATATATCTTCAAAGAATGCTAATTACTGTGAATTGACGGGCCTCTATTGGGCATGGAAAAATCTTGATGCGGATTATATTGGTCTCGTTCATTACAGACGTTACTTTACACGTAAAGAGGTACGCTCTGTGGAGGATAAAAAGAATCAAATTTTAACGGGAGCAGAATGGGAGAATCTGCTTTCACAATATCCTGTAGTAGTAGCAGATAAGCGTAAATATTATATTGAGTCTAATCGTTCTCACTATAATAATGCCCACCATAGCTCAGGACTAGATGCGGCAGAGCAAATCATCGCTGAAAAACATCCCGAATATAGCGCTGCTTTCACAAAGGTATGCAATCGCACTTGGGCTCATATGTTCAACATGTTCGTGATGCGTAGAGATTTATTTGATCAATACTGTGAATGGATGTTTTCCATCTTAGAAGAAATCGAAAAACGTGTTGATATTTCTGATTATGATACATATGAAGCGCGTATCTATGGTTTTGTTAGCGAAATCTTGCTTGATGTATGGATTGAAGCTAATAATATTAACTATAAAGAACAAAATGTATCTTTCATGGAACCTCAAAATTGGATTAAAAAAGGTGGATTATTTTTAAAACGTAAATTATTTGGGAGATAATATACTGACTATGATAAAGGTAATAGAACTTCCTATAGATAAAGATATGGGAGGTTTAACATCTTATGTTCTTCAATTATATAGAATGATTGATAAAAAAGAATTTGAATTAACACTACTGAGTTATGATAATCCTCAAAATTTTGATGTAAATTATAATGTGGAGACGGTTAGTAGACCATATCATATTATTCAGTTCTATAAAAAAATGAAGTGTCTGCTTTCTGAAGAAAAAGATATCATTCACTTTCATCAATCTTATGTCAATATTATTCCTATTTTGATTGCTAAATTAGCCGGATTTAAAACTATTATTTTACATGCGCATAGCTCTAGTATAGATGATAATCGAAAAATCATACGCTTTCTAAAGACAGGATTACATAAGGTTGGAAGATTTTTATTACCTTATTTGGTTGATACTTATATAGGTTGCTCTACTAAGGCCTCAGAATGGATGTTTCCTAGAAAGTGTATAGATAGTGATTCATATTATTTATTACATAATGCGATTGATTTAGATTTATATGATAGAAATATAAATCTAGGGTTGGAGGTTAGACAAAAATTCAACATTCCTAAGGATGCATTGGTAGTAGGACATATTGGTCGTTTTACGCCTGTTAAAAATCATCCTTTTATTATCGATATATTTAAAGAGGTATTAAAACAAAATCCTAATAGTTATTTATTTCTCTTGGGGGATGGTGTAGAACGTCATAAGATTGAAAGTCTTGTAAAATCAGCAGCTATATCTGACAAGGTTATTTTTATGGGGTATGTAAATAATACTGTGGATATTATGCAAGCTATAGATATTATGATATTACCTTCTTTATTTGAAGGGCTACCCCTAATTGCTATTGAGTCTCAAGCATTAGGTATACCAATATTAGTATCTGATACGATTACACAAGAGGTTGTGTTAACTGATTTATGTAGGACTCTACCAATTGATAATCCTAAACCATGGGCTTATGAGATTATATCTAAATTTGGTAAGAATAAATATATTGATTATAGAGCTAGAATTAAAGAGTTAGGTTATGACTCCAGTGTTGCTATAAAGAAGATTGAAAATATATACAAGGGAAAACAATGAGTCTTAAAGGTTATATAAAAGAGAATCTACCATGGATTCGATCTATCTATAGAAAAAGATTGGCTCCAATTAATTTAATCCATAATATTTATGATAAGCCAGTAGTTGTTTTACTTTATCATAGAGTTAATCATTTGAATCGTGATTTATTTAATATTAATGTAACTCCTGATAATTTTGAAAGACATATTCGAATCTTAAAAAATCACTACAATGTAATAACTTTTAATGATTTAAAACGCAATGATATAAAGGAACCATCTGTTATTATTACCTTTGATGATGGATATTATGATAATTACAAATATGCCTTTCCAATTTTAAAAAAGTATCAAGTCCCAGCGACGATTTTTATAACATCTGGCGGTGTAGATACGGGTAAAGAGTTTTGGTGGGATCGATTAGAAACTGTTTTATTCGAAAATAAAAATCTACGAGAATCAATTGAGTTAGATATATTAAATCAAAGACATATATTTGATGTATCTGATGATAAAAAGCGATTACATAGTTTTTATACATTACACCATATGCTTTTTTCTCTACATCCTAATGAAAGAGATATGATGTTAGACAGATGGTATGAATCTTATGGATTGAAAGTTAATCCTAATAATAGAACTATGACCTCATCGGAGTTAATAGAGTTATATCAAAGTCAGTTAATCACATTAGGAGCGCATACTATTCATCATCCAGCGTTGAAACATATTAGTAGAGAAGAACAAATACAAGAAATACAATCTTCTAAGCTTTTTTTAGAGAACTTGTTACACACGGATATAGATATTTTTGCGTATCCTTTTGGTCATAAAGAAAGTTTTGATCAAGTAACAGAACAAATTGTTCAATATCTAGGATTCACATATTCAGTTAGTACTAAAAGAGCACAGATTCATTCTAATACTAATCCATTTTCTATACCTAGATTCGGCATTGAAGACTGGTCAGAAGATGAATTTATACGACAAATGAAGTTAGTATGGTTTGAAAATTAGGGGATTTTTATAATGTTGACTATATCTGAAATTCAAGATCATTTATATATAATGCTTAAAGAGTTTGATTCCTTTTGTAAAGAGAATGATATTAAATATTCTTTATCAGGAGGATCATTATTGGGGGCCATTAGGCATAAAGGTTTTATTCCTTGGGATGATGATATAGACATTTGTTTAAGTCGACCAGATTATGAAAAATTAATTACTATATTTCCAAAGGTTTTACATAGCAATTACCTGCTTAGATCTATTGAGCGTAATAACTCAAAATATCCTTTTGCGCGATTAGAAAAGCTTGATATCAAGATTGAAGATGAGTACAGTAATGCTAATCAGTTTTTATTTATGGATATTATGCCTGTTGATGGATTACCAAATGATAAAAATGAAGTTGTTAGTATCTATAAAAAACGTAAAGTTTATAGTAAAATGCTCGAATTATGCGATGCTAAATTATGTCATGGTAAATCATTTAGTAGAGCATTTATCAAGTCTATATTAATTATTTTTGCTAAATGTGTGGGATATAAATATTGGGCTCATAAATTAGATCAATTAGCAAAACAGTATGATTATAATACTTCTGATTATGTAGGAGCTATTACTGGGGGCGTTTATGGTGAAGCTGAATGTATGGTAAAGGTTGCTTTTGAAAAACGTGTCCCTATAGAATTTAGAGATTTAAAATTAGAGGTTTTTTCATGTTACGATACATATTTAAGTAATTTATATGGTCGTAACTATATGGAAATACCGCCAGAAGGTAAACGTAAAATATCAAGTATTAGAGCATATGAGATTTAATGTATAGGGGTATAGCATGAATATAGGTATTATTTTTGCTGGAGGAACTGGACAACGCATGAGTTCAACTGGCACACCGAAACAATTGCTAGAAGTTAATGGGAAACCAATATTAGTGTATACGCTAGAACACTTTCAAAATAATGATAATATTGATGGAATTGTTTTGGTAGTATTAGAGTCTATTATTGGAGAGGTTAGTAAATTAGTACAAAAGTATAGTTTGGATAAAGTCAAATCGATTATTCCAGGTGGAAAAACAGGGCAAGAGTCAATTTATCTTGGAATTCAAGAGTCTTCAAGACTATATGATCAAGATAGTATAGTTTTACTACATGATGGGGTTAGACCTATTATTTCTGATGAGCTAATTAATACGTGTATATCGTCCACAAAAACATATGGCAATGCCATTACTGTTTCACAAGCTATAGAAACTATTGTTTTAAAAGATAATGAGCTTTCTCATGTAGGGAAAATACTTTCTCGAGATGAATGTTTACTTGCTAAAGCTCCACAATGTTTCTATTTAAAAGATATTTATAAGGCACATGACAAAGCAAGATCTGAAAACTTGGAGTTCATAGATTCGGCATCTATGATGCAGTTTTATGGGACTGAACTGTTTACAGTAATAGGACCAGCTGAGAATATTAAGATTACAACACCTATTGATTTTTATACATTTAAGGCTTATTTAGAAGTAAAAAATAGCCTCAATATTATGGGATTATAGGCTGATATTATGCGGACAGTTAGTGCAATTAAGAATATAAATTCCACGTTAATTGTATATGGATTAAATATGGTATTACAGTTCATTATCCGTTTTGTATTACTATATTATTTATCTATTGAATATTTAGGCTTGAATGGTTTATTTGATAATATTTTGACTGTATTATCTCTTACTGAATTGGGCATTGGTCCAGCTATTATATTTAGTTTATATTCTCCTTTAGCTAATCATGATTTAGAAACAGCAAAATCAATCATGAGAATATTTAAAAAAGCATATATTTATATTGGTACACTTATTCTATTCTTAGGGTTATGTATATCGCCTTTTGTTCAATATCTTATAAAGGTACCTCCTAATATTGCATATTTAAATATTTTCTTTTTACTTTTTGTTGTTGATACGGGTATTAGTTATTTTTACTCTTATAAAAAATGCTTGCTTATAGCTGACCAAAAACAATATATAGCTAACTATTACAGAGGGATTACTCAACTGATAGGGAGTTTATTCCAAATTGCCTTAGTCATTTTAACTCATAGTTTTTGGGTATATATTATTCTACGTATATGTATGACCTTTTCTGAGAATTTTTTAATAGCTAGAAAAGCCGATCACTTATATTCGTTCTTAAATGAAAAGAATATTCAGCCTTTAAATAAAGATATATACCAAAATATTATTAGAAATATAAAGGCTTTAATACTTCATAAAATTGGTGGTGTTACTGTTTTTGGAACATCAAATATTATTTTATCAAAATTTGTAGGTTTAAGTGCTGTTGCGTTATATACGAATTATTATTTGATTATTAATGGTATCGATAAGTTGTCTGATCAGGTATTTAATGCACTAAAGGCATCTGTAGGAAATTTGAATGAGTCTCATGATGATGCTCATAAATTAGTCATTTTCAAGAGATTAGAATTTATGACAGCCTATTTGGCTTGTTTTATCTGTAGTAACTTGTACCTTTTGTTAAATCCATTTATTACCATCTGGCTAGGAAGTAGCTATCGTTTTGATGAAAGTATAGTGCTTTGGATGGTTATCAACTTCTATCTAATGTTTATGCGTAAAGGCGTCTTAGTATTTAAAGATGCTATGGGGCTCTTTTGGCAAAATCGATATATGTCCTTAATAGAGGCCTTAATAAATTTAGGATCTTCCATTGTTTTGGTTCAATATTTTGATGTTTGGGGCGTGTTATTGGCTATGTTTATTAGTACGATTTGTATGCCTTTTATAGTTGAACCATATGTTTTGTTTAAATACGGATTACGTTGGTCTTTGGTTAGTTATTTTAAACTTTATTTCCGTTATACTCTAATTACATTTATATTAGTTTATTTCAGTAAATTCTTATCACAGTTTATTGCTTTGGATAGTGGCTGGTTTGGGCTTTTACTGGGGGTTGTATGTAATAGCATCTTTATAATAGTGGCATGGGGAATATTATTTATTAGAAGTAAAGAATTAAGGTTTTATCTTGATTTAATAAAAAGTAGGCTATAAGAAGGGGATAATAATGAGAATAACTGTAACTGGTGGGGCTGGGTTTATTGGCTCTCATTTAGTTGATCGTTTAATAGAGGATGGTCATACTGTACAGGTTATTGATAACTTATATACAGGAAACAAAGAATTTGTTCATTCGAAAGCACAATTCGTAGAATTGGATATTAGAGACCCAAAGTTATACTCTGTCTTAGAAGAATTTCGTCCAGACTATATATTTCATGAGGCTGCACAAACTGAAGTTTCCACATCTATGAGTGATCCAATGTTAGATTGTGATATTAATTTGATGGGGTTAATCAATTTACTTAATGCAGCAGTAAAACTAGATGTTAAAAAGTTTTTGATGCCATCTTCTGCAGCGGTTTATGGTAATTTAGATACATTACCACTAAATGAGGAAATGATTGGAAATCCGTCTTCATTTTATGGATTAACAAAGTTAACTACAGAACATTATCTTCGTATTTATCATGAAGCTTTTGGATTACCATATATATGTTATCGCTATTCTAATGTGTTTGGTCCACGACAAGGTAATGGTGGAGAGGGGGGCGTTATTAGTATTTTTGCTAAAGCGATTGTACAAGGCTCTCCTATTATTATTTACGGTGATGGAAAACAAACAAGGGACTTTATATATGTGGATGATGTAGTTGAAGCTAATATTTTAGGTATGCAACACCAGGTTACAGGTATTTATAATGTAAGTACTGGCATCTCAAGTTCCGTCAATTTGTTAGTGGATGAGTTTAGAAATATTAGCGGTAAAGATATAGAGGTAGTTTATGATAAGCCTAGATTAGGCGATATTAGAGATTCTGTTTTGGCAACTGATAAATCAGAAAAAGAGCTTTTATTTACAGCAAAATATAATTTACACGATGGGTTAATAAAAACATATGAGTATTTTAAAACAGTAGAGGGCTAGTATTTATGAATGATGTTTTATCTTATGAGTTGGAACGCACTGCTAAAGATATTCATATTTTCTTATCTAAACTTTCAGGGAAAACTATTTTGATAACGGGGGCAACCGGATTCATAGGATCTATGCTCACCCGATTGTTTTTAGTTAGTAATATGAAATATGGAACAGATATTAATATTATTTGTTCCGTGAGAAATATAGAAAAGGCAGAGGCTTTGTTCTCTAACCTTAAGAATTCAGAACAGTTAGTCTATATTACTAATGGCCTTGTTGCATGTAATGATTCTGTTGATTATATATTTCACACTGCAGCACCTACTACATCTAAGTTTTTTGTTACACAGCCAGTTGAAACGTTAAATGGTAGCATTAGTACAACATTAGACGTCTTGCAATATGCAACAAAGAATAGAGTTAAAAAAATCGTATATTTATCCTCTATGGAACAATATGGTATTCAGCAAGTGGATTATCAAAATATGACTGAAGATGATTTAGGTTATATTAATCATTTAGATGTTAGAAGTTCGTATTCTGAAGGTAAACGTATTTGTGAATGTTACTGTAGTGCTTATTTTCATGAATATAATGTACCAATTTGTATTGCTCGCGTTGCACAATGTTTTGGTCCAGGTCTTTCACTTTTAGATAATCGTGTATCTATGCAATTTGCTAAAAGTGTTATGCATAATGAAAATATTATTTTACATACCAAAGGACAATCTGTATCAAACTTTTGTTATATAACTGATGTACTTTCCGCTTTGGTACTATTACTGTTTAAAGGAGAATGTGGAGAAGCATATAATATATGTAATAGTAATGAAACAAGAAGCATCAAAGATATTGCAAATTTAGTAGCGAAAGAAGTCGCTAAGGGTAAAATAGACGTGGTATTTGATATACCAGATAATGCCAATCAATATGGATATGCACATGATGTAAAATTTATTCTAAATAGTGAAAAAATCCAGTCGTTAGGGTGGAAACCCAAGATTAACATGGTAACAGGATATAGAAATTTAATTGATTATATAAAATATGAGAAGAACATCTCATAAGGGTAAAAAATAGTCGTACCGAATCGTATATGTTAAAAACAAGTATATTAGAGTAACTTGATAATATATAATTTGTAAAGACAGTTGATTATATCAGCTGTCTTTTTTATGTGTAAAAATTGTCACAACATTCTCATATATTTCATGTATTTTATGATGTATACAAGTCATCTAGGTAGTTACTAGTTGGCGTAGTATTCATATAGTTTAAGAGGAAGAATATGAGGTATAGAGAATGAGAGCGAGCAATATTGAATTGTTGCGTATCATTTCGATGATACTAATTATTATGCACCATTTCAGCGTGCACGGTTGTTTCCCCTTTACGCCAGATTTAACGTTTAATAAGGTGTTTCTCCAAGTATTTGGACTTGGAGGTAAGGCTGGTGTAGTCGCCTTTGTTATGATAACAGGCTATTTTATGATTTCTAGTAGCTTGAAGTTGCACAAGTTTGCCAAATTAGTTGGGCAAATATGGTTTTACAGCATTGCCATGCTCGGCATGGCTATGGGTTTAGGACTCGATACGGTGACGTCAAGGAATATGATGCTCGCTTTATTGCCCATTGGTGCCATGAGTTGGTTCGCCCAGAACTTTTTAGTACTCTATTTATTAACGCCTGTTATTAATCGAGTACTTCATTGGCTGCAGCATACATACTACGTTATACTCCTAGTGGTTTCCACGGTAATTTGGTTCTTAATGCCGACGGTGCTGAATTTGTGGCCTAATGTACCGCATACCACCTTTGGATTTAAACATATCTTTTCATTTGTCGTATTCTATTCGCTAGGGGCGTACATCAAACTGTACGGCTCACATATAACAAAGAAAATAGGTATTATTTTTACCGCCATAGGCTTTGTAGGGGCCTTTCTAGGGGATATCCTCGTCGATGTACTAGCTATGACGAATCCAGTGTATATGAAACAGATTTTCTACTTTACGCAAAATGATTATGGCTTCTTTCAATTGCTATTAGGCATTGGCGTATTTATTATTTTTTTGAAAGCAAAGATCACTTATCACCCTTGGATTAATGCGGTAGCATCTACTACCTTTGGTATATACCTATTGCATGATAATAAGCTATTCCTTCATTACATGTGGGACAATGTATTAGCAACGTATCAGTACTATGATTCAATACTATTACCTCTGTATGCAGTTCTTGTAGTGGTGCTTATTTTTGTCATCGGTATGATTGTAGACTATGTGCGGTTAGATTTCATAGAAAAACCTGTGATGAAAGCAATCACGCCGAGCCTCGAGCGAATTCAGTCAAGGGTTGAGAAAGTAGTGCCATTATAATGCGATTATCAGTGTTTTTTGGTATAATATATAAGTATTCTTACCATAAAACGGGAGGTAATTATAATGCGTAAATTCTTATATATGTTAGCGGCGTTGCTTGTATTAATTGGCATTAGCACAAACGATGTAGAAGCTCGTCAAGATGTGTATGCTACGACGTATCTCGGTAATAACTGGTATGTAGATCAAGACTCTGTAAAACGGGTGGGGGATATACTCAACTTTACGGTGTACACAACAGCAGGTCTTAGCTACAAAGTGACATCTAGTGATGACAACTATTACAATGCAGACGTATTTTACGATAATAATAAACTCGTATCAGATAATGGCCAATCCGTCTGGAAGTCGCCAGGCATGATGGCAGCCATGCGCGTGGCCCGTAGATAAACAAAAAAGGCAGGAATTATTGATATGTCCTCCATTACTGAACATCTAGTAATGGAGGACATGTTACATAATCTCTGCCTTTTCTTTTGCTTTGGAAAAAGAAAATAGCCCTTCGTTACCAGTGACTGGAGAACTGAAAGGCCATTCCATCATATTCTTTATTCTTTTGGGATGAGCCCGACAGAACTACTCGTCTGGCTATCTACCTATATTAAAGGGATAAAGATATATATCGTCAAATTCGAATAAATGATAATATAGCTTTCAATAGATTTTTTTATAATTATGAGCAGCACTTAGGTGCCGCCTTTTTTTGTTATTTATTATTTTTTGATGATGAAACAGTTTTCTTATGTTTACAATAATAGCCTTATAAATTATAATTAAAAATGTTTAATTATAATTTATAGTGTGAATAAGAGAGGGTTATTATGAAACGCATGTGTAAAGCGAATTTATCCTTAGCGATTGCCCTGACGATTGCTAGCTCTGTAGTGCCGTATGTAATGGCAGAATATCCTGTTGTTAGTGCTGTTAAAGGTGAAACTTTAAACTTGGGAAAGGTACAAGGGACACTGTTTGGAATTGATGCAGATAATAAGAGTACTATTAATGCAGATTATGTATCTGGTAGACTAATGGATGGACGAAAGACTATCATTACTAGTCAAAATGGAAGTACTGTGAATATTAAAAATGGCGATCTTCAAGTTGGTCGTGACAGTAATCCACTTGTTATTGCTAAAGGCGGTACTGTAAATCTCGGCGTAGATGGTAATAAGGGTAATTTTACTGGCCATGATATGTCCATTGAAGGCGATGTACGTATCGATGGTAGCAATACACATCCATCTGAAATTAATATCGGTGTAGATAGTGATGAAGTACTATGGACTGGCTTTGCTCTCAACTTAGCAGATAAGAATGCAAAACAGCCAAACCATATCAATGTATTTCTTGGTGATCGTGGTTATTGGGACCATATGTATCAAGGCGGTTTGAATGGTACTAGTTATAGCACAATGACAACTCCAAGCCGTGTACATCGTTTGGTCGGTTCAAAAAATCGTAATTTTGAATCCATAGTAACTCAAAGTGAGCATAATGAAATTCACATTGATAAATTAGAAGGCCATGTAAATTTTGTGTATGATCCAAATGGTGAGTATGATGATAAAGAGGATCCAAGTTATAAAGAGCGTGAAAATATTGTAAATGGATTGACTCCAGAATCATTCTGGGGTGGTGATGTTCATATTACAAGTGCGGCACCTAATTCCGGTGCTCATATGTACACGAGTCGTAAGGGCTTAGACTTGTCTACTGAGGACAATGTAAATAAAGTTTTGGATAATTTGGCGCATAAGGTGTACTACCATAATTATGTAAATGGTGAAAGAAATCTTCAAGGCACGGTTGCTATTGCTTCTGAAGGTGCTGAATCTGCGCGTTTTAAAGTATTAAACGAAGGTTATGCTAAGGAAGGTGCTGTTACGTGGCAGGCCGATAAAAATGGTCAGGGTAAATATGAGTATGGTAAGGTGCAACCGACTCCGAAGCCTGAGGTGAAACCGGCTCCGGTACCAACGCCTAAGCCTGAGGTAAAGCCAGCACCGCAACCGACTCCGAAGCCTGAGGTAAAACCGGCTCCAGTTCCAACGCCTAAGCCGGAAGTGAAACCAACACCGCAACCAACTCCGAAGCCTGAGGTAAAACCGGCTCCGGTTCCAACACCTAAGCCGGAAGTGAAACCAGCACCGCAACCGACTCCGAAGCCTGAGGTAAAACCGGCTCCGGTTCCAACACCTAAGCCGGAAGTGAAACCAACACCGCAACCGACTCCAAAAACTGAGGAAAAACAAGTACCAGCTCTTGAGCAGAATCCTCAGATGAATGTCAATATGGGTGCCTTTGATACGCCACATATGCGTGGTACTCGTTCCGCCATCATGAGTAATATTAATGGTTGGAGAACGTTGACAGATAATATGTATCGTTCACGCGTATTACAACAAGGTGAACCAACAGGTATTTGGGCTCGCGTTGGTGGAGGTAAATACAACTTTAATGGAAGCGGAATCGATACAGATACAACATACACGCGTATCCAAGGTGGTTACGATGCTAAAACTGGTAGCGGTTGGACCGTAGGTGGTCAAGTTTCTTATCTTCGTGGTAACGATGATTACGTTTTCAACGGCTCTGGTAAGGAAAAAGCCTTTGCTGTTGGTGCGTATGGTTTGAAAAATCTTGGTAACAACCAATATATCCATATTGAGTCCCAAGTAGGTCGTGCATCTAACGATTTCACTGTTCGTAATGAGATTGGTGAAAAATTTTCTGGTGAGACTAAAGCTAATGCGTATACAATTGGTGCACGCTATGGTAAAACCGTGAAACTTTCTAATGGTACATATATCGAGCCACAAGCACAATTGAGCTATACTCACTTTGGTGGTGATAGCTTCAATGCTGGCAGTATGAAAGTAGATCAGTCTGGTGTGAGCAGTACAGTAGGCGGTCTTGGCCTTGAAATCGGTAAACATTTCGGCGCAGGTAATCTATATACTCGTCTTGGTGTTAACCATGCATTCTCTGGTACAGTAAAAACTACATATACTAGTGGTGCTACTACTAAATACACTTCCGAGGACATTAAAGGCACTTGGACAGATTTAGCCTTTGGAGGTCGCTACGGTTTTAATGCAAATAACAGCATCTTTGCTGATATTAGTACAGGTCTATCTGGTGATTATAAGGCCGGTTGGTCTGTAAATGCAGGATTTACACATAAATTTTAAGCGAATTATTAATAGATAGGAGCGATTTTAGTACATCGATAATTGCATGACAGGTAAAGTCGTCTATTGATTCATTCATATATTTCTTTAAAACGTTTCTTATTGTATCGAGCATTAGTTCGACTTATAATAGGATTAGGATAGCCAACGAGGTTGGGCCTCTCTTCGTTAATGAAGGGAGGGGTGTCTATGAGTGATTATGAGTTAATCATGCTAATTCTAGAGGTAATAACTGTAGTTATTGCCTTTGGTGCACTTGTGGCTCTTATTTGTCTTGGAAAAGACAAATAGCCCTTCGTTACCAGTAACTGGATAACTGAAAGGCCATTTCATCAATTATTTATAGTTCTGAGATGAGCCTAACGGAACCACTCGCTTGGCTATCTACCTATATTATAGGGATAAAAATATATATCGTCAAATTGAGATGAAATACATTATTATAATAACTACATATAAATAATCATAAAAGCTGTACATACATAGATTAGATTGAATGGATTTGATGTCAAAACGAATGTAACATCAAAGGTGGTTCAAAAATTGATTATGTATGTACAGCTTTTTTGTGTTTTGGTTTTAGTGTGTTTGTGTGAAAGTAGTTATAGGACTACTATAAAGTGATCTTATTATTTTTCAAGTTTGTCTACCAAGCGTTTTACTGTTTCTTGTAGATCTTTATTTTGTGTTTCTAATGCTTGTACGCGTTGTTCTAGTGCGTTATAAGAGGCAGGGGACATAGCAGTAGATAAAGATTTTCCTGGTCTATAGGTGATGCCTACATTGGCCATAACGTGATTGTTCATCGTAAACCCTGTGGTGAGTAAAAGATTATCTTTGTGATAATAGCCTATACCTAAAGCTACTGCATTTGCATTTTTATAATGACCGTAGCCCGCCATGTATTGAACGCGATTATCTGGATCATATGGTAATGGATGTAATGCAGCTAATGCAGCGGCACGAGCATCACCTTTATTGGATTCCGATTCAACACGTTGTACCTCTTGAGATACATGTTGTACAGACTTTTCAATGGTGCTAATAGAATTATTAAGCTGTTGACTTGTACTTTTACCAAGGGTATCAATCATTTGATGAACGCCGTAGAGTTGGGATCCGTTGACCGCATCTGTAGAGGTAGCACTCACGCGACCTGCTGCGAGATTGGTAATCGTCCGTTCCTTGCCCTTAGCCCCTACGGATACTGTTGATACAGGGGCGGTGCCGGCATAGTTGACGGTAGTACCATTTTCAAAGGTATGACTTGCTGTACCGACTACATCGCCGTCAGCGGAATCATTGCCAAGGACAACGCCATTTTTTAGAGAGGTAGTCACATTATTGCCGAGAACAAAGGTGTTCTCTCCAGAAATGTGGTTGTAATTACCTATACTGTAAGAATTGGCTGCATCAATAGCTGTTTTACCGTATTCGCCCTGGCCGAATACACCGGATGCGGTCGCTTTCTCTGATAGTGTATTATAAGAGCCTACAGCCAAACCTTTTGCGGCTTTTACATTCACATAATGCCCTACGGCAAGGTCGAACTGACCGTTTACTGTTGAATTCGAGCCGATGGCTACAGAATTGCTGGCCTTACTGTTAGCACCTTGAAAATTACCAATCCACACGTTTTTATCACCTGCGGAGTTTTCCCCTGATTGAGTCCCCATGACAATGGAGTTCGTCAACTGGCTTGCATTACCTGCGGCGAAACCGACGGTTACGTTAAAATCGCCAGTACTGCCTCGGAAGGACTTCGCCCCAAGGTTGATATTGCCGCCGCCTGATGAGCCGGCCCCAGCAGCTGCACCTAAGGCTATGTTATTACCTTGCGCATTAACATTCTTACCCTTGCCGTTCGCCGCACCGGCATTCTCACCGAGGGTGATGTTGCCGCCTGTTCCTGCGGTGAAAGTTTGACCTTCCTTGCCGATGTTACCGTTGTTATCAACGATATTGACCGGCGCCGCATAAACTGAGGCGGACAAAGCTACCATTACAACACTTGCTAATACAAAACGTTTCTTACTCATCGTATACACTCCTTTGTGTACAAACAAACTTTCACAAAACTTTCATAAAAAGACTTACATGGCTACTATAATACCAAAAAGGTATATTGTAAATAGAATATTCACATAATTCCAATAAATATACAATATATTCTATAGGTATTTATAGTTAATAAGAAACCTTTGACACATAATTATAAAGTTTAAATATTTATTTATTCTATAAATTGTATTCTAGCATTTTATATGTATACATTGCATTCTATATGCATTGACAAGCCTCTATATATTTATATAAAATAGAAATAATTTCATGTTTTGTTCATGATAAAATCATGAGTCATCGGCGTGTGTAATCGTGTGTAATGACGTATTAAGTACATAATTAAGTAAATAATTATGTGCGTAATGAAAAGTGTGTTTGTATGTAAGAGTGTGTAATGAAATATATAATCGTGTTGATGGGTGCCCTTTATATGTTTGTCATGCCTGTATCGGGGGAGCAGGTAAATAAAGCAGAGCAGCCTATACAGGGGACTACGGTAAAACAAGTTCATAGTGAAAGTAAGACCGTATTATCTGACGACTTAGATACCTTCCATGTTAATTCGTCCCATACGCCGGACCATGTTATCGGTCAGGGCGGATTGGAGATGCCGGACTCCACAGATAAAAAGACGACTCGTTATTCCGATACGGATGCAGTCAATTCTGCGTTGCAGGCGGTGGTCATGACGGGTGTTCATTCCGCAATGCACGGATCGAAGGCGAAGCCCTGGATGCAGAGAACTGTCGTATCATTGCGCTTTCAGAAAAACTGGAAGCCCTTGTATGGCGTGGAAACCTTGCAACCACTAGGTCATTATGATGAGACATCTCGCCATGTGTGGTTTACACAGGAGCGTTTGGCGAATGCAGCGGATACAGGAACGACGGCGAATGTGGGCATCGGCTATCGCCGAATCGCAGCGAACGATGAACACTATTACGGTGGTAATCTATTTTATGACCATCGGTTCAGAGGCAATCACGGTCGCATGAGTGTTGGGCTGGAGTATGTGTCGGGGATTGGTGCGTTTCGCATGAACTGGTATCGCGGTGTGTCCAGCGAGCGTTCCTTTGATGGTGCGTCACGCTTGGAAAATGTGTCTAACGGATATACTGCGGAATATGGGACTAGCTTTAAGAATGCTCGTTGGGCGCGCGTGTACATGGAAGCCTATCGTTGGCAGTTGCGGCGTAGTGAGGATAAGCATGGCTTGCGCATCGGTACGGAGTTGCAGCTCACGCCAAGGATTTCCGTGGACATGGGCTATAATAAGCCCGAGCATGAGCACGGCAGTCCGTACGGAAAAATCATGTTCCGTCTAGCCGGTGTCGATACGGCATGGTTTGGTGGTAACCATCGATCGGATACAAAAACATCGGTTCGTGCTAATATGTTGGAAAATGTGCGTCGTCAACATACGGTGCACGTTGATTGATAGATTAGTATATATATATTTATTATTTTGATAAAAGCCGCATAAGAATCTATATTTATTTTTAGATAAAAGCAATAGCTTAATTGTAGAATGAAATTGAACACATAAAAAGTCCATAGTGAACCTTGTGTCATGATTTAAGTGACCAAACATAATCTAACCGAGGTAATCACTATGGGCTATACTAATCATAACACGACATTACGTACAAACAAACACTTAAACCTTGAAGAACGCTTTTATGTAGAAAAGAGAATCGCCGCAGGTGATTCTGTTACCGCTATTGCAACCGTATTAGGACGCTCTAGAACCACTATTTATACAGAACTAAAACGTGGTTCAGTTGTCCAAATTCGACAAGGTAAAGTCTGTATTGTATATGTAGCAGATTCAGGGCAATTAACATATGAACAACAACGTCTTGGCTCATTTAATACAATGAAGTTAGGTTCCATAGAGTCCTTCATACTTTGGGTTGAAGAAAAAGTATTTAAAGAACATTGGTCTTTTGATGCTGTTGTCGGATATGCTAATCGTCAGTGTATATTTGCACGTAATGAAATGGTTTGTACAAAAACTTTATATAACTATCTTCATCAAGGTTTACTTGGGGTAAAAGCCATTGATCTGCCTTTGGTAGTACGTCGTTCTATGAGAAAATCCATTGTCAGAAAACATAAGCGCGAACTGGGGCAATCCATAGAACTTCGTGATGCTACAATTGAAACTCGTAAAGAATTTGGTCATTGGGAATTAGATACTGTTCGTGGAACAAAGGATAAAACAGATAACGTATTAGTGACGTTATTAGAGCATAAGACGACAAGGCCATTTTCTCCGTGGCAGAATGGAAAAGTAGAGCGCAGTCATCGAATTGATGGTGAAAGATTCTATTCTCGTAAGTTTAATAGTATGGAGAGTTTTCTAAAAGCACATAGTCGATATGTTAATAGATATAACAACATTGCACAGAAAGTCTTAAACTTTAAATCACCGAACCAAGTTGTAACAGAGTACTTTATGAATCAAAAGGCATAGGTATTTGTCACAAATGTTTGATTACTCTAAATTAATTGTGAAAACAAGATGAAAAAAGTATTGATTTCGATAAAAAATAATGGTAGTATGAACCTGATTATCATTAGTGTATGTTATAAATGTATAATTAAAAGTTTTTAGTGTGTTTCAAATTATTATGTTGTTAAAATAGGAGTGATGTAATGAATCGAGTCTATAAGGTCGTGTATAATCGCACAAAAGGTCAATATGAAGTAGTGTCAGAATTAGCAAAAAATGGGGGTAAGGCGAATGGCAACCCTCTATTAAAGTCTATTTCGACTTCAGCTAAAGGCTTAAGCAGAGCGTTGTTGGTAGGTATGTTCCTCATGGGAGGAATCTGCGGTGTTCAGGCGGAAACGATTAATGACGGTGATAAAATTGTTGCCGGCCCTAACATTTCTGTAACTAAGGATGCTGCAACTAATACGATTACCGTTGCTGCGACAGGTGTTGCTACTACCGCTGAAATGGCAACAGCTACAACAAATATTACCCAAAATAAGACAGATATTGGGACTAATAAAGCAGCGATCGAAACGAATAAGACAGCTATTGCTGCAAATAAAACTGCGACTGAAACTAATAAGACAGATATCGCTAAAAATAAGGCGGCTATAGATACTAATAAAAATGCTATTGCAGCTAATACCGGTTCTATTAATACTAATAAGACCAATATTCAAGCAAATACTAATAATATCAATACAAATAAGACCAATATTCAAGCAAATACTAATGCTATCAATACAAATAAGACTGCAATTGGAACCAATAAGACAAATATCGATAAAAATAAAGTCGCCATTGATAAATTGGAAGACCTCAATACTAAATTGGGGTTAGTTCCAACTAAACCGGGCATGAAATATTTCAGAGCCAACTCTACAGGTGATGATGCACAGGCACTAGGTGATGATGCAATTGCTGTAGGTGTTAAGTCTTATGCGGGTGCTCAGGATTCATTAGCTATCGGTAATGATGCTCGAGCTTCCGGTACTGCTAGCAGAAGTGTTGCTATAGGTAATAATGCAACTAGCGGGTCCTTTGCGGGCATGACAGCTGATGGCAACAGCTCCGTTGTCGTTCTTGGCGGTGGGCAGTCCAGCGTATCCATTGGTGATAAAGCTAATGCACGTGGCAATACTTCTATCGCTATGGGTAAAAGGGCCACAGTTTACAATGATGGTGCTAATACTCAAATTGTGAGCAATAGCATGGCAATCGGCACCGATGCTAAAACTATTGCATCAAACAATGCCATAGCTATCGGTAACACTACTACTGTTGAAAAGAACAGCAATAGTGCGATTGCTATCGGTGATGGGACAAAAGTTAGAAGTGAAGCCGGTGTTGCTATCGGTAAGGAGACCGTTGCGTCCGGAAAAGATAGCTTATCTTTCGGTACGGAAGCGAAAGCTGGTGATGTAGGCGCAGTTGCGATGGGTAAAAAAGCTTCGGCAGGTCAAGCAGATTCCGTTGCCATTGGTACTGAAGCACTAGCTAATGCAGGTGCAGGTATCGCTATTGGTAATAAGGCTGAATCTACCGCTACAGGCTCTGTTGTTGTCGGTAATAATGCCGGTAAAGGTATGGTTGGTGACTTGTTGGGGGCTAAAGGTTCTCATGTTGTCATCGGTGACAATGCCGGTCATGATATAGATGGTCAACAAAATATCGCTATCGGTTATAAAACTGGCAAAGCCGTTAAAAGTGATCATAATGTGGCTATTGGTTCCGAAGCCGGTACAAATATAGGTTCTACCGGTAATACATCAGAAGGCAAAAACGTATCTATCGGTTATCATGCTAATAAAAATGATGCACCTGTATCTAGAATTCAATCTACTGCTATTGGTAGTGAAACTATAGCGGCTGATGATGCAGTAGCTATCGGCTATCAAGCTAGTGCTAATGATAATGGCGCTACCGCAATCGGTTTTAACGCAAGAGCAACAGGTGCTGCCAGTGTTGCAATCGGTCAAGGTGCTCGCTCTGAAGATGGCAATATCGCTCTTGGGAATAGTTCAGTAGCGACCGCTGCTATGAATACGGGTACCGGATATTTAACCGGTCAAGCAAAACCAAGGAACGTGGTTTCCGTAGGTGACACCGGTGCATTGCGTCGTATCGTAAATGTAGCCGATGGTTCTGCGGATCAAGATGCAGTTACAGTAGCACAATTGAAAAGATCCATTGATGATACAGTGGCTCGTGTAACGAATGCCGGAGCTGGTGGTGCCGGCAATACTGGGATATTCTACGATACCGTAACCACAGGCCCTGCCGATAATAGCATTACTCTTCGCAACACGAGCGGTAAAGGTACTATTGTCCGCAATGTGGCACCAGGTGTATTAGATACCGATGCTACTAACGTAAAACAAGTTAAAGAATTGGTAGATACTTCAAAAACGCATTATTACTCTGTAAAATCATCGAATAATAATAACTTTAACAATGATTTGGCTTCCGGTGTAGATTCCATGGCTGCCGGTGTGAGTATTAAGGCATTAGGCGAACGAAGCGTTGCTATTGGTAATAACAATGAAGCTCAAAGTACGGGCAGTATCACTCTTGGTGTAGGATATTCTGACGGCAATGCTGCAAATGGTCTAAAACAAACACTTGCCGTTACCGGTTATGAATACAACATGGCTATCGGTGCCGGTGCTCAATCCGCAGGTAATAGTTCTATTGCTATGGGTACACTGGCTACATCATCCATTAAAAACAAAGGCGATGCGGTAGATAAAGCGATTGCCATCGGTTATTCCGCAGGCGTATCCGACAGCAAGGCGATTGCTATCGGTAGCGATGCTAAAAGTAATAGTAAGAGTGCGAGTGCATTAGGTGATACAGCACAAGCTTTAGCTAATGATGCTCTTGCTATCGGTACACAAGCACAAGCATCCGGAAGTACATCCGCTGCAATTGGTGCAAGAAGTGCCGTATCCGGTGCCAATACATATGTGGTAGGTAGTGATAACAGCAACAATCCGGCAGGGACTGGAGCTACTATTACAGCTACTAATTCCGGTGTATTCGGTAATCAAAACCGTTTAGAAGGTAATAAAAATAGACTTGTCGGTAATAGTAATACCGTTAAATTGGAATCCATGGCGTTATTGACAACACCTAAGAAAATCGAAGATGTGATGATCACCGGTAATGATAATACTGTTTCCGGTGATCCTGATGCGTCTACTCAAGGCGATGCAGGCAATATCCTCGGTATTTCTGTAACAGGTTCCAAGAATACTATTCAAGCCAAAAACAGTGGCAACAAAGATCTTAAAAATATCGGTATTGTAGGTAATAACAATACCATCGACACATCCAATACAGCACGTAATCTCTCCGATACTCAAATATTGGGTAGCGATGTGACGGCAACATTGGGTAATTCCGTATACTTAGGTAGTAAATCCGCTTATGTAGTAGCCGGTGCCAGTACAAAAGGCATGGATGCATACACAGGTAACGGTACCTATAACTATGCAGGCGGTACACCTGCAGGCGTAGTCACTGTCGGCTCCGTAGGCAAGGAAAGACGAATTCAAAATGTAGCAGCTGGTTTGGTAAGTACCACCAGTACAGATGCTATCAATGGTAGCCAATTGTATAACCATACATTACCATTGCGCTTTGGCTCCGACAATTCTACAATCGGTGCTACTGCGGCGGCTGACAACAATGTGATACACCGTGGTTCCAATCAAGCTATGTCTATCCTTGGTGGTGCGAACGGAAATAATTTAACTGATAATAATATCGGTGTCGTTACAGAAGCCACAAATAATAAGATGACCGTAAAATTGGCGAAGGATCTTAATGGTCTTAATACCGTGAATGCTAATACGGTTAAAACCGGCGATACTACGATGACAACGAATGGTGTGACTATCAACAACGGTCCTAGGATCGTTAAGACCGGCATCGACGCAGGCGGTAAGAAGATTACTAATGTAGCTAATGGTACTGATAACAGTGATGCAGTTAACTTCGGTCAATTAAAATCTCAAAGCGATGCATTGACTGCCAAAGGCTTCGGTATCAAAGCGGAAGACGGCAACAAGGTTCATAAAGCTCTTGGTGAAGATGTTGACGTAATCGGCGATGGCAAAAATATCTCTACAAAGGTAGACGGCACATCCGTTCGTGTCGCTATGAAAGACGATATTACCGTGACTAGCGTAACAGCTCAAGATGGAAATGGTAACAAAACCGTTACTAATGCAAACGGTGTAACGACTGAAGATAATGCTGGAAACAAGACCGTTGTTAATAAAGACGGTATTACCATCAATAAGGTAGACCCAACAGGTAATAAGACCGTATCTTTAACAGGTGATGGCCTAAATAATGGCGGTAACCAAATTAAGAATGTAGCTAAGGGTACAGATTTAACAGATGCTGTCAACCTTGCTCAATTACGTGACGAAATCAGTTCCAATGCGACTAAACTTGTGGACGGTAAAAACACAACCGTTGAAGGCGACGGTTCCGCTAATAATCCGTATAAAGTCAATGTAAGCGACGACTTAGTGCTTGGTAAGAAGGGTGCTGACGGCAAAGACGGCTCTATCGGCGTTAACGGTAAAGACGGCTCCGCTGTAGTAATCAACGGCAAAGACGGCTCCATCGGATTGAACGGCAAGGACGGTGCTAACGGCATCTCCATTAAGGGTGGCGAGGGCAAAGCTGGTGTTGACGGCACTAGCATCACACGCCTCGTTGTGGAAGAAAAGAATGGTACTAAACATGACGTAGCTACATTGGATGACGGCATGAAGTACGGTGGTGACACAGGAAATGTCATCAATAAGAAACTTAATGAACAAGTAAATGTAGTTGGTGGCATTACGGATGAAGGTAAATTGACTACCGATGACAATATCGGTGTTGTATCTGACGGTACTAACAATCTGAAAGTACGGTTAGCTAAAAAACTTACCGGCTTAGAATCCGTTACGACCGGCAATACGACTATAAATACCAATGGTATTACCATCAATAATGGTCCTTCTATGACGACAAATGGTATCAATGCTAACAGCACAAGAATCCAAAACGTTGCCAATGGCACCAGCGATACTGATGCAGTAAATCTCGGCCAATTGAAATCTCAAAGCGATGCATTGATTGCAAAAGGCTTCGGTATCAAAGCGGAAGACGGCAACAAGGTTCATAAACCTCTTGGTGAAGATGTTGATGTGATCGGCGATGGTAAAAATATCTCTACAAAGGTAGACGGCACATCTGTTCGTGTCGCTATGAAAGACGATATTACCGTGACTAGCGTAACAGCTCAAGATGGAAATGGTAACAAAACCGTTACTAATGCAAACGGTGTAACGACTGAAGATAATGCTGGAAACAAGACCGTTGTTAATAAAGACGGTATTACCATCAATAAGGTAGACCCAACAGGTAATAAGACCGTATCCTTAACAGGTGATGGCCTAAATAATGGGGGCAATAAGATTACCAATGTAGCTGACGGTGTTGATGATAAAGATGCAGTTAATAAATCTCAATTGGATAAAGCGACTGCAGCTGCGACTACTACCGTAAGTGCCGGCAATAATATTACTGTTACAAAAACTACAAATCAAAATGGTTCCACGAACTATGAAGTTGCTCTTAAAGATCAAGTGACATTGGGTTCGGATCCTACGAAACAAATTGTGCTTGATGGTACTACAGGTACGATCAAGGCCGGCGATAAGGTTACAATCGATGGCAACAAAGGTAATATTACTGCAGGTAAAGTGGCGATTGATGGTGAAAATGGTATCATCAAGGCCGGAGATAAGGTAACAATTGACGGTAAAGACGGTAAGATTGATGCAGGTAAAATCGCTGTGGACGGTAAAGACGGCTATGTTACCGGATTGGAAAATAAAACATTCGATCCTGCTAATATCGTTAGCGGCCGAGCTGCCACGGAAGATCAATTAAAAGCATCTCATGACTCTTTAAATCAAAAGATTACCAATATGGGTGATGAAATCACGAAGAAAGGCATGGATTTTGCAGGTAATACAGGCGAGTTCCACCGTGATTTAGGTCAAAAGGTTACTATTAAAGGCGAAGGTACCGAAGCGGATGATAAATATTCCGGTGAAAATATCAAAACCGTAGCTGATCAAGCGGGTAACATCACCATCAAGATGGCGAAGAACATCAAAACCGATAGCGTAACTACTGATAAGGTGAAGGTCGGTAAAGATGGTCAAGACGGTGTTTCCATTACAGGTCCTAACGGTGCTGACGGTACAAATGGAAAGGTAGGCATTTCCGGTAAAGACGGTAAAGATGCTGTATCTATGTCCGGTAAAAACGGCATTGGTCATATCGGATTAAACGGTAAAGATGGACGCAGTGCTGATATCACCGTTGAAAAAGGCGATCCTAACCTTGATGATAAAGAAATCACTCGCATCAAGTATAAAGATGAAGATGGTACGACTCATCAAGTGGCAACCAAAGACGACGGCATGAAATACGGTGGTGACAGCGGTAACGTTATCAAGAAGAAGCTTAACACTCAAGTCAATGTTAAGGGTGGCATTTCCGATGAAAGTAAATTAACGGATGAGGCTAATATCGGTGTTGTTTCCGATGGCACAGATACCTTGAAATTGCGCTTGGCAAAAAACTTGCAAGGTCTTAACACTGTAAATGCTAATACAGTCAATGCTACAAACGTTAATGCGACAACAGTAAAAACAGGTGACAGCAGCTTAACTAACAACGGTTTGACTATCGAAAACGGTACAGCCGGCAAGCCTGTTTCTGTTACTAAAGACGGTTTAGACAACGGTGGAAATAAGATTGTAAACGTAGCACCTGGCGAAGTTTCCGCAAACAGCACAGATGCTGTAAACGGCAGCCAATTATATGGTTTAAGTGGTCGCGTTTCTAAATTAGGTACACAAATTAACCGTGTAGGCGCTAGTGCCGCTGCGTTAGCCGGTTTACATCCGCTAGACTTCGATCCTGATGATAAATGGGATTTCGCGGCTTCCTATGGTAATTACAAAGGCACAAATGCCGTTGCTATTGGTGCATACTATCGTCCTAATGAAGACACTATGGTCAGCGTAGGCGGTTCTTTCAGTGGCGGCGAAAACATGCTTAACGTAGGGGTAAGCTGGAAATTTAGTCAAAATAATACGGTATCTCGTTCACGCGTTTCCGTAGCAAAAGACGTGTTGGGCTTGAAACAACAAGTAGAAATGTTGACTAAGAAATTAGAAGCTTATGAATCCGGTCAAGCTCCGGTTCCTGGAAACGGCTCTCGTCATGCCATGGTATTCCCTGATGTTCCTGAAAATCACTGGGCATATCAATATGTTAAGACATTGGGAGAACGTGGATACTTACAAGGTTATCCTGATGGAGAATTCAAAGGCGATCGTACGTTAACACGTTATGAATATGCGGCTATTATCTATAGAGCATTACAAAATGGTGCACCTGCAGATGGAAATATGGCGCGTTCTGTTGATGAATTCGGCTCCGAACTCGAATCTATTAGAAATATCGATAGATTCCGTGTGGATCGTGTGTCCGGCGGCGATAATGATCGCAATAAGGTAGAACGTGTTCGCATCAACGATAAAGACGATGTTGACCAAAATGACTACAGAGATAACTATGGATCTCGCATTGAAAAAACAAAATAATCGATGTATCATAGCATATTATTAGGGAAATGAAATACTATTTCTCACTAAGAAAAAGGAAATGACATAGCATTTCTCATTAAAAAAGAGATGGCTGATCAAAGGAGATTGGCCATCTCTTTTTGTATTCATATGGAAAGTTTATGAAGTAAAATTAATAAATGATATATGTTATATTAGACGTTTTGTCCTCTTTGTTAAAACGGTTTAGCCTATATTTATGAGGTTTTGCAACGAGTTATGTAAAACGTTTACAGATTTTTTCAATGTGCTATAATATTCATGTAATTATCATGATTTTGTGATAATAGTTTCGCCGATGGAGACGAAGTTAATGTTTATGAAATGGGGATTGAACGATATGAACAAACGGAAACGTTTATTAACACTGTTGATTAACGGTGTATTAATGTCTAGTCTTTGCATTGCCTATGCGGCACCGGATAATAACCCGGGTTCCGGTAACGGTGTGGCTATTGGTACAGGTAGTAATGCACCAAAAGCGGAAAACGTGGCTATTGGTAAGGGTGCCCTTATTAAGTATTCCAATGGTGCGAGTGATGCTACAGGTGATGTTGCTGTAGGTAATGGTGCTTATATCGACAACTATGCCAGCCAAGGCGGTAGTGTTGCCATCGGTAAAAATGCAAAAATCGAAAACATGACAGGTGTCGTAGAAAAAAGCTTTGCTCTAGGTCAAACGACTTACAGCGGAAGTCCGTTCTCTTCTGTTAGAATCCCTGCAGACCCTACGAAAGTTGTGGGCAGTGTTGCAATTGGTGATAATACATTTGCGCGCACCGGCAGTACCATGATCGGTTCTCATAATTACAAAGGTAAGTTGGGGGATATCGATGTAGATAGTGCTACGACTAGAACCTATGCTCTTAATGCATATGCTACAACCATCGGTGCTAACAGCTTCAGTAATGGTGCTTTCACTACGAATACAGGTGTGTATAACATCATGTCCAGTGAATATACCGGTGGATTTTTTTCAAACCCGATCAAAAACTTTGGAGCTACGATTACCGGTTCATTAAACAGCATTGAATCGCAAACCGCTAATAACCGGTATGCAGGTATTGCGAACAGTATCGTAGGTACAGCGAATAGAACATTTAATTCCAATGGTTCTATCGTAATGGGTGCCGGCAATGAGATTACAAATTCCATTACTACCATTTCGGCTCCAAGTGACGGTGGTAATTCTGCTAAGGCATTAGCTGATAGTTTGCGTGGCGCTATTAAAAACTCTAAGAGTGGCGGTGCTACCATGGCTCTCGGTGGTGGTAATAAGGCCGACTATACATTGCGTACATCCATAATCGGTGTGAACAACACGATCACGGGTGCTAGTGGTGATGAAAGCACCAATAACCTTTCCATGGGTGTTGATAATACAGCGGATAAGGTTAAAAATACAACCGTAATCGGTACGGAAAATAATATAACTAACTCTACAGGAACGCTTGTTCTTGGTGATAAACGTACCATAACGAACGCTAACCATGCGGTTGTTATGGGCTCCAGCGATAACGGCACAACGATGAATGTCGATGATGCGGTAGCCGTAGGCCATAATACAGATGTTTCCGTAGCAGGTGGTGCCGCTATCGCTAGTGAAGCAAAGGCAGGCGTTGACAAAGGTGAAGTTGGATATGATCCAAGTAAAAAGGCTGCATCCACTGAAACGAACGCTACATGGAAATCGACGCGTGCTGCAGTATCTGTCGGCGATGTGGACAATGGTGTGACTAGACAAATCACGTCTGTAGCAGCAGGTTCTAAAGATACAGATGCTGTTAACGTGGCACAACTTAAACAATTACAAAACCAAGTAAATTCTGTTGGTTCAACAACTGTTAGCGCAGGTAATCACATTAAAGTAGATGCTACGACAAACGGCAATGTTAAGGACTACAAGGTTAGCTTGGCTGATGATATTACTAATCAAATCAACAATAACACAACGAATATCACGAACATCCAAGGTGATGTTAGCAATATTAAACAAGATGTAACTAACATTCAAAATAATATTACAAATATCGGTCAAAATATTTCTCGTTTCGATAGAAAAATCAATCGAGGTGTAGCAGGTGCTGCCGCTCTTGCCGCTTTACATCCATTGGATTTCGATCCTGATGCAAAATGGGATTTCGCAGCTGGTTATGGTCATTTCCACGATGGTAATGCCGCTGCATTAGGTGCTTTCTATCGTCCTAATGAGGATGTACAACTCAGCATCGGCTCCACATTGGGTAATGGTGAAACCGTTGTTAATGCCGGTCTTTCCGTGAAAGTCGGCGCTCATAGCAATGTATCCCGTTCCCGTGTAGCTGTTGGCAAGGAAGTGTTGGAACTTAAGAAAACCGTGGCTGTACAAAATGCGCAAATTCAAAAATTGACTGCCATCATCAATAGCTTGGCAGGCATGAACATGAAGGCGGATCGCACTACATTATTCCCGGATGTACCTAGCAATCACTGGGCTTATGATGCAGTATATGCACTCTCCGAACGTGGATTGGTAGAAGGGTATCCTGATGGTACATTCGGCGGAGACCGCATGATGACTCGTTATGAATTCGCTCAAATCGTATACCGCGCTATTCAAAAGGGTGTAAGCGTAGATGAACGTCTCGTAACGGAATTTGGCCCTGAAATGGCATTGTTCCGCGTGGACACAGTTGCAAAAGACGCTAACGGTCAACCAACTATCGAACGTGTCAGAGTCAACAAAAAATAATTAATCAGATACAGTATTAAGTTTTGTTTATATTGATTGATGTATCGCATATTGATTAATAGATATAAATTATATTAGAAATAATATAATTAAAGACTTATATACTAGCATATTATCTGATAAAAATAGACAATAAAAAGGGTAGTAACTGTCAAAGTTGCTACCCTATTTTATTATTGTCTTTAGACTGGTTCGAGACGTAGTCGCGAATCATAAAACCACCCGCTATGCGGGTGCGGCAACGAAAGTTATACAAAAAAATCACCTTGCTTAAGTATAATGTAGGTGTTCAAGTCGCATTATATGCAAAAGAAAGGTTTGAACAGTGTAACTACCGGTAATACTGTTATGAACAGTGATGGCTTGACTATCAATGGCGGTACTAAGATTGTTAAGGACGGTATCGATGCCGGCGTTAGCTTGAAACTTGGTCAAGGCAATCACGTATCTACTTCCAGAGTAGAGCTATGGAGAAAGAACTTAAGGATCTTCGTGCAGAACTTGAAAATATGAAGGGCGCACTCATAAAAGTTTCCGAAGGTAAACAGCTTAACTCCTTGGATTTGGATAAGATGCAACTCTTCCCAGATGTGCCTGAAAACCACTGGGCATATGACTATGTGGCAACATTGGCAGGTAATGGCATCATCGTTGGCTACCCAGATGGTAAGTTTGGCGGAGACCGCATGATGACTCGTTATGAAATGGCTGCTTTGATTTACAGAGCTATTCAAAACGGTGCTGTTGCCGATGAACAAATGGCTAGAGCTCTTAAAGAATTCCAACCAGAACTTGAACGTATCAGAGTGGATACTATTTCTAAACATAAAGATGGTACTCCTGATATTCAACGTGTTTGCGTTATCAAAGGTCGCGGTTAATCGAAGCGAAAGGCTTTCATATGAAAAAATTGTGTTTTCTTGTGATTGGAATGTTATCAATACTATTGCTGTCGGGGTCTATGGCCTCGGCGGCAGATGGTATTACCGTAAGAGGTCAGTTTGAAGGGGCCTATGCGGAAAATGTATATCGTTTTGTCACTCCTGAGGGACAAGAAATTCCTGCCATGATGGAAAATGGAGGCAAGATAATGAGTTACACGCCTTTTCAGGCGTTAGGTTATATAGCCCATAATCAGGCTCAACAACCTATACTGATTACTCGAAAAGTGGCTTATGAAGATCGTCTTTCAAATCAACCCATGGTGAGCTACAGAAAAGATGTTGAAGATTCTTCTTCAAAGATAATGACACGGAAACCTCCTAAGGTTGAGATAACTCGTGATGCAGGCTATTTTCAAGGTCCTGTAAAGAGCGATCTTAACAATTGGTATCAAGTCAATCCTGGCGCTTTACGCATAGATCAGCTAGATGGTTATCAAGTTGCGTGGAATTTATCCGGGATTCCAATGAGGACTAAAATCTGTACCGTTGGTAGAATTATATCCTCTGCGGAAGGCGGACTCATGAATTTCCGTACGGTTCAAGGGACTACTATTCTTGTAGATCTCAATGGTGCAGTGTTCCTATGGGACAACGGGTAACCATTTTGGGGATTATCTCCTCTCCGTCGGTATTGATGATTCAGTTCGTACACAGCATTGGCAGCGAATGAGATAAAGGATCTTTTTAAAAATAAAACCAAATAAACTTTTCTCCGGAAAGAGCTTTTATCAATACGATGCCTTGGAATGGGGCTGGACGGTCAATGACAGAACGTCAATATATCATTTACAACCTATAATTTTATAAAATCTTTGTAAAAAACTTTGAGTTATGTCTCCTTGAATGTATAATAGTAGTATTGAGGAGACATAGATCATTTTGTCTTTTTAGGGAGTGTGTTTTTCAATCCAAAGGGAGGAAAATTATGAATCACATTTATAAAGTAATTTGGAGTCGAGTGAAGCATTGCTATGTAGTGGTTTCCGAAATCGCTACTAATGGTGGAAAAAGCAGAACCATTTTTGAAAAGAAAAATGCATCATTCGGTGCACTTTTATGCGCTTTTGCCTTGGCAGGATGTTTAGTGCCGAGTGTGGTGGAAGCATCATTTAATGCGGGAATTGGGTCTTCTGTATTTCATAAAAACAGTATTGCTGTAGGGGATACTGCTAAGACTACACAAGAATATACGGTGGCTCTCGGTAGCAGAACACAGGCAACTGATATATATGCTATCGCTATCGGTGACCAAGCAAAAGCTACAGGTCAAGGGGCGACGGCTATAGGTTCTTTATCTCTATCTACGGCACTACATTCTCTTGCTGTTGGTGATCAAGCTCATGCTACGGGTCAAGACAGTTCGGCATATGGTCTTAAATCTCAAGCTACCGGATTGGCCAGTGTAGCAGTGGGAGCCGATGCTAAGGCAAACAGTCAAAATGCAATCGCCATGGGTAACACATCTACTGTAACAGGATTAAATGCTATAGGGATTGGTTCCTTAGCAAATGCGGCAGGTACTCAAACGGTCGTAGTAGGACGTCAGGCCCATTCCGATGCAAACTCTGAAAACAGTGTTGCTATAGGTCAAGGCGCTCATGCAGGGGGACAAAAAAGAGCAAACGATCCTTATTCTGCAAGCACTATTGCTATTGGTAATGTAGCACATGCAATGGAAAATGGCGATATTACTATTGGTCGTCAAGCTACAAGCTCGGTATCCAAATATCATGATCAAGAAGGATCTGGTGCAGTTGTCATGGGGGCGGAAGCTCATTCTTATGGCTCTCGTGGTGATGTGGTTATTGGTTCCGGAGCGGAAGCCAGCATCATTAGAAAGAGCGTTACCAATCCTGATGATCATCCTGAATACTCTCAAGGCACGGCTATCGGTAGTATGGCAAAGGTGTATGGCACTCAATCTATAGGTATCGGGGGAGATGTAAGAGCTATTGGTCATTCCTCTATTGCCATCGGTGGAGATGATATTGAAACGGCGAAGCCTGATTTGAATACAGTAGTGCCTGATATGGCGGTTGCTGGGACACAAAAAAACTTTAATCGAGAACTGGCCGCTCTATACCCTGGAACTACATTGGGATCTGGTGCACTTAATGATAGTAAAAAGTATGTAAATACCGCTTCTATCGGTCATGGCAGTATGGCTATCGGTATGATGACGCAGTCTCTTGGTACGGGTTCCACGGCAATCGGTGTTAACTCATTGACAAAAGGCGTTGCCAGTACAGGTATCGGTGTCATGGCACGAAGCTGGGGTAAAAATTCTCTTGCCGTAGGTAGCCAGGTAGGTGCGTATGGTGACAAAGCCATATCCATTGGTGATACGAATACAGTTGGTTTCGATATGACCGATGGCGCTACATCCGGTACTAAATCTGCTGCTCTCGTGTAGAAAATAAAGTGTATGGAAGCAATTCCTATGCTATTGGTGATGGTAATACGATTGGTTCCGCGACTATTACGGAAACCACAGAAACTAATGGCGATAAGATTAAAAAGGTTACTGCCGGTACGGTTAAAGGTAATACGGCAGGAGCTTTCGGTAATAAGAATACCATCACAACGGATAATGCATATGCGGTAGGTAATAATTCCACAGCTTCTGCTGATGGTGCCATGATTGTAGGGAGCAGTGCATCCGTAACAGGAAAGAATGGTGTGGCTCTCGGTAACAATACAAAGGTAGCGAATGAAAATGCTGTAGCTATCGGCGATGGTTCTGAAACAGCGGCAGCAGTGGTGACACAATCCGCAACGATTAATGGGGTAGCTCATAATTTTGCTGGCGTAAATCCGACTTCCACCGTGAGTGTAGGCAAGGCGGGTGTAGAACGGACCATCACTAATGTGGCGGCAGGCCGCATTTCTGCTACATCGACCGATGCTATCAATGGTAGCCAATTATATGCGGTGACTACGGAAGTAGATAAGGGCGTAGTTTATGCAGGTGATGTAAAAGCTGCTGCGGCTCCGGATAATAAGTTTACCCAAAAATTAGGTGCTCAAACTAATATTGTCGGTGGCGTGACCGATGAGTCTAAATTGAGTGATAACAATATCGGTGTGGTATCTAACGGCACGGATACGTTGAATGTCAAATTGGCTAAAGATCTAAATGTAGAGAGCGTAACAACAGGTACTACGGTAATCAATAATAATGGATTGACCGTTGGTGGAAAGAGCTTTATTACTCCGAATGGTATCAATGCCAATAATGCGCCTATTACGAATGTTGCCGACGGCAATGTAGCCCCTAACTCCAAAGATGCAGTTAACGGTGGTCAATTGAACGAAGTAAAAGAATTAGCCGGCAAACATACCATTGTGAAAGTAGATGGACAAGAAAACAGAACTGACGGTAACTTGCTCATCACTAAGACTGACAATAATGGTCAAGCTACTTATGATTTGAAGTTAAATGATAATCTAGCAATCGGTAAGGAAGGTCCAACAGGTAAAGATGGTTCCATCGGAGTCAAGGGTAAAGATGGTTCTGCTGTTGCTATCAACGGTAAAGACGGTTCCATCGATCTTAACGGTGCAAATGGTGCAAACGGTCTTACTATGAAGAGCGGTGACGCGAAACCGGCTGTAGATGGTACCGGTATTACTCGTCTCGTTCTTGAAGAAAACGGAGTGAAACACGACGTAGCAACCTTGGATGATGGTTTACAATTCACAGGTAACAATGAAAACACCGTTAATAAACACAAATTAAATACCTTGGTAAAAGTACAAGGTGAAGGTGTGACACAGGCAGATTCTGATAATTTTGCAAGTGCGTCCGGCAATATCAATGTAAAGGCGAACGGTACAGATAAATTAGAACTTCAATTGGCAAAAGATCTTAAGAATCTCGACTCCGTAACTGCAGCTAAGACTGTGAAAGCAGGCGATGCTGTTATGGGCGGCCAAACAGTGACTAATGCAGGCGGAGATAATGAAACCGGTAATTATGTAACAGGTTTAGATAATAAGACTTGGAATCCGGATAAAATTGTATCCGGTCGTGCTGCCACAGAAGATCAAGTGAAAGATGCTATAGCGGCTCAAACGGCTACGGGCCTTAAGTTTGATGCCAATGTGGGTGGTGTGAAAACTAATAAATTAGGCTCCACTGTGCTTGTGAAAGGTGAAGGCACCGCAGCCGATAATGATTACAGCGGTGAAAATATCAAGACTTTCATCACCCAAGATAATGATGGTAATACTACTATTAACGTGAAGATGAATAGAAGTCTTCTAGCTGATTCCATCAAGGTCAATAAAAAAGGTAAAGATGCCAAAGATGGCGTTACCCTTACAGGCCCTGACGGAGCAAACGGTACAGACGGTAAGGTAGGCATTTCCGGTAAAGACGGTAAAGATGCGGTATCCATGTCCGGTAAGGATGGTGTCGGTCATATCGGCTTGAATGGTAAGGATGGCCGTAATGCTGATATGATAGTCGATAAAGGCACTCCTGATCTTGACGGTAATGAAATCACTCGTATTAAATACACCGATGAAAATGGTACCCCTCATGAAGTGGCAACCAAAGATGATGGTATGATGTACGGTGGTGATTCCGGTACTGTTATCAAGAAGAAACTTAACTCGCAAGTCAATGTTAAGGGCGGTATCACTGATGAAAATCTATTGACCGATGAAGATAATATCGGTGTTGTTTCCGATGGTAACAATACATTGAAATTACGCTTGGCGAAAGATTTGCAAGGTTTGAAATCTGCAACTTTCAAAAATGGTAATGTTAATACTGTTATCAACGGTGACGGTATGACCATTACTGAAACAACTCCGGCTGGTAATAATTCGGTGAGCCTCACTAAAGATGGTCTCAATAACGGCGGTAAAAAGATTACCAATGTAGCTGAGGGTACTGATCCTAATGATGCAGTCAATGTTAATCAGTTGAAAAAAGCGACTGATGCAGCGACTACTACAGTAACTGCCGGCAACAATATCACTGTTACACCAACTACTAATCCTAATGGTTCCACGAATTATGAAGTTGGTCTTAAAGATCAAGTGACATTGGGTTCAGATCCTACGAAACAAATCGCGCTTGATGGTACTACAGGTACGATCAAGGCCGGCGATAAGGTAACAATCGATGGCAACAAAGGTAATATTACTGCAGGTAAAGTGGCGATCGATGGTGAAAATGGTATCATCAAGGCCGGAGATAAGGTGACTATCGACGGTAAAGACGGTAAGATTGATGCAGGTAAAATCGCTGTGGACGGTAAAGACGGCTATGTTACCGGCTTGGAAAATAAAACATTCGATCCTGCTAATATCGTTAGCGGTCGAGCTGCCACAGAAGATCAAGTGAAATCGTCTCATGATACGTTGGATAAAAAGATTGATGATCTAGGTGATGAAATCACGAAGAAAGGATTAGATTTTGCAGGTAATACAGGCGAGTTCCACCGTGATTTAGGTCAAAAGGTTACCATTAAAGGCGAAGGTACCGAAGCGGACGATAAATACTCCGGCGAAAATATCAAAACGATAGCCGATAACGATGGTAATATCACTATCAAGATGGCGAAAGACATCAAGGCTGACAGCGTAACTGCGAATACGGTTAATGGCGGTACAGTGAATGCTGATAAGGTAAAAGTCGGCAAATCCGGCCCTGATGGTGTAACTATTACCGGTCCTAACGGTGCTGACGGTACAGATGGAAAGGTAGGCATTTCCGGTAAAGACGGTAAAGATGCGGTATCCATGTCCGGTAAGGATGGTGTCGGTCATATCGGCTTAGCCGGTAAAGACGGTCGCAATGCGGATATCACTGCTGAAAAAGGCGATGAAGATCTTAACGGCAATGAAATCACTCGTATGAAATACATGGATGAAAATGGTACACCTCATCAAGTGGCAACCAAAGATGACGGCATGAAGTACGGTGGTGATTCCGGTGCTGTGATTAAGAAAAAACTTAACGAACAAATCAATGTTGTGGGCGGTATCTCTGATGTTAGCAAATTGTCCTCTGAAGATAACTTAGGTGTGGTATCCGATGGTACCGGTAACCTTAAGATTCGTATGGCGAAAGACTTAAAAGGACTTGAATCCGTAACAACTAAGGATGCTGCAGGTAATACGACTGTTGTAAACGGTGGCGGGATGACGATTACACCTTCTACAGGAAATTCCGTAAGTCTTACTAAAGACGGTTTGAATAATGGTGGTAATAGAATTACTAATGTAGGCCCTGGTGTAAACGGTACAGATGCTGTTAATATGAATCAATTGAATGGCTTAATGAGCGATATGGAAGGTCAAATTGCAGACTCCGGTGCTGCTAGTGCGGCTATTTCCGGTCTTAAACCATTACAATACGATCCATTGGAACCTACTCAAGTAATGGCTGCGTTAGGTCACTACAAAGGTAGCACCGCGGCTGCTTTAGGTGTGGCTCATTACACTAATGAATCCACATTGTTCCACATGGGCGTATCCCTCGGCGGTCATGACAACATGTTCAATGCGGGTGTATCTTATAAATTCGGTACATCTGATGCGAAGAAAGCCGTTCCGGAACGTTATAAAGGCGGTCCAATCAGCTCTGCTTATGTAATGCAAGATGAAGTGACAGCTTTGAAAGCGAAGTATGAAAAAGTACAACGCGATAATGAAGAAATGAAAGCACAAATTGCATTCTTGATGGAACAATTGGGTAACAAATAATATGATAAACATATTGATGTAATATGATATGAAATCACATATTCATATTGTAGTGCCATAAAAGGCGCCAAAAGCATTTTGCTTTTGGCGCCTTTTAGTATTTTATGAATTTACTCTTGCTTTTATTGGGGGTATTCGTACATATTATCTATCGAGTATATGTTGCATATATGTAAGGATAATCCATTATCGATTTAATATAAACGAATGAAATTAGATATAAACGAATGAAATTAGATATAAACGAATGGGAGTAGAAAGAAAAATTTTTTAGTTGGTTTTATACGTAAAAAATGGTACATTTGGCATGAATATAAATAAAATGGTTAGATTTGTTGTATATTTATAAGTGATTATAATTTTTAGATGAATATAAAATTAAATTTCTTTTACTTTTCACATAGGATATGGTATGTTTAATACGATATGTATCGAAAAAAGTCCATATATTATATATGGTTTTACTTTTTTCTAGAATTATAAATGATTTTAATCTATTCATATAACCTGATTATTTTATGTAAGGAGTAAAGTAAATGAATCGAATCTTTAAGGTGATTTGGAATCGTACGAAAGGTTGTTATGTCGTTGTGGCTGAAACGGCGAAGAACGTGTCGAAACGTTCGACAGTAACTTCTGTGTTTGCAAAGATGGTTGGCATGAACGTTACAAGGGTGGCCCTATTAGCTCCATGTATGTAATGCAAGATGAATTGACGCAATTGAAAGTTGAGAATGCACTCATGAAACAACGTGACCAAGAATTGACCGCTAAGTATGATCAAGTGCAACGAGACAATGAGGAAATGAAGGCTCAAATTGCATTGCTCATGAAACAAACAGGACTTACTAAATAATTTGTACTTGGAAGTATTTGATTTTTATTATATTCTATTTATGTAAGGAATATGAAGCCCGCTCATTTGGCGGATGATTATGAGGAGGATTAGGGTTTATGAAATTAAAGAGATTTATGCCTATTTTAGCGCTTGCTTGTGTATGTGTTGCAGGTCAAGCTGATGCAGCTCGCGATACATTGATGATGCGTGAACAAGCACCGTTACCTTTAACTAACATCGAACAGGAAGTAGTTCTTCCTGTTCCTAGTGAAGAAGTGCGTGACGTAGTAAGGGATTTCACATATTTTCAATTGAATCAAGCCGGTAAGCTTATCAAAGACGATACCAATGTTGTGTCCGGGCAAGAACGTTATAGTAATAATGCGCTTTATTATATGAATGTCCGCCGCAGCTGGTACATCGTGAGTCATCGCTATAAAGAAGACAGCTATGCACGCGTGGCTTTAGATCGTTTGTATGATGACTATAAAAAGTTCTTTGAATCACATACTACGGTATCTGAAGCCGGTAAAATGGATTATGCACAAGAAATCATCGATATCTTGGATCGTAATACTGCCGAAATTAAAAATGATGAATTGCGCTTTTACATGAATGAAATGGTTATTTTCAGTTTGAAACAATCTATGAAAGATGGGAATAATCGTGTGAAAGTTGTTCAACAAACAAATGAACTGGTAGCTGAAGGGTATCGTGTAGTTGATCTTCGCAAAGCTATCAACACAGAGGAAGCTCTTGACTAATATGGTTGAAAGTTTACTCGAATAGCAAGTCATATAATAGCTTGTATAGTAATTCTCATAGTGACTGAACTATATTCATACTTTTTAATTAAGTGCTAAGGGGCATCATTTTGGTATCGCCTTAGCACTTTTTTTATTGTCTTTAGACTGGTTCGAGACGTAGTCGCGAATCATAAAACCACCTGCTATGCGGGTGCGGCAACGAAAGTTATACAAAAAAATCACCTTGCTTAAGTATAATGTAGGTGTTCAAGCCGCATTATATGCAAAAGAAAGGTGATTTTATATGGCAACAAAGACACAGAGCCTTGCGCACACAAAATGGTTATGCAAATACCACATAGTATATACACCTAAGTATAGACGTAAAGTTATATATAATCAATATAGAAATAGTTTACGTGAAATACTGAGACGTTTATGCGAATATAAGGGCGTCAAGATTATAGAGGGGGAGCTTATGGCAGATCATGTGCATATGCTAGTATTAAT